>NZ_JBIVTV010000006.1:307136-403811 GCF_044756885.1 Streptomyces sp. NPDC091412 | reverse complement strand
TGGCGTTGATTTTTGGCACGCTGTTGAGTTCTCAAGGAACGGTCGCTTCCTTTGTACTCACCCTCTCGGGCTTTCCTCCGGGCTTCCCTTCGGTGTTTCCGACTCTATCAGATCTTTCCGATCCGATTTCCTCGGCGCTTTCCAGGTTTTCGCTTTCGCGTTTCCCTTTCCGGCGGTCCCGACTCTATCAGATCCTTTCTCGGCCTGACCCCCAGTCAGCGGGGTTTGTCTTCGCGGCCGTTGGGCCGTTCCGACGTCTCAAACCTTAGCGGATCCTCTCGGCGATTCCCAATCGGGCCCTCGGGGCGCCGAATCAAGATCGACAAGTCCCACTCGAATTGAATTCGGGCACGCCGAAAACAATCCCGGATGGGAGATCGTGCTGGTGGTTTGAGTGCCGCTCATGCGGCGGAGGTGTCGACGAGGAACCCTTACGGCTCCGCGGCAACCCGGAGAACATTACGGATCCGGCAGGCGACTGTCAAGCGTCCCCGCCGGGGTTTTCAGTCGAGGTCGGAGAGCCGGCCGCCGGCGTCCGGCTGGGCGTGCTCGACACGGCGCAGGATCCGGGTCAGGACCTCACCGAGGGCCGTGCGCTCGGCCGGGGACAGGTCCTGGAGGAGGTCACCCTCGAAGACCGTGGCCAGCCGCATGACCTCGAGCCACTTCTCGCGGCCCTCGGACGTCAGCTCCACGATGACCCGGACGCGGTTGGCCTCGTCGCGCTCCCTGTCGACCAGACCCTCGGCCACCATCCGGTCGATGCGGTGGGTCATCGCGGCCGGGGTGAGGCCGAGGCGCTTGGCGAGGTCGCTCGGGCCCAGGCGGTAGGGGGCGCCGGAGAGGACGAGGGCCTTCAGCACCTCCCAGTCGGCGTTGCTGATGCCGAGCGCGGCGGTCTGCCGGCCGTAGGCCACGTTCATCCGCCGGTTGAGCCGGGACAGCGCGGAGACGATCTGCTCGACCTGGGGGTCGAGGTCCTGGAACTCGCGCTGGTAGGCGGCGATCTGCTCTTCGAGCGCAGGCTCAGTGCCGATGCCGTCGGTGCCGCCGGGGTTGTCGCCCATGCCCGCAGTATGGCACGGAACTGCTTGGCGTTGAAGTCCTTCCAGGTGTACTGTTTAGCTTCTAACTTTAGCTTCGAAGTCTTCGGTACTAACTACTGACCACTTCAAGCACCCATGTCCACTACTTGCTACCTGCTTAAGAGAGGGTGAACGTGACCAGGGCGATGGGCGCAGCGATGCGCCGGATCCACGTGGGCAACGCACTCAGCGCGTTCGGGCTCGGCTTCACCGTTCCCTACCTGTACGTCTATGTGGCGCAGGTGCGGGGTCTGGGAGCCATGACGGCGGGGATCGTCCTCGCCGTCTTCGCCGTGGCCGCGCTGATCGTGCTGCCGTTCGCCGGCCGGGCGATCGTGCGGCGCGGCCCGCTGCCGGTCCTGCTCGCCGCCCTGGTCACGGCCGCGCTCGGCGCCCTGAGCCTGGGGCTGGCGGGCGGAGCCGAAACCGTATTGCTGTCGGCGGCGGCGCTCGGCGCGGGGCAGGCCGTGATGCAGCCGGCGCTGGCGACGATGATCGTGGACTGCTCGACCGCGGAGACGCGGTCGCGGGCGTTCGCGATGCAGTTCTTCCTCCAGAACCTCGGGCTGGGCGTCGGCGGTCTCATCGGTGGGCACCTCGTCGACACCACCCGGGTCTCCTCCTTCACACTGCTGTTCGCGATCGAGGCGGCGGTGTTCCTGCTGCTGGTCGTGCTGATGTCGACGGTGCGGATGCCGCACTCGCCGCGGCTCCCCGACGGCTCGGCGCGGGCCGGACAGCCGGCGGGGGACGGCTGGAGGCAGCTCGTCGGGAACCGGGCGATGGTGCAGCTGTGCGTGCTGGGCTTCGTACTGTTCTTCGCCTGCTACGGGCAGTTCGAGTCGGGCCTGAGCGCGTACGGCGTGGAGGCAGCGGGCATGGCCACGTCGACGCTGGGGACGGCGCTCGCCGCGAACACGCTGATGATCGTGGTGGCGCAGTTCGCCGTGCTGAAGTTCGTGGAGCGGCGGCGGCGGTCGCGCATGATCGCGGCCGTGGGGCTGATCTGGGCCGTGGCGTGGGCCGCGGCGGCGTACGCGGGACTCGGGCACGGCAGCCGGGCGATGGCCACGGCCGCGTTCATCTCGACGTACGCCCTGTTCGGGCTCGGTGAGGCGATGCTGTCGCCGACGGTCGCGCCGCTGGTGGCGGACCTCGCTCCGGAGGGGATGGCTGGGCAGTACAACTCGGCCTTCGCCCTGGTGAAGCAGCTCGCGCTGGCGCTCGGCCCGGCCGCGGGCGGGCCGCTGGCGGCCTCGCTGCCGGGGCCGTACGTGGTGACGTTCCTGTTGTTCTCGCTCCTGATCACCGTCCTGGCGCTGCGGCTGGGGCGGGGGCTCAGCCCCGCGCAGGACCATCCGTGGGCCGCTCGGAGCCGGGTGGTCGCTCGGGGCGGCGTGGCCGCGGAGCCGGTGGGCGCGGAGGCCTGAGCCCGCGCCCGCCGGCCGGTCGTGGGGCCGCGCCCCGGACCCCCGCTGCCCGGCGGACGGTTCGCCTCAGCGCCGGCCCCGCCGGCCCGCCGTCTCCGGCAGGGTGAACTCGCACCACACCGCCTTGCCGCCGCCCGGGGTTCTGCGTGAACCCCAGTTGGTGGCGATGGTGGCGATGATGGCGATGCCGCGGCCCGACTCGTCGCCCGGGTCGGCGCGGCGGCGCCTGGGGAGGTGGTCGTCGCCGTCGGTGACTTCGACGATGAGGCGGCGGTCGGTGCGCCGGAGCCGCAGTCGCATGGGCGGGGTGCCGTGCTGGAGGGAGTTGGCGACCAGTTCGCTGGCGGCGAGGACGCCCAGGTCGTGCAGATCGGGCGGGAAGCGCCAGCTGGCGAGGACGCCGGAGGCGAACGCACGCGCGCGCGGGGCCGCTTCCACTCCGCCGAGCAGTTCCAGTGCGGCGTTGCGGAAGAGTTCGCCGTCCGGGCCGGTGCGGGCGGGGTGCTGGAGGACGAGGACGGCCACGTCGTCGTCGTGGTCGGCCTGCACACCGGCCGAGCGGACCAGGCGGTCGCAGACCACCTGCGGGGAGCCGGTGGCGCCGGCGAGCGCGCGTTCCAGCGCGGCGATCCCCTCGTCGAGGTCCTCGTCGCGGCGTTCCACCAGGCCGTCGGTGTAGAGGACCGCCGTGGAGCCGGGGCTCAGCGGGACCGAGCCGGAGGCGTGCACCCAGCCGCCGGTGCCGAGCGGCGGGCCGGTGGGTTCGTCGGCGCGCAGCACGGTGCCGTTCTCGTCGCGGACCAGGATCGGCAGGTGCCCGGCGGAGGCGTACACCAGCCGGCCCTCGTTGGGGTCGTGGACGGCGTACACGCAGGTGGCGATCTGGTTGGCGTCGATGTCCGCGGCGAGGCCGTCCAGGAGTTGCAGGACCTCGTGCGGGGGCAGGTCCATGCGGGCGTAGGCACGGACTGCGGTGCGCAGTTGGCCCATGACCGCGGCCGCGCGCACCCCTCTGCCCATCACGTCGCCGATGACCAGTGCCGTGCGGCCGCCGCCGAGGGTGATGACGTCGTACCAGTCGCCGCCGACCGCGGCCTCCGTGCCGCCCGGCCGGTAGGTGGCGGCGATGCGCAGGTCGTCGGGCTGCTCCAGCACCTGGGGCAGGAGCGAGCGCTGGAGGGTGACGGCGGTCTCGCGCTGCCGGCGCTCGCTGGCGCGCAGGCGTTCGGCGGCGTCGGCGTGGTCGGTGACGTCGGTGGCGAAGACCAGAACGCCGCGGCCGTCGTCCTTCGGTTCGGCGACCGGTGTGCACGTGAACGTGTACGAGCGGCCGTCGGGTGCCTTGCGGGACTTCAGGGTGCGGGGCCTGCCACTGCGCAGCACCTGGTCCAGGAGCGGGAGCAGCCCCAGTTCGCGCAGTTCGGGCAGGGCCTCGCGGGCGGGTCCGCCGAGCGGGCGTACGCCGAAGGCCGCCGCGTAGGCGTCGTTGACGTAGGCGATGCGGTGGTCGGTGCCGTGGACGAGGGCGACGAGGGCCGGGACGCGGTCGAGGACCTCGCGTGCGGGGAGTTCGTCGACGGCGGGCACCGGCACCGTCTCGTCGGTCAGTTGTTCGGCGCGGGCCGGGGGTACGGTGCCGTCCGCCCGCCGGTCCGGGACGGTCGCGAGATCGGGCCGAGCCGCCGTGCGGCGCTGCGTTCCGTTGATTCCGGGGAGCCGGGCGCTCCAGCGCGTGAAGTTCACGAATCCTTGCCTCGTGTCGTCGTCTCAGGCCAGCTCCGGGCCCGGCCGGGGGTCAGGGGCCGCGCGGCGGTGACCGCACATTCTTACTGTCCCGGGGGTGCGGCACAGCGGGAATGCGTCATCCGTGCCGGGCGGGCGACTGCCCGTCCTCGGCCGCGGGCCGGTTGGGTGGTGTGGCCGACCGCGCCGACATCCGTTGGACGCCGGGGCGTGCGGCGGAGTTCCCCGGTCCGGTCAGGACGACCCTTTCGGGTTGATGTTCGGGTCGAGAGGATGTTTTCCACCGGCCGCGAGTTCGAACTCCGCCCGGGGATGTTCGAGTGAACCCAGGGAGACGATCTCCCGTTTGAAGAGTCCCGCCAGCATCCATTCGGCGAGCACCCGGGTCTTGCGGTTGACCGTGGGCACCCGGCTGAGGTGGTAGGCGCGGTGCATGAACCAGGCGGGGTAGCCCTTCAGTTTGCGCCCGTAGACCTGCGCGACGCCCTTGTGCAGTCCGAGTGAGGCGACCGAGCCGGCGTACGTGTGCGCGTACGTCTCCAGGGGCTCGCCGCGCAGGAAGTGGCTGATGTTGTCGCCCAGGAGCCTGGCCTGACGGACCGCGTGCTGGGCGTTGGGGGCGGTCAGGCTGCCCGGTTCGCCGGTGGTGACGTCGGGGACGGCGGCGGCGTCGCCCGCGGCCCAGGCGTGCTCGACACCCTCGACGGTCAGCTGCGCGGTGCACTTCAGGCGCCCGCGGTCGTTCAGCGGCAGGTCGCTGGCGGCGAGGATCGGGTGCGGTTTGACGCCCGCGGTCCACACGACCGTACGGGTCGGGAAGCGCTGTCCGTCGCTGAGGACGGCGATCCGGTCGGCGCACGATTCGAGGCGCGTCCGCAGGAGGACCTGGATGTTGCGGCGGCGCAGTTCGGTGACCGTGTAGCGGCCCATCTCCTCGCCGACCTCGGGCAGGATGCGGTCCGAGGCCTCGACGAGGATCCACTTCATGTCCTCGGGCTTGACGTTGTGGTAGTAGCGGGCGGCGTAGCGGGCCATGTCCTCCAGTTCGCCGAGCGCCTCCACGCCCGCGTACCCGCCGCCGACGAAGACGAAGGTGAGGGCCGCGTCGCGGATCGCGGGGTCGCGGGTGGAGGAGGCGATGTCCATCTGCTCGATGACGTGGTTGCGCAGGCCGATGGCCTCTTCGACGGTCTTGAAGCCGATGCCGTAGTCGATCAGGCCGGGGATGGGCAGGGTGCGCGAGACGGATCCCGGGGCGAGGACGAGTTCGTCGTACGTCAGCTTCTCGGTGCCGCCGGTCTCCTCCGTGGCGAGGGTGGTGAGGGTCGCGGTGCGGTGCGCGTGGTCGATGGAGGTGGCCTCGCCGACGATGATGCGGCACCGGTCGAGTACGCGGCGCAGCGGGACGACGACGTGCCGGGGGGAGATCGCGCCGGCCGCGGCCTCGGGCAGGAAGGGCTGATACGTCATATAGGGATCGGGCGTGACCACCGTGATCTCCGCCTCGCCCCGACTGAGCTCCTGTTTCAACCGCCGCTGCAGGCGCAGGGCCGTGTACATCCCGACGTAGCCGCCGCCGACAACGAGAATGCGCGCACGTTCCTTCACCATCCCATGACGCACCCGACGCTCTCGTTTGTCCACAGCCCCGACCAATTGTGTGACCGTCGGCCGGAGCGGCGCGGGGTTGGCCGAATTATCGACGTGCGAGGAAAGGGCGCAGGTCAGTGGGTGTTCGCCGGGAGACGGAAGGGGGCGCAATACGGACGTATGCGGCTCGTACTCCGATCGGGGGGCGCTCTGTGCGGAACCTGCCCCTTCTGAATTGACTCCCTCTCAACTATGTTCGTGTGTCGACGGGGTGTGGGGGATGTGATCCGAGCGAGCCCGCCGAGTACCACCGGCTCTCGGGGGCGGGCCCGATCGTGCGTGATCCCGTTCCGCGCACTCCGGAATCAGGGACGGGGAGAGTCTCCGGGGGGAGACGTCATTACCGGGGGATCACATATGCACATTCAGGGCACTCATTGGTCCACCGCGTCCGCCATGGCACCCGGTGGCGGGGCGATGGGCGCTGCGGCGGGCAACGCGCACGGGGACGAGCCCCGGACGGGCCGGACGGCGCCGCTGCGCGTGGACGCACAGCGCAACCTCGAGCACGTGCTGCGGGCGGCCCGCGAGGTCTTCGGCGAACTGGGGTACGGCGCGCCGATGGAGGACGTGGCGCGGCGCGCCCGGGTCGGCGTCGGCACGGTGTACCGGCGTTTCCCGAGCAAGGACGTCCTGGTGCGGCGGATAGCCGAGGAGGAGACCTCCCGGCTGGCCGACCAGGCGCGGGCCGCGCTCGGCCAGGAGGACGAGCCGTGGTCGGCGCTCTCCCGCTTCCTGCGGACGTCGGTGGCCTCCGGCGCCGGGCGGCTGCTGCCGCCGCAGGTGCTGCGGGTCTCGGTCACCGAGGACCGGGCCGACCCCCGGGTGCCGCAGCAGCGCGCCCAGCCGGGCTCCGGGGAGCTCAGGCTCGTCGCCGACGGGGCGGCGCCCAAGTCCGGCGCGGTGGAGGACGACGCGGGGGCGGCGGCGCTGCTGGAGGTCGTGGGCCGGCTCGTGGAGCGGGCGCGCGCGGCGGGCGAACTGCGGCCGGACGTGTCGGTGTCGGACGTGCTGCTGGTCATCGCGACGGCGGCGCCCTCGCTGCCGGACGCGGCGCAGCAGGCGGCTGCTTCGGCCCGGCTGCTGGACATCCTGCTGGAGGGGTTGCGCTCGCGGCCCGCGTGAGCCGTGTCCCTCGCGTGAGACGTGTCCGGCGGGCCGTCCTCTTACGGGTGAGGACGGTACCCGGCTACGACCGGGCCCCACGGACGGGTGGAGGATCCCTGCCGCCGGGGCCCGGCGGTGGCCGGTGTGGCAGTCTGACCCGGTGATCGGGACGGTCTGGCCGGCTACGGGGGCGTTTGCGCGATGAGCGTTGACGGGCGTGATGACGGCGTCGGTGACGGCGGGTCGCGGACGGCCGGGCCGGATTCTCCGCAGGTGCCGGCCCAGGGCGGACCGTCCGGGGTTCCGCGCGGCACCGGGCGGGCCGAGGGAGGCCCCCGGGCACGGGGCGGCGTACCGGTCCAGGGCGGCTCCCCGGCACACGGCGGCGTACCGGCGCAGCGCGAGCGGCTCGAGGCGGGCGAGCCGCCGTCCGCCGCGGAGCCTGTGCTCTCGGCGGACCTGCCGCCGTCGGACGCCGAGCTGATCGGGCGGGTGCGCGCGGGCGACGACAGCGCGTACGAGGAGCTGTACCGGCGCCACGCCGACGCCGTACGCCGGTACGCGCGCACGTGCTGCCGGGACTCCCACACCGCCGACGACCTGACCGCCGAGGTGTTCGCCCGGGTGCTCCAGGCGGTGCGCGGCGGCTCCGGCCCCGAGCACGCCGTACGCGCCTATCTGCTCACCACCGTCCGGCGGGTCGCCGCGCGGTGGGCCAGCACCGCCCGGCGCGAGCAACTGGTCGACGACTTCGCCGTGTTCGCCGCGCAGGCGGGGCGGGCCGCGGAGCCGGCGGAGGACGCCGCGTCCACCGGCTCCTTCGGAGCGGGCCTGGACCCCGGCGCCGACGTGCGCGCGATGCACCGGGCCGAGCAGTCGATGGCCATGCGGGCCTTCCGCTCGCTGCCCGAGCGGTGGCAGGCCGTGCTGTGGCACACGGAGGTCGAGGACGAGTCGCCGAGCGCGGTCGCCACGCTCTTCGGGCTGGACGCCAACGGCACGCGGGTGCTGGCCAGCCGGGCCCGGGAGGGTCTGCGGCAGGCCTACCTCCAGGCCCATGTCAGTGCCGCCCTCACCGCCGACGAGGAGTGCGCCCGATACGCCGACCAACTCGGCGGCTACGCCCGCGGCAAGCTGCGCACCCGTGCCGAGCGGGGGCTGCGCAAGCACCTGGAGGAGTGCGCCAAGTGCCGGCTGGCGGCCACGCAGATCGCGGAGGTCGCCGGCGGCATCCCCGCCGTGGTCCCGGTCGCCGTCATCGGCTGGTTCGGCGCCGCCGGGTACGCCAAGGCGCTGGGCATCGTCGCCGGCGGCGCGGGCGCGGCGGGCGCGGCAGGGGCCGCGAGTACCGCGTCCGGGGGTGCCTCCGGTGGCGGCGGCGCGGCGGCCTCGGAGGGGCTGGGCGCGCCGATCAAGGCGGGGATCGCGGCCGGTGTGGTCGCCGTGGCCGCCGCGGCGGTCGCGCTCGCGCTGGTCGGCGAGGAGGCCCCGGCCGGGAAGCCGGAGGCGCGGCCCGCCGCGTCCGTCCCGGTCGTCGAGCCGCAGCCGCCGACACCGGCGCCCCCTCCTGCGCCCGCACCGGCCCCGACGCCGGAGCCGCCGGGGCCGGCACCGAAGCCGAAGCCCGAGCCGCCGAGGCCCGCACCGAAGCCGAAGCCGACACCGGGCGTCGAGCCTCCGGTGCTTCCCGCCGCGGCGACGCCGCCCCCCGCCGTCGTCCCCACACCGGCACCCGAGCCGTCACCGTCGCCGACGCCCGCCCCGGCCAAGGAGCCCGCGCCCACCCCGGCCAAGGAGCCCGCGCCCACCCCCACGCCGACTCCCCCGCCGACGCCGACTCCCCCGCCGACGCCGACTCCTCCGCCCGCGCCGGTGGTCTACCCGTGGAACGAGCTGAGGTACGACATCACCGGAGACGGCACCCGCCCCGAGATGCGGCTCGGCGCGAGCAGTTGGGTGTGGCAGCGCCACAGCCTGTGGATCGCCGGCAAGCGGTACGCGCACGGGGTGACCGTGCACGGCGAGTCCTCCGTCACCATCGACCTCAACCGGGAGTGCTCCGCCTACGACGCCGTGGTCGGCGTCGACGATCTGACGGCCGGGCTCGGCCGGGTCTCCTTCTCGGTGTACGCCGACGGCGTCCGCGTGTGGAACTCGGGGACGATCGCGGGCGGCGACCCGGCTGTCCCCGTCCATGTGAGCCTCGCCGGCCACCGGACCGTACGGCTGGTCGTCGAGCCGCACAGCGCCTTCGACACCGTGGCCCTCGCGGACTGGGCCGAGTCCGGGTTCACCTGCCGCTAGGGCTCGGCCGGCCGCCGGAGGCCAGCGCGCCCCGCTGCGGGGCGATGCCCGCAGGTACCGCGCGGGCACGCGCGGGTGTGCCGGTCCAGCAGGTGCCGCGGCGGGACAGCAGGCGCCGCAGCCACAGCTCCAGGGACACCAGCTCCGCCAGGCCGTCCAGCGGCAGCGGCTCGCCCTGCGCCGCCGCGCGCAGGGCCTTGCGGACCACACGCGCCTCCACCAGGCCGGCCTCGGCGAGCAGGGGGGTGGCGAACAGGTCCACCAGGTCGTTCACGGCCACGCGCAGGCCGGTGCGGGACGCCGCCGCGGCCGAGGCGTGCGAGGGGGCGCCCCAGCCGCGTGGCAGGTCGCCCACCCCGGCGCCCTGGAGGACCGTGCGCAGGATCACCGCACGGGCGCCCGGCTGCACCCGCAGGGCCTCGGGCAGGGCCCGGCAGGCACGGACGACCTGGTTGTCCAGGAAGGGTGTGTGCAGCCGCTGGGAGCGGACCTCGGCCGCCTGCTCCAGCACCCGCAGGTCCGCCGCCTGCCGGGCGAGGGCGGCACGCGCGCGGTAGTCGCCCGGCCGCTGCCCGGGCCCCACCCCCGAGCGGATCGTCGCCCCTTGCAGGCGAACCGATACTTCAGCCAGTGCCTCTCCGGTCAGCCACCGGGCCGCCGGCCCGGGTCTCGCCCAGGTGAGTGCGGCCAGTGACGCCCCGACGGTGCCCCCGGGCTCGTCGAAGCGGCGGTGCATCAGCCGTTCGGCGAGCAGGTCGAGTCCCGTGCTGTAGGGCGTCCGCGCCAGCCGCCGCGCCGCGCCGTACACGCGCGCGGGGACCATGACCGATCCGTCGGCCTTGGCGAGCGCGGCGACGGGCCGGACCAGGTGGCGGCGCTTGCGGTCCATCAGCAGGTCGGCCAGGCGCGCCGGGTGGGCGTCCAGGACCTGCCGGGCGCCGTGGCCGGTGAAGTGGTCCGCGCTGCCCGCGGCGAGCCGTGCGCGGTGCCGTGCCGCCGCGATCAGGGACGGGCCGGGTTCGTCGGTGAGGGGGCCGTCCAGCTCGGCGTAGGGCAGCACGTCCTCGCCGCCGGTCACCACCACGTGGTGCAGGCGGGGGTTGGCCGCGAGCGTCCCGGCGCGTTCCAGTTCGGCCTCGCGCCCGTCGGCCGTCAGGTCGTTGAAGGTGACCGCGAGCAGGCGCTCCCCCGCTCCCGTGCCGTGGCCCAGGAGGGTGCCCGGCCGGCCCGGAAGCCCGGCGGCCAGCAACGCGAGCGTGCCCGAGGCCGGTCCGCCGGACAGATCGGCCCCGATGCCCGGCACCGGCATCCCGCGGGCCGCGCGACGTTCGGCGGGGCCCATGCCGGGCACCGGGCCGGGGTCGATGTCGGGCACGTGCCGGGGCGCGGACAGCCGGGCGCGGACGGCTTCCACCAGCGCGTCGCGCACCGCGTCGACCGCGCTGTCCGGGTCGGCCGGCGGTGCGGCCACCGCGAGCGAGGCGACCGGCTCGTACCCGGCGACCTCACGCGCCCCCGCCCGCAGGATCAGCGCGTGCCCCGGCGGGATGCGCCGTACGCCCTCGTAGGGCGTGGAGTCGTCCAGCGCGGCCGGTACGTCGGGGGCGGCCAGCAGGGCGGCCAGGTGCCCGAAGTCGAGGTTGGCCTCGATGAGGTCGGCCAGCGGCAGCGCGGCCGTCGCGTACGCCGTGCCGCCGGCCCACGGGGTGTGGAACACCGGGCGGGCTCCGGCGAGATCGCCGCAGACGGTGATGCGGCGGCCCACCTGCACGACGGCGGTGTAGCTTCCCGGCCAGGCCGTCAGATGCCTGAGCGCGCCCCCGCGCGCGGCGAACAGGCCGACCCGCAGCTGTTCGTCGGAGGCCCCGCAGATGCCGAGCACCGCGATCCTGGTCCGGGCGTCGGCCTGCACCACGCGGACCTCGTCCGGACGCCAGTCGCCGACCGCCCACAGCGGGTCGGGGTCGCCCCACAGGAGCTGGGAGCCCACCGGGTGCAGGGTCTGGCCGTCCTGTCCGGTGGCACCGGCGGAGCCGAGTCCGGTGACGCCCGCGGCGGTGCTGCTCCATCCCACCAACCACCGCATCGAAGCCTCCACCGCCTGTGGGCACCCAGTGCACCGCAACGAACCGGGTCACCATGCTGCCACGAAGGAGGCGCGCCGGAGGGGAGGCGGAGCCGCCTTCGGTGCACCGCACACGCCCCCGTGCGCCTGCAGTGGTGCTGGCGAACGCCCGTACCGCGCAAGGCTTCCGCGACTCGAATGCGCCCCCTGATGCGCTCCCCGCAACACCCTTCGCGCCCTCAAGTACCGTGGTGGGAGCCGTAGTCGGCGCTGGGAAGCGGGATCGATTTTCGGCCAATTCCGCGCCATGGGGACACGTGTGCGCACGCTCCGTACTCGCTCTGCGCGCCGCGCAGACAACACGCGGTCCGGGAGGCGGAGTTCGCCCCCCGGACCGTTCCGCCACCCGCGGGGATGAAGGCGGCGGTGTCCCCCAGCCCACTGGATCCAGTACAGCGGGCCGACCCACGCGGGACCATGGAACCGCTCCCCCGGTGGCCGGAGAAGAGCGCACGGACGGGCGCACGGCCACACATCGGGGGCACGCCGCAACCCTGCGTGCAGGGACCGCACTTCCGTGCGGGCCACAATCCCGCCATCCGGAAGAATGCCCCTTAACGCTTGGGATGCGGCGAACTACGCTGGGTTTACGAATGCCGCGTGGTTATGCCAGCGCGGCAGCCGTCTGTGTCGAGGGGTGGCGCATGTCCAGGGAGCAACGCGGGCCGAACGAAAAGCTCGGCGCCGTTCTCGCCCTCGCGGGAATCAGCAACGCAGGACTCGCGCGGCGCGTCAACGACCTCGGCGCCCAGCGCGGGTTGACACTTCGCTACGACAAGACCTCGGTGGCGCGCTGGGTTTCGAAGGGGATGGTGCCGCAGGGTGCGGCGCCGCACCTCATCGCGGCCGCCATCGGGCAGAAGCTCGGCCGCCCGGTGCCGCTCCACGAGATCGGCCTGGCGGACGCGGATCCCGCACCCGAAGTGGGCCTCGCCTTCCCCAGGGACGTGGGCCAGGCGGTGAAGTCGGCGACGGAGCTGTACCGGCTCGACCTCGCCGGCCGCCGGGCCGGTTCCGGCGGCATCTGGCAGTCGCTCGCCGGATCGTTCGCAGTGAGCGCATACGCAACGCCCGCCTCGCGCTGGCTGATAACCCCGGCCGACAGTTCGGTGGCGCGCGAGGCGGGCCCTGCGGAGGCCTCCGGCGCACCGATCAAAGTCGGCCACAGCGATGTGCGGAAGCTGCGGGAGGCCGCCGAGGACGCCAGGCGCTGGGACTCCAAGTACGGAGGCGGCGACTGGCGTTCGTCGATGGTGCCGGAGTGCTTACGCGTGGAGGCGGCGCCGCTGCTGCTCGCCTCGTACTCCGACGAGGTCGGCAGGGCGCTGTTCGGCGCCTCGGCCGAACTGACCCGGCTCGCCGGCTGGATGGCCTTCGACACCGGCCAGCAGGAGGCCGCACAGCGCTACTACATCCAGGCGCTGCGCCTGGCCCGTGCCGCCGCCGACGTGCCCCTCGGGGGCTACGTCCTGGCCTCCATGTCCCTCCAGGCGACCTACCGCGGCTTCGGCGACGAGGGCGTCGACCTCGCGCAGGCCGCCCTGGAGCGCAACCGGGGCCTGGCCACGGCCCGCACCATGAGCTTCTTCCGGCTCGTCGAGGCACGCGCCCACGCGCGCGCGGGCGACGCCCAGGCGGCCGGCGCCGCCCTGAAGGCGGCCGAGGGCTGGCTGGAGCGTTCCCGTGACGGGGACAACGACCCGTCCTGGCTCGGCTTCTACGGCTACGACCGGTTCGCCGCCGACGCCGCCGAGTGCTACCGGGACCTGAAGGCACCCCGCCAGGTCCGCCGCTTCACCGAACAGGCGCTGTCCAAGCCGACGGAGGAATTCGTCCGCTCGCACGGCCTCAGACTGGTCGTCTCGGCCGTCGCCGAACTGGAGTCCGGCAATCTGGACGCGGCCTGCGAGCAGGGCGTGCGGGCCGTGGAGGTCGCCGGGCGGATCTCCTCCGCGCGCACCACGGAGTACGTCAAGGACCTCCTGCACCGGCTCGAGCCCTACCGCGACGAGCCGCGCGTGGTCGAGCTGCGCGAGCGGGCCCGCCCGCTGCTGATGACCCCGGCCTGAACCCCGCCCGGCCGGGCACCCCGGCCGCGCGGTCCCGCCGGTTCGAGGGCATTGTCAGTGGCGCAGTGCACTATCGAGGCGGGAGGTGGAGCAGGTGCGGCCGGACATCGCTTACGACTGCGACGTGCTGGTGATCGGAGGTGGCATCGTCGGCCTGTCGACGGCGTACGCGATCACGCGCGCCGCGCCGGGCACACGCGTGACCGTGCTGGAGAAGGAGCAGGGCCCGGCCCGGCACCAGACGGGACGCAACAGCGGGGTGATCCACAGCGGGATCTACTACCGGCCGGGCTCGCTGAAGGCGCGGTACGCGGCGGGGGGCGCCGCCGAGATGGTCAAGTTCTGCGCGGAGTACGGCATCGCGCACGAGGTGACCGGCAAGCTGATCGTGGCGACCGGGCGGGAGGAGCTGCCCCGGCTGCACGCACTGGTGCAGCGCGGCCGGGAGAACGGCATTCCGGTGCGCGAGCTGGGCCCCGCGCAGATCGAGGAGTACGAGCCGGAGATCCGCGGACTGGCCGCGATCCACGTGGGGACGACGGGGATCTGCGACTTCACGGCGGTGGCCCGGCAGCTGGCGGAGGCGTCCGGCGCGGAGATCCGGTACGGGGCCCGGGTGGTGCGGGTGGACCGGCGCCCGGAGCTGGGGGCGGCCGTCCTGACGGAGCGCGGTGACGTCGTCCGCGCGCGCGTGCTGGTCAACTGCGCGGGGCTGTACTGCGACGAGGTGGCGCGGCTGACCGGGGACGAGCCCGGGGTGCGGATCGTGCCGTTCCGCGGGGAGTACTACGAGCTGGCACGGCCGGAGCTGGTGCGGGGACTGGTGTATCCGGTGCCCGACCCGGCGTTCCCCTTCCTCGGCGTACATCTCACCCGCGGGGTCGACGGCGGTGTGCACATCGGGCCCAACGCGGTGCCGGCGCTGGCCCGCGAGGGCTACGGATGGGGGGTCGTACGGCCGCGGGAGCTGGCGGGGACGCTGGGCTGGCCCGGGTCGTGGCGGATCGCCCGCCGGCACTGGCGGTACGGGGCCGGGGAGCTGCGGCAGTCGGTGTCGAAGGGCGCCTTCACGCAGGCGGTGCGCCGGCTGATGCCGGGGGTGCGGGAGGAGGACCTGGTGCCGGCCGCCGCCGGGGTGCGGGCGCAGGCCGTCCTGCGGGACGGCACGCTGGTGGACGACTTCCTGATCCAGGAGGGCGCCCGGACGGTGCACGTGCTCAACGCGCCCAGTCCCGCGGCGACCGCCTCGCTGCCGATCGGGCGCGAGGTGGCGAGGAGGGCCCTCGCCGTCCTGGCATCGGCATGAAGGGCGCACCGGGTCCCGTCATCCTTGAGGGCTGGTTCGTGCCGGCCCCACGTAAAATCGTTCCCACTGTGACTGACTCGCTGAACACCCCCCAGGCTCCCGCCCCCGGTGAGCTGCCCCGGCACACGCCCGGCGTGTCCGTGCGGCACACCCGGGCCAAGGGGGAGCCGCGCTTCCCCGACGGGCCCAAGGCCGATCCGGCCGGCTCGCACTTCGAGCGGCGGATCCGCAGCTTCCAGCCGCGCCGGAGCCGGGTGACCGCGGGACAGGCGGACGCGTTGCAGCGGCTGTGGCCGGCCTGGGGGCTGGACATCGACGGGCAGCGGGTGATCGACCTCGCCGAGCTGTTCGGGAACACGCGCCCGGTCGTGCTGGAGATCGGCTTCGGGATGGGCGAGGCCACCGCCCGGATGGCGGCCGAGGACCCGGACACCAACATCCTCGCCGTCGACGTGCACACCCCGGGCCAGGGCAACCTGCTGAGCCTCGCCGACCGGCACGGACTCGGCAACGTCCGCGTCGGCAACGGCGACGCCATCATCCTGCTGCGCGAGATGCTCGCCCCCGACAGCCTCGACGGGCTGCGCGTCTACTTCCCCGACCCCTGGCCGAAGAAGCGGCACCACAAGCGGCGGCTGATCCAGCCGGAGTTCCTGACGCTGGCCGCCGCCCGGCTCAGGCCCGGAGCGGTCGTGCACTGCGCGACGGACTGGGAGCCGTACGCGCAGCAGATGCTCGACGTGCTGACGGCACACCCGGACTTCGAGAACACCCAGGCCGACGGCGGTTTCGCGCCACGTCCCGGCTTCCGGCCGCTGACCCGTTTCGAGGGCCAGGGACTGGAGAAGGGTCATGTGGTGAACGATCTGCTCTTCCGCCGCGTGCCCAGGTGACCTCGTGAGGGCCGATGCCGTGGTCACCTGCCCCCCGTACCCGACACCTCCCGGCGCTCCCGGCGGCACGTCCCGCCACGCGCACTGGTGGCAGCGGCGATGGGTCAGGTACGGCGCCCTCGTCACCCTGCTCGCCCTCTCCGGGCTGGTCATCCTCGCTCTCGTGCGCCGGCAGACCGGCACCGAGGGGTTCCTCGTCGGGCTCGGGCTCGCGGTGCTGCCCGTACCGCTGCTGACGGCCGCCTTCCGCTGGCTGGACCGGGTCGAGCCCGGCCCCTGGCGGAACCTGGTGTTCTCCTTCGCCTGGGGTGCCTGCGCGGCGGCCCTGATCGCGATCGTCGCCAACAGCTTCGCCACCCACTGGATCGCCACGGCGACCGCCGATCCCGCGGGCGCGGACACCCTGGGCGCGACCGTGATAGCGCCGGTCGTGGAGGAGTCCGCGAAGGCCGCCGCCGTCCTGCTGGTCTTCCTCTTCCGCAGACGCGACTTCACCGGCATCGTCGACGGGGTCGTCATCGCCGGGGTGACCGCGACCGGCTTCGCGTTCACCGAGAACATCCTCTACCTCGGCAACGCCTTCGGCACCGACCAGCTCACCGGTGACCGGGGCATCGCCTCCGTCACCGCGGCGACCTTCTTCGTCCGCGTCATCATGTCGCCGTTCGCGCACCCGATGTTCACCGTGCTCACCGGCATCGGCTTCGGCATCGCCGCGATGTCCGGGAACCGCCGCCTGCGCCGCCTGCTGCCGCCGCCGGCCGGGCTGCTGCTCGCGATGGGCATGCACGCCCTGTGGAACGGCTCGGCGACCTTCGGCGAGTACGGCTTCTTCGCGGTGTACGCCGCCTTCATGGTGCCCGCGTTCGGGCTGCTGACCTGGCTGGTCGTCTGGACCCGGCAGCGCGAGCTGAGGACCGTGCGCGAGGAGCTGCCCGCGTACACCGCCGCCGGATGGCTCACCCCGGCCGAACCGTTCGCCCTGGCCTCCATGCGGGCGCGCAGACTGGCCCGCGACCACGCCCGGCGCCACCTCGGCAGGACGGCGGCGCGCACGGTCGCCCAGTACGAGGCGTACGCGACCTCGCTGGCGTTCCTCCGGCACCGCGGGCGTCGGGGGCGGACCGGCGCCGACTTCGCCGTACGGGAGCGGGAGCTGC
This sequence comes from Streptomyces sp. NPDC091412, assembly GCF_044756885.1. NCBI lineage: Bacteria > Bacillati > Actinomycetota > Actinomycetes > Kitasatosporales > Streptomycetaceae > Streptomyces > Streptomyces sp. NPDC091412. The sequence goes on along the minus strand of NZ_JBIVTV010000006.1, from coordinate 386,939 downwards.
TGCACGAGCTGTGGCGCAGGCGGGAGGTGGCGCAGCCCGCGCTGGACCACGCGGCCAGGATGACGACGCCCATGGCCGCGCCGGCCTGGCCGGGCTACGGGGTGTACGGGGTGCACCCGCGGCCGCTGGGGTACGGGTCGTACGGACCGGCGGCGCCGTATCCCTCGTACAACCCATACCGGACCCAGCCGTAGCGGCCCGGGGGACGGGCGTTACGCCGATGCCCGCGTCAGCTTCCCGAGCTCCTCCTCCGTCAGCCGCAGCTCCGCGACCCCGAGCAGTGCCGGGAGCTGCTCCACCGTCCGCGCCGAGGCGATCGGGGCGGTCACCGTCGGCTGCGCGGCGAGCCACGCCAGGGCCACCGTGGCGACCTCGGCGTCATGGGCCCGGGCGACCTCGTCCAGGGCCGTGAGGACCTTCTGGCCGCGCTCGGTCTCGAGGTGCTTGGCCGCGCCCTGCGCCCGCGCGCTGTCCACCGTCGCACCGGGCCGGTACTTGCCGGTCAGGAAGCCGGAGGCGAGCGCGTAGTACGGAACGGCGGCCAGGCCGGACCGCTCGGCGACGTTCTCCAGCCCGCCCTCGTAGGTGTCGCGCGAGACCAGGTTGTAGTGCGGCTGGAGCGCCACGTAGCGGGCCAGGCCCTCGCGGTCGGAGAAGTCCAGGGACTCCTGGAGTCGCTCGGCGGAGATGTTGGAGGCGGCGATGTGCCGCACCTTGCCCGCCCTGACCAGCTCGTCGAGCGCGCCGATGATCTCCTCGACGGGGACTTCCGGCTGGTCGAAGTGCGTGTAGTACAGGTCGATGTGGTCCGTGCCCAGGCGCCTGAGGGAGGCGTCGGCCGCGGCCTTGATGTTGGCGGCGCTCAGACCCCGGTAGTCGGGGTGCTGGCTGACCTTGGTGGCGATGACGACATCGGAGCGGTTGCCGCGCTCCTTGATCCACTTGCCGATGATCGTCTCGGACTCGCCGCCCTGGTTGCCCTCCACCCACGCGGAGTAGGAGTCGGCGGTGTCGACGAAGTTGCCTCCGGCGGCCGTGTAGGCGTCGAGGACGGCGAAGGACTGCTCCTGGTCGGCGGTCCAGCCGAAGACGTTGCCGCCGAGGGCGAGCGGGAAGACCTCGAGATCGGACGAACCCAGTTTGCGTAGAGAAGTCATGTCCAACATCAACAACCGCGCCGGAGCGGCCCATTCCGGACCGGGCCGCATCCGGCCGCAAAGGTTGCGCAAACCGGTCTCACAGGCTCGTCAAGGGTGAGACCGGTCCATGTTCGTCAGGGGTTGATGCCCTTGCCGCGCAGCCACGCCAGCGGGTCGACTCCGGTGGACTCGCCGCCCGGGTGGACCTCCAGGTGGAGGTGGGGCCCGGTGACGTTGCCGGTGGCGCCCACGCGGCCGATCACGTCGCCCGTGCTGACCTTCTGGCCGACGCTGACGCTGATCGACGACTGGTGGCAGTACCACAGCTCGGTGCCGTCCTCGAGGGTGAGGATCGTGCGGTAGCCGTAGGAGCCGGCCCAGCCGGCCTCGGTGATGGTGCCGGTGTGGATCGCCTTGAGCAGGGTGCCCGTGGGCGCGGCGAAGTCGAGGCCGGTGTGGTAGCCGGAGGACCACATGGAACCGGCCTGGCCGAAGGTGGAGGTGAGCGTGTACGAGGAGGTGGGCAGCGCGTACTGCTTGGCCAGCTCGGCCAGCCGGGCCTCCTCGGCCTTCCGCGCGGCCTCCTCGGCCTTCCGCTTGGCCTCCTCCTCCGCCTTCTTCTTCTCGGCGGCGGCCTTGGCCTCGGCCGTCTCCCGCGCCTTCGCCGCCTCCTGGGCGGCCTTCTTGGCGACGGCGGCCTCGGCATCAGCCTGGGCCTTGGCCTCGATCTGGACCTGCTGCTGCTCGGCCTGCGCCATGATCCGGTTGCGCAGCACCTCGCCGGCGTCCGAGGTGCCCTCCTCGGCCTCGGCGGCGGTCACGCCGACGCCGCTGAGCGCCGTCGCCGAGCCCACGGGGGCGGCGTTGGAGGAGTCGTCGAACAGGGAGCCCACGGAGGGCAGGTCGGGCAGCGAGATGGACACCGGCGGCTTGCCGCTGTTGGCGCTCGCCATGCCGCCCGCGCCGACGGCGGCGATGACGCCGACACCGAGAACGGTGGAGCTGCGGGCGAGTCCGCCGCCGCGCTGCTTGGCGACACGGTGCCGGCCGCGCACGGGACGGATGGACTCCGCGGTGGGGTTCCACTCCTCCCAGGGGCCCTCGTCGGCGCGGCGGCTGTCGTAGCCGAAGGTCTCTCCGTGCTGCCGGCTCGGCGCGAACGGGGCTTCCGGGGCAGGCGGGTTGGACGCCACGAAGGCGCACTCCTTTCCTTCCGTCTCGCCTACCGGGTTAGCTGACGGGTTCGGAGCGGGAAGGTCTCCTACGCGCGTAAACAAGCCATGCGTACACGGCGGTTACGCGCGATTCACCCCAAGTTGGTGGTTCCCCGGTTCCCTTGCGGGATTCGGCGTGCGCGCACGGAGCCGCCTCTTGTGACGGCTGGGACGACCGTGCTGCGTTATCGAACGTTAATAGACTCGGGGCTCGGATTCCAAGCCGTTCGGCTTGATCGCTAAACCTTCCGGCGCGACCTTACGGTCCATGACCACCGAAAACCGGGCGAGTTGACCGCATCTCGAAGGAGAGCCGTGTGTCCGGGAAACACTCAGGGCCGGAATCCATTGATCGGATTCCGGCCCTGAGCCTTCAGTAGCGGGGACAGGATTTGAACCTGCGACCTCTGGGTTATGAGCCCAGCGAGCTACCGAGCTGCTCCACCCCGCGTCGTTGTGTCACCAGTATATGCCATCCGGAAGGCTGCTCGCACCCACCTCACCTTCCACCGCCCGTCACACGGTTCCCGGGCGTACGGCGAGGCCCCGCTCAGCCGAGCAGATGACGGTTCGGCTCCCTGGCCCGCTCCTCGAACTCCGGCACCACGACGACATCCGCGCCACCCGCCACCAGCACCCCGGTCCCGTCGGCGCCCTCGACGAACGTGTCCGGCTCCCGCCACGCCGTCACCACCCGTCGCACCCCGGCGTCCAGAATCAGCCGGGCGCACGGACGCGGCCGGGAGGCGCGGCGGGCGCACGGTTCCAGGCTGCTGTACACCGTGGCGTCCGGCAGCCGCGGATCCGCCGGGTCGACCTTGGCCAGCGCCGCCTCCTCCGCGTGCACGACCGGGTCGCCGCCCTCCCGCGAGTACCCGCGGGCGAGTTCGGTCCCGTCGGCGGCGACCACCACGGCGCCCACGCTGAACGCGGTCCGGGACGGCGGGCACTGGGCCGCCAGCGCGCAGGCGAGCCGGAGCCAGTGCCGGTCCGCGGGCACGGCGCGGCCGGCGGTGCCGGGAGCGGTGGGCTCGTAACGCACGAGGACGACGTCCTCGATGGTCCGCGTCTCCACCAGCCGCAGCCGCCCGCCCTGGTAGGTCCCGGGCCCGAACAGCCGGGGCGCGTCCGTGTCCCCCACGAACAGCGGGGCGAGCACGAGCTGCACCTCGTCCGCGAGCTGCTGCTGGAGCAGTTGTGTGTGGATGGTCCCGCCGCCCTCGACCATGAGCCGGCGCACCCCGCGCACGTCGTGCAGGTGCTCGAGCAGCCGGGGCCAGCCGAGTTCGGCGCCCAGCGGCACGACATCGGCGGCCAGGCCCGTACGCCGCAGCCGCAGCGCGCCCTCGTCGGTCGTGTAGAGGACCTTCTCGCCGCCGGTGTGCCAGAAGGGCGCCCCGGGGTCCAGCTCGCCGGAGGCGCTGACCGCGACCTTCAGCGGGTACTCCGGCTTCCCTGCGGCACGGCGGGCGGCCCGCCGCTCCGGGGAGTTCACCAGCAGCCGCGGGTTGTCGGCCCGCAGGGTGCCGGCGCCGATCAAAATCGCGTCGGCCGACGCCCGCACCTCGTCGACCCGGTCGAAGTCGGCGGGGCTGGAGAGCAGCAGGCGCTCGGGACCGGTGTCGTCCAGGTAGCCGTCGAGCGAGATGGCGGCGGACAGCAGGACGTACGGGTGGGGCATCGACGCCCTCTCTCTCGGCGGCGGACTGGCTCCCAGTGTGACCGACCCCGCCGGTCGCGGGCGGGGCCCCACCGTGGCGGAGCCGCGCACGCGGAGCGGGAGGGCCGCCGCCGGCCGGTGAGGGTCAGTGACCGAGGTGGATGCGGAACCGGAGGCGGCAGATGACGGCATCGGTGTGACGGCGGACGGCGCGGTCCAGGACGGCACCGCGCTGGTTCTGCAGAAGCCGCTGCCAGGGCCTGGGCAGGTGCATCTCCGGGATGAGGACCACGATCCGGTCCTGCCGCTCCTGGGCGGCCAGCGCGCGCAGATGGTCGACGAAGGGCCGGGTCAGGGAACGGGTGCGGCTGTGCAGCACGGTGAGGGGGACACCGGGCCGCCAGGCGTTCCAGGCGGCGTGGACCTCGTCGGCGGAGGGGGCGTCACGGTCCTCGGGGTGCACGACGGTGACGGCGCGGACCTCGTCGCCCAGTGACAGCGCGGCGCTGATGGCCTCGCTGGTGAGCAGGTTCACGGCGCCGACGGGAACGACGACGACCGTGTGGCACGGCTCCGGCCGTGCGGGGACTTCGCCGAGGTGCAGGGCCGCGCCGATACGCCGGTACGTGCGGTGCACCGACTCGAACACGGCCACCAGGACCGCGACCGCGGCGAAGACCAGCCAGCCGCCCTCACCGAACTTCGACACCAGCTCGATGACCAGGGCCGCGAAGGTCAGCAGTGCCCCGAGGCCGTTGACGGCCGCCCGCCACCGCCATCCGGAGCCCCGGTCCAGGTGCCAGTGCCGGACCATGCCGGCCTGGGAGAGGGTGAACCCGATGAACACGCCGATGGCGAAGACCGGCACCAGTTTCTGGGTGTCGCCCTCGGCCACGACCAGCAGGACCAGGGCGGCGGCGGCGAGCACGACGACGCCGTAGCGGTAGACCTGCCGGTCGGCGCGCAGCCCGAAGACGTGCGGCAGATGGTTGTCGCGGGCCAGCAGGGAGGCCAGGACGGGCATGCCGCCGAAGGAGGTGTTGGCCGCGAGCGCGAGCAGCGTCATGGTGGCGAACTGCACCACGTAGAAGCCCGCGTTGTGGCCCAGGGACGCCTCGGTGAGCTGCGCCAGGACGGTCTTGGTACCGCTCGGTGCGACATGGAACTTGCCGATGAGCAGCGACAGCCCGATGAGCATGGCCCCGAGCAGCGCGCCGAGCGCGACCTCGGTGCGCTGCGCCCGCCGGGCCCTCGGGGTGCGGAAGGTGGGGACGGCGTTCGCGATGGCCTCCACACCGGTGAGTGCCGAGCAGCCCGAGGCGAACGCCCGCATCAGCAGCAGGACTCCGACCGCGGAGACGGCCGAGGCCGTCGGATGGACGGGCGGGACCACCGGTGTCCGGCGCACCAGCCCGGCCACGACGACGGCGGCGATCGCCGCGACGAACACCACGGTGGGAGCGATCATCACCTTGGCGGACTCGGCGACCCCGTAGAGGTTGACCGCCGTGATCAGCCCCAGCACGATCACGCACAGCGGCACCCGGTCGCCGTACAGGGCGGGGAAGGCGGAGGTGAGCGCGGCCACGCCGGCGGAGACCGACACCGCCACGTTCAGCACATAGTCGATGATCAGCGAGGCCGCGGCGACCAGGCTGAGCCGCCGGCCCAGATGGCGCCCCGCGACCGCGTACGCGCCGCCCCCGTTCGGGAACGCGGCGATCACCTGCCGGTAGGAGAACGTCAGCGCCGCCAGCAGCACTACGATCGCCAGCGTGACCGGCAGGGTGAAACCCAGGCCCTGGCTGCCGGCCACCGCCAGCACCACCACGATCGCCTCCGGCCCGTAGGCCACCGAGGCGAGCGCGTCCAGGGACAGCGCGGCCAGCCCCTGCGGCACCGTCAGCCGGTCCCGCTCCTGCCGTCTCCCCACGGCCCGCCCGGCGGTACGCCGCCGACCCGCGTCCTCGGCCCTCGCGCCCACGGCTCCACCGCCCTCACGTCGCCTTCGGAACCTCAGAGGCAGGATCCCGCGCAAACCACCGAATATGGCGCAAGAGAGGCGTTAAAGGTCGTCCCAGGTCACTCTCGTCCTGCTACACCGGAAGAGGCAGGCAGGAGGTGCCCACGATGTCCGTCCACCTCGTCAGAGGGCCCCTCGCGATCGTCGCCGCCCTCGTGGCACCGCTCGCGGTCAGCGCGGTGCTGCTGCCCTTCCGCGCCGGCCTGGCCAACACCGTCGTCGCCCTCGTCCTCGTCGTGGTCGTCGTCGCGGCGGCGGCCCTCGGCAACCGGACGGCCGGAGTCCTCGCCGCCGTGTCCGCGGCCGTCTGGTTCGACTTCTTCTTCACCGTCCCCTACCAGCGGCTCACGATCACGAGCACCGCCGACGTCACCACCGCCGTCGTGCTGCTCGCCGTCGCCCTGACCATCTCCCAGCTGGCGGCCCGCGCCCGGCGCCTGGAAGTCGTCACCATCACCGACGCCGACTACCTCGCCCAGATCCACCACGCGGCCCAGCTGGCCAGGGAGGCGACCTCACCCGACGCGGTGGTGGAGGCCGTGCGCGCGCAACTCGTCGGCCTGCTCCACCTGAGCGGCTGCCGCTTCGAGTACGGCACCCTGCTCGGCCACGCCCCCCGCCTGGAATCCGACGGCTCCCTCACCCTCGGGCGCAGAACGTGGGACGTCGACCGACTCGGCATGCCCGACCAGGACATCGAACTGCGCGTCCTCGCCGGCGGCCACTTCCACGGCCGCTTCCTCCTCCGCCCGACCCCCGGTCACACCCCGCCGCTGGAGGCCCGCCTGGTCGCCGTCACCCTGGCCGACCAAGTGGGCGCCGCCCTCCAGACCACCTGGAGAACCCCAAGGACCACAGCCTGACCCACGCCGCGCCCCGGGCCGCGAAAACACCGCAGCGCCCGGACCGACCGAAGCCGAACCGGGCGCTGCGAAGCAGGTCGGAGGGGACTGCCCTCCTCCTGCGGCCGTAGGCCCTGTGGGACTCGAACCCACAACCAATGGATTAAAAGTCTGATGATCTCTGGAAGCGTCTCACCCCACCGCGTTGGCCTCACCCCGTCTCACCCCAAGGAGTGCAGGTCAACGGCTGTTCCAGCCCCCGCGCTGGACGCCTCTCACCCCATCTCACCCCACCGCGCATCACGCTGTTGCGTGGCGTTCGGGCCAGCATCGGGCCAGCAGGAAGGGCCCCCGACCCGCAGGTCAGAGGCCCTTTGCCTGTCCGTTGATTCTACGCCTAGGCCTACCGATTGTCAGCGCTGGCCCGTACCGTGAAGGGGTCCTATTCAGTGTCTGCTGGCTGCGACGCTGCTCTCGGCCCCTGCCGCGGTACAGAGCCCTCGGCAGGGGCCGATCCACGTTCCCGGCGAGCGCGCGGCACAGCAGCTGCGGCACGCTCGGTCAGGTCTTGCTCGTACTCCTGGAACAGGGACATGTACGTGTCGGCGGTCAGGACGATCGTGGAGTGCCTCAACTTCTTGCTGGCGTCATCGATGTCGCCGCCGCCGGCCTTCACGAGCGCGGCCGCTCCGTGCCGGAGGTCGCGCAGGTTGATTGGCGGCAGGTTCCCCAGCTCCACCAGCCTCTTGAACTCCTTGGACACGGCGTCGGGGTGCAGCCAGCTGCCGTCCTCGTCCACGAAGACCTTGCCCGTCTCCGTCCACTTCTTGCCGGCCTTCAGCCGCTCGGCCTTCCGCGCTTCCTGATGGGCCCGGTGCTCCCGCAGCACGCGCACGGTCTCCCGGTCGAGCATCACCGCGGACATGGAGCTGTCCGTCTTGGGTGCCGTCTCGATGGGCGTCCAGCCGTCCACCACGATCTCGGTGAGCACGTCGATCCGGGGCGGGTCGATGTCGAGGTGGACGTGCGCCCAGTCGGCGCCCACGCCCTCGCCGCGGCGCAGGCCGTGGTGAGCGACCAGGTGGTAGAAGGCGTACAGGGTGGACTCGTCCTCAGCGGTGTCCAGGAAGTGCCCGAGCTGCTCCGGGGTCCACACCATGACCGGGCTGGGTACAGCGCCGGTCTCCCCCCAGCGCTGTACGCGTTCGGCGGTCCACAGCAGGCCCTTGGGCCGTGCGGAGCTACCCAGCTCGACATGCTTGGCCGCGTTGAAGGTGATGAGCTGCTCGCCGATCGCCTTATTGAGGGCCGAGCGCAGGGTCCGGCGGATCGCGTGCCGCGTCGCCACGCCGTTCGCCTTGCGGTACGGCTTCATCTCGGCCAGCTTCGCTCGCTCGGCGGCGAGCCGCTCGCGTTCCTTGGCCGGCGGCCGCCCGGGCCGGGACCACTTCGCCCGCTGCTCCTGCTCTCGGCGTGCCTGGTTCTCTGCGCGGATCACGTCGGACTCGTCCGCGATGGCGTCGAACATCTCCTGGACGTGGCCGACGTTGAGCCGGTCGAGGCGGTAGTGCCCGATGTGCGGCTTCAGGTGGACCTTGATGTGGGATCGGTAGCCCGCGTTCGTCGTACTGCGCGTCTTCTTGGCGGCCATCCACCGGTCGAGCCACTCCCCCACGGTGGCCTTACCGTCAAGTGGGACGCCTACGCCCAGGCGCCGCTTCACCTCGTCGACCTGAGGGATATCGACGCGGCGGCTGGCGATGTCGGCGAGGAAGTCACCTACGCGCTGCTGCTCGGTCTCGTCATCGCCGGGCAGTTCGAGGATGGCCTGGAGGCGGGAGAGGTCGCCCTGGGCCTTGGTGACTCCGTCGTACCCGGTGCGCCGGAAGGTCCGGCGCTTGCCCTCGGCATCCGGCGGGAGCTCCTGGCGGAGACCGACAGAGCCGTGGCTCTTCTTCTTCATCTGCGGGCATGCGCTGCCCAGCAGCTTGCCGTCGCCGCCGCGGCACTCGCAGCGTCGATAGATGCTCCCTGCCCGACGTGCTGACGGCATGAGGTCTACTCCCTTCGCTCAGGAGGCTTGCCCTGACGGACGTCCAGGTGGGCAAGCCCCACGCTCATTACATGGTCCGCTGCCTCGTTCAGCCGGGCGAGCATGTCTTTGTCCATCCCTGCATCGGGACGCACGGCAAAGGCCAGGCCATGATCAGAGACGATCGGAACGATAAGTTCACCGTCGGGCAGATCGTCCGAAAAGAAGTACCAAACCCGGGGTCGCATGCGGCCTCCCCCATCCTCGTTCGTGTGTTCGAGTTTGTACGCCTGCCAGCACCCTTACGGTCAAAAAGGTGTCCGGACATGATCGCACCAGAGACCTCACTGGTCTACAGGCAGCTCTTTAAACTCACTCAGAGTGATGCACCTCGGAAGGTTTCAGGTCACGCGTCGTCACCCGGTGGAACGAGTGTGTCGATGAGCCGCAAGAGGCGTTCACGCTGGTCGGCTGGGATGCTGTCCAGCTTGCGCACATAGGCCGTGGCCTCGCTGGATCCGCTGCGGAGCGGGTCGACACCGAAGAACTGCGAGCTGGCCGCGTCCTGCAACACCTCCAGGGCGAGCTCGCAGGCCTCCGCGAGCGCGCGCAACTCCTCGACCTGCGGGGGGATGACTGGCTCACCGCTCTCCAGGCGGTAGATCCACCCACGCTTTACGCGCACCCCCGTGACCGGGTCGACCGCCCGCGCTGCGAACGCGTCCAGCCCCATTCGCAACTCTGCGCGACGGCTCTTGATGAGGTCTGCGAACTCGGCTCGCCGTTCAGGCGTGGGGGCGTTTCGGCTGGTCGTCGTGTCGTTGGGGGCCATGGGGGTCATCCTGCCACTCCTGCGGTCATTGGTGCGTTCGGGCCGTTCAGGGTCTGCGCCTGCCATTGAGGCGTACGGGCAGGTCAGTTGAACCGTTCATTTAGCGCGCTGCACGGATTGTTCAGCACGTTGGGCGATGGCGCTAGGTCGCACTGAGTCATTGACCGATTACTTACCTGCGCCCCCGGCGTATTCAGCTAGCTGGACAAAGCGTTCACCCCATGGAATGCTCACCCCATCGCGCCGTTCAGCGCGATGAACGGATCGTCCCGCGAGGTGAACGTGAGCGAATCCCAACCCACCATGTACGCGGTCGTCAGCGGCGACCGACTCAAGACGCTCATGGAGCGAACCGGCACTGGTGAGTCCATCACCAGCCGCGAACTGGCCGCCGCCGCCGGAGTAGCCCACGGCACCGTCGGCGCCCTCATGTCCGGCGCGCAGCGCCTGGTCCCGGAGGACAAGGCCCAGGCCATCGTCGATGTCCTTGGCGTCGACCGCCTGGTCCTCTTCATCCCCATGGAGCGCGCCGGCCGAGCCTTCATCTCGATCGCCTCGCACAAGGAGGCCGAGACCGCATGAGCGTGAAGAAGGTCAATCCTCTCTCCCCCGAGCAGGTCCTGGACCTGCCCGCGATGCCCACCGCGAAGCAGGCCTTCGGCGCCCTGAACATCAGCGAGGGCACCGGCTACCAGCTCATCCGCCAGGAGCAGTTCCCCATCGAGGTCGTCCCCTTCGGCCGCGCGCTCCGCGTGCGGAAGGTCGACCTGATCGCCTTCCTCGGTCTCTCCGCCCCCGCTGCTGTCGAGGTCCAGTCGGCAGCAGCCACCTATGACGACGGCGCCCCCGGGGTCCAGCCGGAGACGCCGTCTGAGCAGCACAGCCCCACCCGCGCCAGCAAGTAGGAACGGAGCAGCTCATGCAGCAGCTTCCCACGTCGGCGGCCACCGCCGACTCCAAGACGGCGCGCGCACTGGCCGCCATCGAGGCCGCCAAGCGCGACGCCGCCCAGGACGTGGCCGAGTGCCTCGACCTCGTCGCCGACATGGTGAAGACCTATCGGGACCCGGACGTCGTCTTCGACCGGATCCTGGCCGGCCTGCGCCGCGAAAGCCTTCAGGCGCTGGCTGCCGTCAATGGGCTGCGCCTCTACTACTCCAGCCAGCAGGCGGTCACCGAGGGCACGGTGCGCGAGCTCGTGGCCTTCTGGCCCAGCTTCGCGATCCTCCCTCACGGCCAGGACCCCGCCGACAGCCTCGCCCAGCTGCGCGCTGCCATCACCGAGCGCGACGAAGAGGTGCGCCTGGCCGCCGAGTTCCAGGCCACCGTCGCCCCCCGGGCGGCGCGTTGAACAGCACCGCCGTGCACGCCCGGGACACCCCGGGCCGCACGGCCGAACCCCAGCGCGTCCACGGCGCCCTGTTCGTGGACATGGACAACGTCCGCGCCCGCTACGAGTGCACCCGCCCCGGCTGCCCGCAGCCGAAGGAAGGCCCCGTCTTCGGCGACGACGTGAAGCCGTTCGTCGACGGCATCAAGACCCAGCATCTGATCAAGCACCACGGGGGCACCCCTTGACCGACCCACAGACCGCCGATCTCCGGGCCGCCGCCCGCGAGTTGCACGACGCTGGCCTGTGCGTCCTTCCCGTCAGGTCCGACGGAACCAAGGCCCCTGACGTCCGTAGCTGGACCCAGTACAAGGTCACGCGGTCTACCTCCGAAGACCACGACCAGTGGTTCGGAAACGTTCGGCGTACCGGCATCGGCGTCGTCACCGGCGCCGTCTCCGGGAACATCGAACTGATCGAGTTCGAAGGCCTGGCCGTCAGGGAGGGCCTCCTCGAGGAGGTCACCGAGCTTGCCAATAACAGCGGGCTCGGCGACCTCTGGCAGGCAGTCACGACCGGCTGGGCAGACGAGTCCCCATCGGGCGGCGTCCACTACAAGGTCGTCGTCGAGGGAAGGCCCGCCGCCCCGAACACCAAGCTCGCGCGGCGCCTGGCCCGTGAGGATGAGTACACACCGGAAGAACGTCAGCGCGTCGCAGAGAAGCCCGGCACGCAGATCGTGCGGGTCCTGATCGAGACGCGCGGCGAGGGCGGCTTCGTTGTCATCGCTCCGTCACACGGTTCTACACATCCCAGCGGCAAGCCCTACGTTCGGTTGGCCGGCGGCCCCACCACCATGGCCGTCGTAGGGCCGGAAGACCTTGAGGCGATCTACGCTCTCTGCCGCGCGGTCGACGCGATGCCCACCGAGGAGAAGGCCAAGACCGCCCCGCGGCCGAAGCGTGACTTGCCCGCTGGCGCCGTCCGGCCCGGTGATGACTTCGAGGCCCGCACCGACTGGCCGGACATCATCGGCGACGAGTTCGACCCCATCTTCACGCGCGGCTCGACGACGTACTGGAGGCGCAAGGGCAAGACCCAAGGCATCTCTGCGACCACAGGCCACGCCGCGGATCGCGACCGCCTGTACGTCTTCACTACCTCGACGACGTTCGACTCCGAGACGCCCTACGACAAGTTCGCCGCGTACACCCACCTGACACAGGGCGGCACCAAAGCCGAACACTTCAAGCGTGCCGCCGCCGAGCTGCGTGGACGCGGCTACGGCACCGAGCCGACCCGCCGGCGCCTGTCCTCCGTGCCCGCGCAGCACTTCGCCGACGGATCGTCGGCGCTCGACCCCGACCACGCGCCGGACGCCCAGGAGGGGTTCGAGGGTGGCCCGCACCTGCGGTCTGTGCCGTCTCGTCCGGAGCTGGACATCACCAACGAGGCCGACGGCATCGACGGGGTCCTGGCGCTCATGGGCGACGGCCGTCTGCCCGACCTGTACAAGCGGTCCGGCGGGCCGTGCTGGGTGTACCGGGACGACAACGACGACCCGGTGGTGCAGCAGCTGGGCACCGACAACCTGCGCGCCTACCTCGCCGACCACGTCACCAGCTTCACCGTGAAGCGGAACCCGGCCACCGAGCAGCTGGAGGAAGAGCGCGAGCTGCTCATGCCCAAGAGCTGCTCCACGATCCTCGGCCGGAAGGACTGGCCCCTGCCCGTTCTTCGAGGCATCGTCACCTCGCCGGTCATCCGCCCCGACGGCACGCTGCTCGACTCCCTCGGCTACGACCGGGCAACCGGCCTGTACCTGGAGCCCCGGGTGCCGCTGCGCCGCCTCGCCCCCCAGGTGACGCGGGACAGCCTCGACAGGGCCAAGGGCATCGTCCTCGACCAGGTGCTGAAGGACTTCCCCTGGGTCGCGGCCAGCGACCGCGCGCACTTCCTGGGCGCGCTGCTGACGCCGATCCTGCGGCCGTACTTCCACGGGCCGACGCCGATGTTCGTACTCACCGCGACGGCCGCCGGGTCCGGCAAGTCCCTGTTGAAGGACATCTTCCGGCACTGCTACGGCATCGCGGACACGGCCTGGCCCGAGAACGACACCGAGCTACGGAAGTCGATCACAACGCAGCTGTACGGCACCGGACAGCCCGTCGTCGTCCTCGACAACCTGCCGAACGGCTGCATCATCAAGAGCCCGGTCCTGTCCGCCCTGCTGACCTCCGAGGTCTGGGGCGACCGAGTCCTGGGTGCCACGTCCAAGGTGACCATGCCGAACGATCGGCTCTGGATCGTCACCGGCAACGCCCTCCGCACCGGCGGGGACAACGGCCGCCGCGTCCTCTGGGTCCGCCTGGACCCCGACTGCCCCGACCCTGACCAGCGCGACAACTTCACCGTCGGCGACCTCCGGCCCTGGCTGCGCCACAACGCGTCCACCTTGGTCGCCGCCCTCGTCACCCTCGTCCGGGCCTGGGTCGCCGCGGGGACGCCCCAGGTCCGCGTCCGCAAAGGCGACTACAGCGAGTGGGCCAGCCTCATGGCCGGCCTGCTCGACTTCCTCGGAGTCGAGGGATGGATGGCCGACCGCAACGAAGCGCGGGACCAGGACGACGAGCTCCAGGAGTGGGCTCTCTTCCTGGAGATGTGGCGGGAGACCTACGGCGGCGAACCCCTGGCCACCGGGGCCGTCATCAAGGGCCTGCCCAACCACGTGCCGCGCAAGGGCGACGAGCCACCGAGCGCGAACCAGCTGGGCATCTGGCTGAAGGCCCGGGCTGGCCGCTACTTCGGCACCCACAAGGTCGTGATGGTCGTCGACAGCCACAGGAAGCAGAACCTGTGGCGTGTCGAGGTCCACGCCGACCGCGGCACCGGCGGGCACGAGTCGTGACCGGCCGTCCTGCGGGGAGTGCGGGGACTCGGCGGGGACCTCTGCGGGGACTCCCGCAGGTCCCCGCACAGGGGCCGACCTGCACGGATGCGGGGATGCGGGGACTTGCGGGGGCCTGCCCCACTCCCCTGTATAGCGCGCGCATCCCACATACATCGCGCATCACATGTGCCGCACGTCATCGCACAGCGTTTCTGAAGGCCTCCGGCATCAAGGGATTCCCCAACTCCCCGCAAGTCCCCGCATCCCCGCAAAACCGCTGATCAGCGCCACCAAAGGACCGCACGGGAGTCCCCGCAGGACTCCCGCCAAGTCCCCGCACTCCCCGCAACAGCCCAGCAACCGAACCGAGGTGAACCGTGAGCACCGCAACCGCTACCGCCGAACCGCAGGCATTCACCCCGCGGCCCTACCAGGTCGACGCCATCGAGGCCCTGCGCAAGGGCTGGGCCGCTGGCACCAACCGGCTGGCCGTCGTCCTCCCCACCGGAGCAGGAAAGACCGTCGTCTTCTCCCACCTGGCGCACCAGATGCTCGACACCCTCAACGGCCGCCGCGTCCTCGTGATCGCGCACCGCGAGGAGCTGCTCGAGCAGGCCGCCGCCAAGCTCCTGGCCGTCGACCCGATGCTGCGCGTCGGCATCGTCAAGGCGCAGCGCGACGACCACCACGACGCCGACGTGATCGTGGCCAGCGTCCAGACCCTGGCCGTACCGAAGCGGCGCGAGGCCATCCGCAACATCGGCATGGTCATCGTGGACGAGTGCCACCACGCCGCGGCCCGCACCTACATGGAGGTCCTCGCGCACTTCGGCGCCTGGGACGGCGTGCCCGTCGCCGGGTTCACAGCGACCATGCACCGCGAGGACGGCGGCCTGGCCGAGGTCTGGGAGGACGTCGTGTTCCGCCTGGACATCCTCGACATGATCTCGGACGGCTACCTGTGCGACGTCCGCGGCAAGCGCATCACCGTCGACACCCTCGACCTCGACAAAGTCCGCACCCGCGGCGGCGACCTGGTCGACGGCCAACTCGGCCAGGCCCTGGAGGACTCCGGCGCGCTGGACGCCATCGCCAAGGCGTACTTGGACCACGCGGCGGACCGGCCCGGCGTGGTCTTCACCCCGACCGTGGCAACAGCCCAGGCCGCTGCCGCCGCGCTGGAGGCCGTCGGCATTTCCGCGGCCCCGGTGTGGGGCGACATGAGCCGGGACGACCGCCGGGCCACCCTCGCCCGCTACACCGCCGGGGACGTGCAGGTGCTCACCAACTGCATGGTGCTCACCGAAGGGTTCGACGCCCCGCACACGTCCTGTGCCGTCATCGCCCGCCCCACCAAGTCGGCGGGCCTGTACGTGCAGATGGCCGGCCGCGCGCTGCGCCCGGCGGCGGGCAAGAGCGATGCGCTGCTGCTGGACGTCATGGGCGCGTCGACCCGGCACAAGCTCGCTTCGATGGTCGACCTGACCGCGCGGGAGATCGGCCAGGCCGAGGAGGGCAAGACGCTCCGTCAGGTCGCCGAGGAGGCCGCGGCCGCCGAGAAGCGCAGGGTCCTGACCGCCCGGGTCGAGGCCGAGGAGATCAACCTGTTCGGCTCGTCGGCGATCCGGTGGCTGCGCACCGCCGACGGCACGTGGTTCATCCGGCTGACGGGCGCCATGTTCCTGTTTCTCGTCCGGGACCCCGGGACCCGGCTGTACCGGATGCGCCGCTGGACGGAGGCCGCCGGGGTGCAGCCGCCCAAGGACGACACCGCCCGCCCGCTTCCGGAGGCGCTGGCCTGGCTGGAGCAGCAGGCCAAGGTCCTCGCCCCGCACGCGTTCGTCGTGCGTCAGGCCCGCTGGCGGTCCGGGAAGCCGACCGCGAAGCAACTCGGGCTCTGCCGGCGCATTGGCCTCGCTGTGCCGCGCGGTGCGTCCGCGGGTGACGTCGCCGACCTCATCGACCAGGACCGCGTCGGCCGGGTCCTGGGCCAGCTCATCCTTCCCGCCGCCGCGTAGCGGTCCGGGCCTGCCGGTAACAGGCCCGGACCTCCACTCATCACACCACGGAGGAACCCATGGAGAACCAGCCCACCCCCAACCGAACCCCGCTCACACCCGAGGTCGTCTCGGCGATCCTGCGGGACCCGGACAGCCCGCTCTACCCGTCCCGCATCACCGTCTTCTGCGACGACTGCGGTACCGAGGCCACCGGCGAGTACATGGTGTCCGCCGAGCAGAACAGCCTTGAGCGGCTGGAGGTCGCCCGCGCACACCTGCGCGCCCAGGGATGGCAGTGCGACCGGTCCGGCGACTACTGCCCGGAGCACAAGGCGCAGAACGACGCCTGCCCGGGCGTCGGCGAGTACGGCCACGGCCTGACCGGCACGACCGTGCACGTCGGCTGCTGCCCCGCGAGCCGATGACCATCGCCGCCCTACACCGCCTGCTCGACGAGATCGACACCCAAGGCGGCCCCGAAGCCGCCCGCCAAGGGCGCCTCCGCCTCACCGATGACACCCAGGAAGGACCCGAACCCATGGCCCAGCCCGTACCGCAGCTCTCCTCCATCCCCGACCTGCCCCTCAAGGCACGCCCGACCAACGAACCGCAGCCGCTCCCCGTCGGCCAGCTCCTCAAGTGGGGCGACGAACACCCCGACCCCGAGGTTCAGGACCAGGCCGCCCGCGCCCGCGCTGCCCTCGGAGGCCTCCGCAAGAGGTACGCCACCGACCAGGAGCTGACTGCCATCACGACCGAGGCCGAGCAGTTGGAGAAGCGCCTCGCCGAACTCCGCACGCGTGAGGCCGAGCTGGTGCCGGCCAAGCCGAAGAAGACCCGGAAGCCCGTCGGCTACCCGGCGGCCGAAGTCCGGGCCTGGGCCGCGGCGAACGGTGTCGACTGCCCGCCCGTCGGTCGCGTTCCGAAGAAGGTCGTCGAGGCCTGGCGTGCCTCTCTGCCGCAGGCCGGATGACCACGCGCGACGGTCGCCCCTGCGCGAATCAGGGGCGGCCGCCCGCCCATCACACCACGGAGGGACACAGACGATGACCACTCAGCCCCGCCTCTTTCACCTCCAGCGAGACCACGACATCAGCGGCGTCTCCGGCACCGGCCGCATCGCCGACGGCGTCCTGTGGCCCGACGGGACCGTGGCCCTGCGCTGGATAGGCGACCGGCCGTCCACCGTCCACTGGGAGCGCCTGAGCGACGCGGTGGCCATCCACGGGCACGACGGCGCCACGCGGATCGTGTGGGCCGACGAGCAGCCGCCCGTCGACCGGGCGGCCGCCCTCGCGCTCACCGACAAGCTCATCGAACACTGCCCCGACCACGGCTGTGTCGAGCCCGAGTGGGAGGACGGCTGTCACTGCGAGATCGTCCCGTTGCTGCGCCGCATGGCCGACGAGGCGCCCGGCGGTGCCCGGTGAGCGGGGTGCGGCGTCAGCCGCAGCCCAAGTACGTCAACCAGCGCTCCCTCGCCCTGCTCCGCGTCAGCTACGGCGGCCTGGTGCCCGCCTACGTGATCGCCGAGGCGCTCGAAGAGAAAGCGCGGCGGGAAGGCCGGCCCCTCCCGCCCCGAGACGGAGGCCAGCCGTGACCCTCTCCGACCGCGTCCTGCGGTGGCTGTACCTGGCCGCCGCCTCCTTCACCGCCCACTGCTCCGTCACCAGCGCCCGTGCAGACGCCTGGTGGTACGCCATCGCCCTGTTCGGCGTCGTCCTGCTCCTGGCCGTCGCCGTCGCCCGCGAGTACGCCGCCGCCCACGAACGCCGCGCGGCCGCCGTGCGCGCCGAGCGGGCCGCCCGCCTCCGCGCCTGGTCGAGCCAAGCGAGGGCCGACCTGGAAGACGGCTGCTGCGAACGCTGGTGGACGTCCACCGGCACCGCCCATGACCACACCTGCACGAACTACGAGCACCAGCGGAGGACGGCATGAGCCCCGTGCGCTACACCGCGAGCACCATCAACGACCAGGCACTGGACGAGCTGTACGAGAACGCCAGCCGCGGGTGGCGGCGCGGCGACATCTGGAAGGCCAAGGCGCAGGAGATCGAGGCCGACCGCGACCGCCTCGCCGAGGAGCTGGAGCAGGCGCAGGCCACCATCGAGCGCGTCCGCGCGTCCATCGCCCCGTACGGCTGGACGCATGCGCAGGTTCCCGCTGCGCGGGTCCGGAACGCTCTCGCCGAACCGGGGCCCGACCGTCCTTGCACGCAGCACCCGACCGCGCCCGTCATCGGCGGCATCTGCGGCGGCTGCACCCAGTACCCCGCCGACATGCGCCGGCCGCCCATAGATCCGGTGCACATCCTCGGTGTCGAGGCCCCGGCCGGCAACGAGGGCGAGTCCAAGGAGAGCACCACCCCGTGAGCACGTGCGAACTGTGCGACCGCGCGGCCAGCGGCTACCTGTGCAACCGGCACCGGGAGCAGCTGGCCGCGCGGCTGCTCGAACTCCCCGCCCTGTACCGCGAGGTCGGCGAGTGCCTGGTGCCCCGCCGCTCCGGCTGGGGCGAGATCGTCGCGACCAAGTCCGCGGCCGGCCCCCGCTCCCCGATCAATGAGGACGTCCTCGACACGGTGCACCTCGGCCGTGCCACCGAGGTGATCCACTCGTGGCGGGCCGACGTCCGGCGGCTGCGGTGGCCGCACCGCGGGGCGCCCCCGCCCGCCCGCCTGGAGGCTGACTGCCGGTGGCTGGCGCAAGAGCTGGACTGGATCGTGGCGCAGTACCCGGCGGCTGGTGACCTCGCTCGCGAGGTGGCGGAGCTGAACGGGCAGGCCCGCTCGATCGTCGGGGATCCGGAGCCGCAGCCGCAGCGGATCGGGGCGTGCGTCGCGCTGGTCGGCGAAGGCGTGGTGTGCGGGGCGGTGATCTCCCGCCTGCCGGGCGAGACGAGGCTGATATGCCGGTGGTGCGGGACGGTCTACGGGCCCGAGGACTACTTGATGCTGCACCACTTCCAGCCTGCTGATTCGGCGTGATGCACACCCGATGCGTTCACTAGCCTGGACAATCTGTTCAGGCTGTTGAATACTGAGGGCAAGCAAGAAGGGCCGGGCGGCAGCTCGGGGGCTGCAACCCCCGGCGCGCGCACCGCCCGACCCTTCGCACCGAACACCTGATCAGAGCAGGAGTCGGCATGACCGATCATTTCCCGCGCCTCAGTGCGCGCGCAAGCTCCCCGGAGCGCGTTACCGAGCTGCTCGCGCTGTGCCGCGAGGACTACATCAACGCGGCCCCCAACCGCCAGCAGCAGCACCACCACGTCTCCGCCTTCCTGGCCGTGGCCCCCGAACCCGCACCGGCCACCGAGCCCAGCGACCTGGACGTGGCCATCAACGTCGCCCAGCAGCTGCTCGACAGCGACAGCGCTCTGTCCCTGCGCGAGTCCCTGCGCCTGCTGCTGCGCGCCCTCGGCTCCGAGCCGACCGCCAGGCCGGCCGACACCACGCCGCCCGCGCTCCAGTGCCCGGCCGCGCTCCCCGACGACACGAGCCCCTGCGGCGGACCGGTCGTCGTGACCGTCCTCGCCCTCACGAACGCTGGCGTGGCTGGCTGCGAGCACCACGCCGCCCGCCTGATGGTCGTGGCCCCCGGCACCTACCCGGTCGACCTCCCCCACGCGCCCGAAGGCACCGCCACCCGCGTCTTCCGCGCCGCTGGAGAGGCAGGCCGCCGATGAGCACCCCCTACGACGCGCTGTTCACCCCGGGCAAGGACCGCGAGCCGGACGTCCACACGGTCGACCTGGCGCTGCGCATGGCCCGCGAGTCCCTGGACCGCTGCGCGCCCCAGAACATCCACTCGTACGGCGCGATGATGACCGCCGCCGTCGACCTCGACTTCGCGCTGCGCCAGCTCGTCACCGCGCTGGACGCCGAACGGGGTGAGAGCCAGTGAGCACCCGAACCCTCACCCGCGGCCAGGCCACCGTCCTTGGCGCGGCCGCCGTCATCATGGTCGCCGTCGGCGGCTTCGGCGCCTGGGGCACCTACACCAACGCCGCCGCCGAGTTCCACCGACAGGCCACCGCGGCCGGCGTCGTCGCCGCCGGCGAAGGCCTCACCCTCATCCTCGCCCTGATCATGCTGGGCCGAACCATGCTCGGACAGCCCTCCCCCGCCGTCGTCCGCGGCGGAATGTGGCTCGCCCCCGCGTCCGCCAGCTGCATCGGCCTCACCATCGCCAGCAGCACCCGCGAAGCCGCCGTCTACGCCGTGACCCCGCTCGCCATGTCCGGCGCAGCCGAAGGCCTCGGCTTCATCGCCCGCAGCATCGTCGTCTACACCACCGGCGTGGACGCCGAGGTGCAGCGCCACAACGCGGACGCCGCCCGGCAGCTCGCTTTCCAACGCGCCGTCGCCGACGGCCACCCCGGCGCATGGAAGCGCAAGCTGGCCGTCCGCCGGTACTGGCGGCTCGCCAAGTACGTCGGCGTCGGCGACACCGAGCTCGGCGCGGGCCTGGTCGACGTCCAGCGCCACCGCGTTCGGGACGGAGCTGATGCGGCCCTCGCCGCCATGTACGGCGCGGCCACCCCGGCCGCCGTCGAGGAGCCGCCCGCCCAGTCCCGACCGGCCACCGCCACCGAGGCGCTGCGCCGCGAGTTCGCCGAGATGGACACGGTCGATGCGATCCGCCTCGCCCATGATGCGCGACCTGATGCGCCCCCCGCCGAACTGGCCTCCCTGCTCGTCTCCTACGGGGTCGTCGTCGACACCGTCCAGGTCGCGCTCGTCCTCGGCACCCGGCCCCCCGAGTACGAGGTGCAGCGCGGTGATGCGCCCGCGCATCAGCAGGTCAACGCGCTGCCGCCCGTGAATCTGCAGGGCGCCATCGAGGAAGCCGCATCAGCCCTCGGACGCGACGCCAAGGCGAAGGACATCGTCGAGCACATCGCCCGGCACCGACGCCTGGTCGTCGACGAGCCCTACGTGCGCACCGCCCTGTCCCGGGCCGAGAAGAAGGCGCAGCAGCAGCCCCAGGCGCCGGTGACGCGCGACGAGGGGAACGGGGGATACGCGTGATGCGCTGGCTCATCCTCGGCGCCCTCCTCGGGCTCCTGCTCGCCTGCTGGCCGGCCGCGCTGCCGCTCGCCGCCGCAACACTGGCGCACCTGGCCGCGCAGCCCGCCGTCCTCGCGTTCGTCCTCGGCGTCCTCGCGCGTCCCGTCATCACCCGGAGGTGGACGGCATGAGCAACCTGGAAAAGGCCGCCCGCGACGCCGTCGAAGCCGCCGACAACACGCGGCAGATCGAACTCATCGCCGCCGTCCTGCAGGCGCAACAGCTGCTCAACCAGCAGCAGCCGCAGGCCTGCCAGCACCCGCACAAGGAGCCCGCGAACGTCGGCAAGTGGGTCGGCCTCGGCTTCGCCGTGTGCGCCGGCTCCATCGGCCTGGCGGTCGGCTTCCTCGCCATCGCCATCGCCGCACCGTGCGCCACCATCTGCGTGCTCATCCTGCGCAGCCTCTGGCGCGACTACCTCAAGCACCGCTGACCAGGAGGAACACCATGGCCAAGGAACCGAAGCTGACGGGCTGGGAGAAGGCGCAGATCGTCCGCCTTGAGGTCCGCGGCGTGCGCCGCGCGGCCGCCGGCATCACCCACCAGCCCGACATCGACCGCGGCATCGAGCGCATCAAGGAACGCGCCCGCAAGCGCGCCAACGGCGACAAATAGCCGCGCCCCGGGGCGGCCGTCCACGGCCACGCGACCGGCCGCCCCGGGCCCCTGACCGCCTCACAGACAGCAGGAGCACCCCATCATGACCGAGACCCTCATCGGGGCCGTCAACGGGCACGCCGAACCGCAGGTGAAGCTGCTGAAGTTCGCGCCCGAACCGTCGGCCGACCCCGCCCCCGAGCCCGAGTCCACCGAGGTCGAGGCCGTCGACCGGCCCGACAACCCCCTGGCGGACTGGCTCACCGTGCCTGACGTGCCGATCCTCCCGCCGTGGGCCCGGTCCTGGCGGTCCCTCACCGCCAACACCACGGCCCTCGGCAGGCTGTGCGTGTGGCACGCCTATTACCACTCGCTCCGCGTGCCGAAGTACGCGGTGCGCATGGCGTGGCTGGCAGTTAAGGGCCTGTGGCGAGCTGCCCGGGGCCTGTGGCCCACCCTGGTCGCCTCCGACCGCAGCGCCGCCGTCAAGGCCCTGCGGGCGCAGACCCGGCAGCAGCCCGAGGATGTCGACCTTGCCGTCCGCTACGCGCTGCTGCACCGGGAGCGCACCCTGGCCCGCCGCTGGCGGTGGGGAGCCGCCGCTACCGCCGTCGCGGCCGCCGCGGTCGGCTGGTACCTCGCCCCGCCGCTGCTGCAGGCCGGCATGGTCGCCGCCGCCGCGGTACCGCTCGCTCACCTGGGGCGCGGCGAAGACGTCCAGCTGCTCGACAACCCCACGCCGCCGCTGCGGGTCGACATGAACGCGCAGCAGCTCAACGATGCCCTGCGCGCCGTCGGCCTGCTCAAGGCCGGGAAGGACGACGACGGACCGCGCATCACCTGCGTCATGGGCCCCGTGCGCGACGGCCGCGGCTGGGCCGTCGTCTTCGACCTGCCCCGCGGCGGCGGGAAGACCGCCGCCGACGTCCTCGCCAAGCGCACAGCCATCGCCGCCGAGCTCGGCGTCGACGAAATCCAAGTCATCGCCTCCCGCGTCCGCGCGGCCGGCGGCGGCCACGCCGGACGCGTCTCCATGTGGGTCGCCGACGATGACCCCTACCTGGGCGAACCGGTGAAGTCGCCGCTGGAGAAGCTGGAGACATTCTCCGTGTGGGACCCGATCCCGTTCGGGCAGGACGCCCGCGGCAACCGCATCACTGTGCCCGTCATGTGGCAGTCCCTGTTCTTCGGCGGCCTCCCCCGCCGCGGCAAGACGTTCACGCAGCGCCTGCTCACAGCGGCCGGCCTCCTCGACCCCTACGTGCGGCACTACGTCGCCGACGGCAAGGGCGGCGCCGACTGGATGCCCGCCAAGGCCGTCGCGCACCGCCTGGTCATGGGCGCCGAAGACGACGCCGTCGAAGCGCTCAAGGCGATGCTGAAGGAACTCCTGGCCGAGATGGAACGCCGCTTCGCCCTGCTGCGCGGCCTGCCCGTCTCCGTCTGCCCGGAAGGCAAGCTCACCCCGGCGATCGTGGAGAAGTACAACCTGCCCGTCATCTTCGTGACCATCGACGAGCTGCAGGAGTACTTCACCGCGATGGAGAAGGACGACCGCGAGCAGGTCATCAACGACCTCTGCAGGATCGCCCGCCGCGGCCCCGCCGCCGGGTTCATCAGCAACTACGCCTCGCAGCGCCCCGACGCCGACAGCGTGCCCACCAAGCTGCGGGAGATCATCACCCTGCGGTATTCGACGCAGGTCGTCGACCAGACGTCCAGCGACATGGTCCTCGGCAAGGGCAAGGCCGCCCAGGGCGCCGACGCCTCCGTGCTCTCCGAGGAGCACAAGGGCACCGGCGTCCTGGTCACCGGGCCCGCCAGCTTCGTGACCGTGCGGGCCGACTTCCTCGACGGGCCCGCGTTCTCCGAGCTGTGCCAGCGCGGACGCGCCCTGCGGCAGAAGCACGGCCAGCTGACCGGCGACGCCGTCGCCGACGTCACCGCGGCCGCCGACCAGGCCGCCGTCACCATCGCCCCCGTCCTGTCCGACTGCCTCACCGTGATGCGGCACACCTCCCGCATGCACACCGTCGACCTGTTGCAGCGGCTGGAGAACCTCGACCCCGAGTACGGCGACTGGGACGCCGAACGCCTCGCCCGGGAGCTGGAGGACGCCGGGGTGAAGCGGACCACGAAGCAGGTGAACATCGCCGGGAAGAACCTCGCCGGCTACCGGCGCGAGGACCTGGAGGCCGCTGTGCCGCCCGAGCTCCTCGACGCCCGGTAGACCCCTCCCCCTCTACAACCCGCCCCCGGAACACCCCTGCGGCCCCCCTCTACCACTGCTGTGGATCTAGAGGGGGGCCGCTACCGCTGTAGTGGGGGGTGTAGAGGCCACTGACCTGCGAAGTAGCGCCCCTAGAGGGGGTGAGAAGCACCCCCTGAAGAGCGCGTCCAGCAGGCATCATGGAGGCATGGAGTACCTCGTCCCGCCCTCCGGCACGCTCACCACCTCCCTGGCAGCCCGCGCCTGCGGCGTGAAGCCAGCAACCATCCGCGACTGGGTCCGCCGTGGCGTCCTCACCCGCTGCGGCGGCACCCCAAAGCGCCCCGTCTACCGTGTCGCTGACGTCCTGGCAGCCAAGGACGCAGCCAAGCCGTGCCGCCCTGGGCAGCGAGGAGCAGTAGCCGCTTGACGTGCGACGATCGATGAGCCACGATTTCCGCGTACAGCTGTGCCCACACGCGGCACCACAGACACACGACGAAGCCCCCGGGTGACCTGATCCCCGGGGGCTTCGTCGTGTCCGTCCGTCGCCTGGCGCCCGGGGCTGGAGGCGGCCCCAGCGGGGATCACGGGCACCCGCGGGATGCGGGGCGCCAGGCGACGGACACCAACGCGTCACAACACGGCCACAGACCCTCCACACGGCCCACCCCGCGACGGATGATGCACACCAGCATCCGAACACCCGTGGGGGAACCATGCCTGAGCCGAGCTACAGCGACATCCAGAAGGCCGTGCGCGTCGAGAAGTTCCGGGTCTGGTTCGCCTGGCTGGCCGGCAACCTGATCATGCTGTTCATCGCCAGCGCCACGAGCGGATTCGGCATCGTGTCGGTGGTGACCAAGGCACTGTTCGCCATCGTGTTCCTGCTGCTGACGGTGACCGCGTACCGCATGCACGCCGCACTGAACCGGCGGGCGGACCGCGAGCGGCGCGCCGTGCTCGGAGACGACTTCCCCGGCTGACCGTGACGGAGGTGGCGCCCGTGGCCGGCAACCCGCGCAACGGGCGCCCCTACCGCAGGCTCTGCGCCTGGCTCCGAGCCCAGCGGCTCCCGTGCTGGTGGTGCGGCCACGACATCGGCTACGACCTCGACGCGCGGCACCCGTTCAGCTTCACCCTGGATCACGAAGTGCCGCTCTCGCGCGGCGGCAGCCTGCTCGACCGGGCCAACGCCCGCCCCGCACACCGCCGCTGCAACAGCGCCCGCGGCAACCGCACCACCCCCCGGCCACCCCAGCGGGCGTCACGGAGGTGGTGAGCGCGTGCTGTACGTCGTCACCGGCCCGCCAGCCGCAGGCAAGACCACATGGATCGACGCACACGCCAAGCCCGACGACGTGGTCATCGACCTCGACCGCATCACCCGCGCGCTCACCGGACCAGGCGCACCGAACTGGAACCAGCACCCGCTGCACCTCCGGGTCGCCCACCGCGCCCGCTACGCCGCCCTCGACGAGGCCCTGCAGCTGGTCGACCAGCTCGACGTGTACCTCATCCACACCATGCCGAGCGGCAAAGCGCTGGCGAAGTACAAGCGGTACAAGGCGCGCATCGTGGTGGTCGACCCGGGCGAGACGATCGTCATGGAACGCATCGCTTCGATGAGGTCCCCCCACATGGAGCGCGTGGCCGCCCGCTGGTACAACGCCCGCCGCGGCCGGCCCCGCGAGGCTATGCCGCAAGCCTCCCGAGCCTGGTGACCCCCAGTCACCCACCGCGACCACACCCAGCGTGAACCCCCCGCCGACGCCGACGACGAGCCGAGTGATCACGGCCGACAGGGGGAGAGTGGGTCAAAAGTTCGGAGCCTTCCCGGGCGACCCAAACGCCCTTGTCGCCCGATTTTTTGCGCGGCTCGGATCACTTCCTATTCCGCCGAAGCGAACTCCAGCGATTTAGCAGGCCGTCACACTGAGTGACGTCACGCTGAGTGACTACCGGAGGTGATCATGGGGCGTGTCACCGACAAGATCACCGAAGAAATCGCCAGCCTTCACGTTGACGAAATAGCGCCCGGCCTGGCCCAAGTCGCCATCGCGCTGGCCGAGTCGATCGACGAACCGGGCGGCCCGACCGGCAAGTCCAACGCTGCCAGAGAGCTACGCGCTGTGATGGTTGACCTGCGCAAGCTGGCGCCCGTCGAGTCGAAGGGGGACAGCGTCGATGACATCGCTGCTCAGCGAGCCAAGCGCCGCGCTGCAGCCCGAGCCTCCGGCGACTGACGCCCTGGTGGTCGGTTGGCAGCAGCCGCCCATCGAGACCGTGCCGCCGTCCGCGACCAGCGCAGGCCAGGAAGCCATCGACCTCGCCGCCCGCGCCGGGCTGCACCTGGACCCGTGGCAGCAGTACGTCCTGCGGCGCGGGATGGGCGAGGACGCGGACGGCTCCTGGTCGGCGTTCGAGGTGTGCGTCAACGTGCCGAGGCAGAACGGCAAGGGCGGGATCATCGAGGCCCGCGAGCTGTGGGGCCTGTTCATCGGCGGCGAGCAGCTGATCCTGCACAGCGCGCACGAGTTCAAGACGGCCAAGGCGGCGTTCAAGCGGATCGAGCGCCTGATCCGTGGGTGCCCTGACCTGCACAAACGCGTGAAGGCGTACCGGTACACGGTCGGCGAGGAGTCGATCGAGCTGCACACTGGGCAGACGCTCCGCTTCATCGCGCGCAGTAAGGGCAGCGGGCGGGGCTTCACCGGCGACTGCAACATCCTCGACGAGGACATGATCCTTGGCGACGAGGCGATGGACGCGCTGCTGCCGACGATGGCGGCCGTCGACAACCCGCAGATCTGGTACCTGGGCAGCGCGGGCATCGGCGCCCTGTCCGTACAGCTGGGCCGTCTGCGGCGCCGCGCGCTGGCCGCGCTGGAGTCTGGCACGCCGGATCCGTCGCTGGCGTACTTCGAGTGGTCGTGTGACCTGCACGTCGACGAGTGCCCGAAGGACTGCACGGCGCACGACGACGCCAGGTCGGACGAGGCGGTACTGAAGGCGAACCCGGCGATCGGCTTCCGACTGACGCTGGAGAAGGTGGCGAACGAGCGGTCGACGCTGAGCGCCGCTGGCTACGCCCGTGAGCGGCTCGGTGTGGGCGACTACCCGTCGGACACGGCGGACACGTGGCAGGTCATCGGCGAGGACGCGTGGCGTGCCCTGGCGGCC
Source organism: Streptomyces sp. NPDC091412 (assembly GCF_044756885.1). Lineage (NCBI taxonomy): Bacteria > Bacillati > Actinomycetota > Actinomycetes > Kitasatosporales > Streptomycetaceae > Streptomyces > Streptomyces sp. NPDC091412. The sequence continues at coordinate 359,917 of NZ_JBIVTV010000006.1, read as the reverse complement.
GCGGACAGTTCCCCGTCGGATCCCGTGGCGTTCGCCATCGACATGACGCCGGAACGCAGCCACGCGGCGATCGGCGTGGCCGGTGAGTGGCGCGGCGGCACGCACGTTGAGGTGGTGGACCACCGGCCCGGTACGGGCTGGATCCTCGAGCGGGCTGCCGAGCTGCACGAGAAGTGGCGGCCGCGGTGCTGGGTCATCGACGGCGCCGGCCCCGCCGGGTCGCTCATCGCCGAGCTGGAGGAGCGCCTCGGCGTCACGGTCGTCCAGCCGAAGGGCCGCGAGGTCGCTGCGGCCTGCGGCCAGTTCTACGACGCGGTCACCGAACAGGTCCTGTCCCACCTCGACCAGGCGCCGCTCGCCGCGGCGCTGGCGGGCGCGCAGAAGCGGCCGCTGGGCGACGCGTGGGCGTGGGCCCGCCGGATCGTGTCCGTGGACATCAGCCCGCTGGTGGCGGCCACCCTCGCCCGGTGGGGGCTCGGTGCCGAGGTCGACGAATCGGAGGAGGCGCCGAACCTGTGGTGAGAACCGTTGTGCTGACCCTGCTGGAGGCCGTGTGCCTGGTAGCCGCCCTGTACGGCGTCGCGCTCATCTACGTGCCCGCAGCGCTGATCCTGGGCGGCATCCTGGGCGTCGTGGCCGCTGAGCGGAAGCTGGCTGCCCGGCCGCCGGCCGCACACCGTAAGGAGCCGGGGTCATGAGCCTGTTCGGACTGTTCGAGGGGCGCAGCTCGCCGGAGAACCCGGCGGTGCCGCTCACGGATACCTCGCTGGCGGAATGGCTGGGCGGCCCGCGCGTCGACTCCGGCGTCCAGGTGTCGGAGAAGTCGGCGCTGCACATGCCCGCGGTGTGGCGGTCCGTGGCGGTCATCGCGAACGTGTCGGCGGCGCTGCCGCTGCACACGTACAAGGCCGGCACCAAGGACCGCACCGAGTCCGCGCTGCTGGCCGATCCGCACCCGGAGATGACGCCGCTGGAGGTGTGGCGGCTGGCGAATGTGCACCGCGTGCTGTGGGGCAACGCCTACGTGCAGAAGCTGCGCGCGCCGTCTGGGCAGATCAAGGAGCTGTGGCCGGTCGCTCCGGAGCGGGTGAAAGTGGAGCGGGATCGGCCCAGCGAGGGGAACCCGTCGGGTAAGTGGTTCTGGATCACCGACGACTGGGGCGCCGTGCACCGGCTGACCCCGCGGGAGATCATGCACCTTCCCGGCCTGGGCTACGACGGGCTGACCGGCTGCTCGCCCGTGCGGGCAGCGGCGCAGAGCATCGGCCTTGCGCAGGCCGCCGAGCTGGGCGCGGCAAAGCTGTTCGGCCGCGGCAACATGGTCAGCGGCGTTTTGCAGACCGAGCAGCGGCTGACGAAGGAGCAGGCCGACGCGCTGAAGGCGCGCTGGCAGGCGAAGGTCGGCGGCATCGAGAACTTGCACGATGTCGCGGTCCTCGACTCCGGAGCCGCGTTCAATCCGGTGACGATGCCGCTGAAGGATGCCCAGTTCCTTGAGAGCCGGGAGTTTCAGATCACCGAGATCGCCAGACTATTCGGCGTCCCGCTGTTCCTGCTCATGGAGACCGCGAAGTCCACCAGCTGGGGCACGGGCCTGGAGCAGCAGGCGCAAGGCTGGGTGACGTTCGACCTCGGGCCGGCCTGGCTGGCGCCTGTCGAGCAGCGCGTCACGAAGGAACTGCTGCCGTCGGGCGAGTACGCGCACTACGCCCTGCAGGGCCTGCTGCGCGGCGACAGCGCCAGCCGGGCCTTGTTCTACCGAGCGATGCGCGACATCGGCGCGTTCAGCGCGAACGACGTGCGCGCCCTCGAGGAACTCCCGCCCATCCCGGGGCCGGAGGGCGACACGTACCTGCAGCCGACGTACATGGCCCCGCTGGGTGCCAACCCCCTGGCCGACGACGGCGGCGCTGTGCCCGCCCGTGCGGCCGCCCTGATGGCCGAGGCGCGACGCCTGCAGGCCCAGCACGCCGAAGGAGGCGACGATGCCCACGACGACGGGCGCTGAGGAACGGCGCCGCCTGGCCCTGGATGCCGCGCAGGTAGTGGTCCGGGCCGAGGGTGACGGCCAGCGGTTCGCCGGATACGCCGCGGTGTTCAACTCGCGGACCGCGATCGGCAATCCGCTGCGCTGGGGGTTCTACGAGGAGATCGCCGAGGGCGCCTTCGCCAAGACACTGTCCGAGGGCGATGCGCGGATGCTCATCGACCACGACTCGTACTACGTCGTATCGAGAGCATCGGCTGGCACCCTGTCCCTCACCGAGGACGACAAGGGCCTGGCCGTGGATTCCGCGCTCGACACCCGCCTGTCCTACGTGCAGGACCTGGCGGTGAATCTGGACAACCGCAACGTGACGGGGATGTCCTTCGGGTTCTACGTGGTCAAGGACGAGTGGAACACCGAGGAGATCGAAGTCGAGGGCGCCGACCCTGTCGAGGTCGACGTCCGCGTGATCCGCGAGGTGCGGCTGATCGAAGTCAGTGCCGTCACCTTCCCTGCCTACCCCGAGACCGAGGCTGAGCTGAAGGCCGTGGCCCGGGCCCTGGACCGCCGCGGCGACCTCGCCGCAGTCGAGGCCCGCGCCAAGTTCCGGCCGGAGCTGCTCGACCTGGTGCACATCGACCGCGAGCCGGGTGAGTCCACTCGCGGCACTGGCAAGCCTGCTGAGCCGGCGGTGTCCACTCAGCCGATGGGCCTGCCCCTGTCGATGCGCATGAACGCGCTGGCTGCCCGCTACGGGCTTCCGCGCTGACCTACCCATCATCCTTCAGCCCCGCCGCTGCGGGGCTGTCTGGCGTGCCGTGAAAGGACACAACGCCATGAGCGCACTGCTCACCCGAGCCCTGGAGCGCAGGGCCAACATCTGGTCCCAGATGCAGGAGATCCAGCAGCGAGCCGACCAGGAGAACCGCGACGCGCTCACCGCCGAGGAGCGGGAGAAGTGGGACCGCGCCGAGGCCGACCTGACCGAGGTGTCCTCGGACATCGAGCGCATGGAGCGGGCGGCCCGCCTGGACACCGTCCAGCGCGACCAGGCCGTCGTCGCCGGCGGCCGCGGGCCCGAGGGCGGCGAGGACCGCGAGGCCGACCAGGACGCCGCGTACCGGGCCGCGTTCGCCACGTTCACCCGGCGGGGCATGTCCGGCCTGGACAACGAGCAGCGCCAGCTGCTCATGGCCAACCACGCCGAGGTGCGCGCGGGCGCGACGTCGCCGGGGTCCGCGGGCGGGTACTTCATCCCGACCGAGACCCTCAACAAGATCACCGAGGCGATGAAGGCCTACGGCGGCCTGCTCGGCGCGGTCAACGTCATCACGACTGCGTCCGGCAACCCGCTCAACTGGCCGACCAACGACGACACTGCGAACGTCGGCGCGATCCTCTCGGAGAACAGCCAGGTCACCGAGCAGGACGTGACGCTGGGGCAGAAGACGCTCGGCGCGTACACGTACACCTCCAAGCTCGTCAGGCTCAGCCTGCAGCTGCTGCAGGACGACGTGTTCAACGTCGAGTCGTGGCTGACCCGCAAGCTGGGTGAGCGCATCGGCCGCGCGGTCGCCGCGCACCTGGCCACCGGTACCGGCTCGTCCCAGCCCGAGGGGCTCTTCACCAACGCCACCGCGGGCAAGACGGGCGCGGCCGGCCAGGTCACGTCGGTCACCTACGACGACCTGGTGGACCTCCAGCACTCGGTGGACCCGGCCTACCGGATGAACGCGCAGTGGGCGATGTCCGACTCCGCGGTCAAGGTGATCCGCAAGCTCAAGGACGGCCAGAACCGGCCGCTGTGGGAGCCGTCAGTGCAGGCGGGCGTCCCGTCGACGCTGCTCGCCTCCCCGGTCGTCATCGACAACAGCATCCCCGTCCCGGCCGCGTCCGCGAAGAGCATCGGGTTCGGCGACCTGAACGCCGCCTACGTCGTCCGGCAGGTCGCGGGCGGCCAGATGATGCGGCTCGAGGAACGCTACGCGGACTACCTGCAGGTCGGGTTCCTCGGCTTCCTGCGCCTGGACGCCAAGCCCGACGACGGCGCCGCGTTCCGCGTGTACGCCCACCCGGCGACCTGACCCGATCCGACAGCGGCCCCCGGCGCACCGTCGGGGGCCGCCCTGCTGGAAGGAGGACCCGGCATGCCACGTATCCGGATCCTGCAGTCCGTCGCCGGGCTGGACTTCTCCTGGGCGCCTGGGGACGAGATCGACGTCGACGCGGCGACGGCCGCCGCCTGGGCGGACGGCGAGCGGGCCGAGCTGGTCGCCGACGGCAAGCCCAACGCGACGGCTGAGAAGGCCACGCCGAAGTCCCGGGGCGGCGGCCGCGGCCGCCGTATCGAGACCCGCACCGAGTAACGGGAGGCGACGCCCATGGCCCTGATCACCCTGGACGACGCCAAGGCGCAGCTGGACATCACGAGCGACGCGCACGACACGGAGCTGCAGGGTTACGTCGACGCGCTGACCCCGGTCATCGAGGGCATTGTGGGCCCGGTCGAGACCCGGGCGGTGACGGAGACGGTCGGCGGGCGCGGGCCCACGCTGTGCCTGGCGCAGACGCCGGCCGTCGAACTCATCTCGGTCACACCGCTGACCGGCGGCACCGGCCTGGACGTCGCCCGGCTCCACCTCGACGGCGCTGCCGGAACCATCATGCGGCTGGACGGCGCGTACTTCGACGGCAGGCTGTGGACGGTCGTCTACAGCGCCGGCCGTGGGAGCGTGCCGCCGACGATCCGGCTGGCCGCGCTGATCCTGCTGCAGCACCTGTGGCGCACGCAGTACGGGGCGTCCCGGGGGCTGGGCAGCATCGGCGGCGGCGACGACTACAGCGTGACCGAGCCGGTGCCCGGCTTCGGGTACGCGGTGCCCAACCGGGTGCTGCAGCTGCTGGAACCGTTCAAGTCCGGGCCGGGGGTGGCGTAATGCTCACCTCCCGCGTCCCCGCGGCTGTCGACGCGCTGGTGGCGGTCCTGCGCGCCGCGCCCGGCCTGGCGGACGTGACGGTCGTCGACGGGCCGCCTGCGGTCAACCTCACCGATCGGCGCCTGCTCTTCGTGGGCTGGCAGCCCGGCGGCGAGACCGCGGTGTCCCTCACCCAGACGTTCAACAGCGCCGGGGCCCGCACCCGCGACGAGGCGTTCCAGATCGCCGGGTACATCGAGGCCCGCACCGGCGACAAGGACATGCAGGCCACGCGCAGCAAAGCGTTCGCGATCCTCGGGGAGATCGAGACGGCGCTGCGCGCCACGAACGACTCGCCGGACGCGCCCACGCTGGGCGGGGCTGTGCTGTGGGCGCACCTGACCGCAGGCGACCTGAGCCAGGCGCAGGCCGAGGGCAGCGTCGCCGGGCTGGCGTTCACGGTGACCTGCCAGGCCCGTATCTGATCCACCACCACAAGGGAGCAAGTGATGGCGCGTGTGCGCTTTCTGGGGCCGGAGCCGGTGACCGTGCCCGAACTCGGCAGGACGGTCCAGCCGGACGAGGTCGTCGAGGTGCCCGACGACCGGTTCGAGGGCTACGTGTGCCAGCCCGCGAATTGGGAGTCCGTCGAAGAGCCCGGGGCGAAGGCCTCGAAGAAGACCGCGGCCAACCCGCAGAAGGAGGGCTGATCCATGGCGATCGGATCCGGGCTCGGCGCCCAGCTCGGCATCGCAGCCGAGACGACCTACGGCACCTACAAGGCGCCCACCCAGTTCATCGAGTTCACCAAGGAGAGCCTGGCTCTCAAGAAGACCACCGCGCAGTCGGCGGGTATCGCGGCCGGCCGGCTGCTGGCACTGTCCTCGAGGCGCGTGGTCACCCGCCGTGAGGCACAGGGCACCGTGGACATCGAGGTCACCAACCTGGGCATGGGCCTGCTGCTCCAGGCGCTCATGGGCACCACGGTGACACCGGTGAAGCAGGGCACCTCGTCCGCCTACATGCAGACGCACATCCTGGCGGACACGCGGGGCAAGAGCCTGACGATCCAGAAGGGCGTGCCGCTCACCAACGGCACCGTCACGGCGAAGTCGTTCACGGGCTGCAAGATCACCAGCGGAGAGTTCGAGTGCGAGGCCGGCGGCATGCTGACCGGCAGCTTCGAGTTCGACGGCAAGGACTGCGACGAGGCCCAGGTCCTCGCGGCGGCGAGCTACTCGAACATGGCGCCGTTCCACTTCGGGCAGATGGCGCTGAAGACCGGCGCGTTCGGGTCGGAGACGGCGCTGGACGGCATCCGCAAGGTGTCCTGCAAGGTCGAGCGGCCGCAGGACGTCGAGCGGTTCTACGCGAACCAGTCCGCGCTGAAGAAGGAGCCGGTCGCCAACGACCAGGTGAAGATCAGCGGCAGCCTGGAGACGGACTACGTCGCCACCACCCTGGACGACCTGCACACCTCGGACGGCGCGACGTCCCTGGTGTGGGAGTTCACGGGCGCCCTGATCGAGACGACCTACAGCAACACGTTCCGGATCACGCTCCCGGCGGTGAAGCTGGACGAGGGCCCGCCCGTCGTCGATGGCTTCGGTGTCGTGAAGCCGACGTTCAACTACGTCGGCCTGTACGACGGCACGAACCAGCCGAAGATCGAGATCATCTCGACCGAAGCGACCCTGTGAGCCTGGCGTGGTCCAGGACATTCGCGTGATCGGCACCGGCCAGCTGCTCGAACTGTCGGCGCGGCTGCGCCGGGCCGGCCACGAGAACATCCGCTCCAGCTTCCACCGGCGCATTCGGCGGGCTGCGGAGCCGCTGCGCAACGATCTGCAGTCCACCATGCGCGGCCTGGACATCCGCTCGCAGGGCCGGGCGTTCGGCAAGCGGGGCGGCAGGTCGCCGACCACGCGGCCGCTGCGGGCGACGATCGCCGACGCCATCCGTATCTCGGTGCGCACCACCGGCGACCCGGGCGCCCGCGTATGGGTCGACAAGAGCCGCCTCCCCCGGGACCTGAAGCGGATGCCCGACGTCATCAACGACGGCCGCATCCGCCACCCCGTGTTCGGCAACCGCCGACGCTGGGCCACGCAGAACGCCACGCCTCTGTGGTGGGACCGGACCGTGCGTTCCCACCACGACCGCATCACCCGTGAAGTCGGCCGCGTCGTCGACGACGTGCGCCGGCACCTCGAATAGGAAGAGACACCCCCGTGATCGTTGTCTACACCCCTGCGGGCGGCGAGCCCGAGCAGTACGACGCGTCCAGCCTCCGCGTGTCCGAGGCCGCGATCGTGCAGCGCACCGTCGACATGAAGTGGCAGGAAATCCGGGAGGGCCTGGAGCGCGACGACCTGGACGCGATGCGCGGCATCGTCTGGGTCATCAAGAAGCGCTCCCAGCCGAGCCTCAGGTTCGGGGAGTTCGACCCGGGCGTCGACGAGATGGTCTCCCGCATGGACCGGCGGGAGGTCGAGGCCTACGTCGACCAGGCTTTCTCGGCCACGCTCGACGACAGCGAGCTGACCCCGGAGACGGTGGCCGGCATCCTCCTGGAGCGACTGCCGGACGTGGCCGCGGACCCTGAGCACGCGCGCGCCCTGATCGACGCCAGGGCCACCAGCCCAAAAGCGACGGCCGCCGAGACGCCGGACGAGCCGCTGCCGGAGGAGACGCCGGGCGAGGCTACGAGCCAGAGCCCGACATCGAACGAGCCCGAAGCCTCTACCTCGGACTGTTCGCCCACGTCCTCCACATCCCCCCTGCAGCCGTCGACGAGCTGAGCGTCGACGACTTCTACAACCTGACCGCCTGGATCGACCAGCACCAGGCAGCACTCCAGGCGGAAGGTGGTTGAGCCGTGCCGTCGATGAACTTCACCCTCACCGGCCACGACGCGCTGAGCCGCATCTTCGACCGGGTGGGCGACCGTGCGCAGCGGCTTCACCGGCGCATCGACGATGCGGCCACCCGCAGCAACGTTGCGATGAACCGCTTCACCAGCAACACGTCCCGGCGTCTGTCCCAGATGCAGCAGGACAGCGAGGCCGGCGGGAAGGCGCTGGAGAAGCTGGCCGGTGCCGCACTGCTGCTGGCCCCGGCGGCAATCCCGGTAGCGGCGACGCTCGCGCCGATCGCCGCCGGAGCGGGCACGGTCGCCGTCGCGGTTGCGGCGATGGGTGCCGCGCTGATCCCGCAGATCTCCGCCCTGGGGGAGGCGGCGGAGGCGGAGAAGACGTGGCAGGACGCGGTCGACAAGTCCGGCGCCACCTCGCAGGAGGCGGCGCAGGCGCAGGCTGCCTACGCCAAGACCATGGCCGACCTGCCGCCGCAGACCCGCAAGGCGGCGGCCGCGTTCGGCGTGCTCAAGGACGAGTTCTCGGACTGGTCCGACGAGCTGGCTGGCGACACGATGGCTCCGGTCATCAAGAGCATCGGCATCGCCAACGCCCTGCTGCCGAAGACGTCCGGCCTAGTCCGTGCCGCCTCGTCGGAGACCGACCGCTTCCTGACGATCATCGGCGGCTCGATGGCCAGCCCCGGCTTCGACCGCCTCAACGACAAGTTCACCTCGTTCACGCAGAAGACGCTGCGCAACCTGAACGACGGACTGGTCCGCTTCATGCGCACCAGCGACGGCAAGGTCGGCAGCAACCTGGCAGAGTTCATGGACTACGCCAGAGCCCAGGGCCCGTTGGTCTCCAGCGTCCTGCGCAACATTGGCACCACGCTGATGAACGTGCTGCGGGCGGGCAGCGACGTCGGCGTGGGCATGCTGCAGGTCATCGACGTCCTCGCCAAGCTCGTCTCGGCGGTCCCGCCGGGCACCATCGCCATCCTCCTGCAGCTGGCGTTCGCGATGAAGCTGGTGAAGGCGGCCGCGTTCGGTCTGACCGCGGCGCGCACGGTCGTGGCCCAGTTCGCGACGCAGCTCATCGCGATGGGCAACGCGGCCGCGGGCACGCCCGGCCGGCTCCGCGCGGTCGGCGCGGCGATCGGTGCGCTGTCCCGCAGTGCGAAGGTCGCGCTGGTCGGCACGGGTATCGGTCTGCTGCTGGTCGCGCTCACCGAGCTGTCGCAGTGGGGCAAGAGGACGCCACCGGATGTCGACAAGCTCACCACGTCGCTGGCCCGGCTGGGCGCCACCGGGAAGGTGACGGGCGAGGCCGCGCGGGTGATGGGCAAGGACATGGAGGGCCTGGCCTCCGCGGTCGACCGTGTCGCCGGTGGCGGCTCCGGCATGGACAAGTTCAACGACTTCATGAACATGCTCGTCACCGTGGGCCAGGCGGAGTCGAACTCGATGAAGATGGCCAAGGAGGACATCGACGGCATCGACAAGGGGCTCGCCAACCTCGTCAAGAACGGCAATCCGGATCAGGCGGCGGCCGCGCTGAAGCGGATGACCGCCCAACTCGCCAAGGACGGCAAGGACACCGAAGAGTTCACCTCGCGGCTGGACGACTACAAGTCCGCTCTCGCCGACGCCAAGTTCGAACAGCAGCTCGCCGCCGACTCGATGGGCGTCTTCGGCGCCCAGGCGCAGTCTGTGCAGGCCAAGCTCGACGAGCAGAAGCGATCCGCGGACGGGCTCCGCCAGTCGATCCAGGCTCTCAACGACGTCCAGCGTAAGGGCCTGGGCGGGATGATCGGGTTCGAGGCGAGCATCGACGCCGCGGCGAAGGCCGCGAAGGAGAACGCCGGCTCGCTGAAGATGGTGAACGGCGAGCTGGACCTGAACTCCCCGAAGGCGCAGGCTGCCGCGACCGCGCTCAACGATCTCGCTGCGAAGACCGAGGATGCAGCCGGCCAGGCCCGTGAGTCCGGGGCGAGCTGGGAGAAGGTAAACGGCGTCTACTCCCGCGGCCGCGCCGAACTCATCAGGAACGCCCAGGCCATGGGCCTGACCAAGGCCCAGGCCAAGCAGCTCGCCGACCAGATCCTGAACATCAAGGACCTGAAGAAGGTCCGCGTTGAGATGCGCACCGAGGACGCGATCAAGAGCCTCAACGGCGTCCTGGCGGCGATGAAGAAGTCGCCCGACTCCAAGAAGGTCACGGTCAAGGCGCTCACCGCGGACGCGGTCAGCATGCTGCGCGACCTCGGCTTCAAGGTCGAACGCATGAAGGACGGCCGGTTCAAGATCACGGCCGACACCGCGAACGCCAAGGGCAACATCGCCGCGGTCCAGAAGGCCCGGGACGCGCTCAAGGACAAGACGATCGACCTGGCGGTGCGGGACCGGGCGAGCAAGCTGGCCCGGGACATCAAGGACGCAATCGCTGCGATCCGCGGGAAGACCGTCACCGTCACGACCGTCTACGCGACCCTCGGCGCCGAGGGCACCGCTGCCCGCAACAACGCCAAGCTCAACGGGTTCGCCGGCGGCGGTACGCCCCGGCGGGGCGAGGTGGCGTGGGTCGGCGAGCACGGGCCCGAGCTGATGTCGTTCGACGGCACAGAGCGGATCTTCGATCACGGCACGTCCATGTCGATGATCCGGCCGAGCAGCGAGGCGGCGGGCGTCCTCGCCGGGGCCGGCCTGGCCGTGGGCATGACCGGTTCCCGGGCCAGCGTGGGCGCGGCGGCGGCGACGATGGCGGCCGCGGTCACGGCCGGCATCCGGGAGGAGCTGGAGATTGCGTCGCCGTCGAAGAAGACGAAGGCGCTTGCCAAGGACGTCGGGAAGGGGTTCATCCAGGGGCTGACCAGCACTCGGGCGAAGATCAAGTCGGTGTCGGCTGACCTGGTCAAGGACATCAAGACGGCGTTCTCCGGCAAGAAGGAGTCCAGCCTGGTCGCGTTCGTCAACTTCCAGACGAACCGGCTGATGACCCTGGCGGCCAAGCGGGACAAGATCGCCGCGAAGATCGCCGAGGCGAAGCAGTACGCCAAGGACGTCACGAGCAACGCCCGGGCCCAGGCCAGCCTGGGCAACCTCGGCATGCAGCCCGAGGAGGTCACCGCAGGCGGCATCAAGGCCGGCCTCGCGGCCAAGCTGGCGAAGATCAAGCACTTCACCCGGTACATCGACATCCTCGCCAAGAAGGGCCTCAACAAGGGGCTGCTGCGGCAGATCCTCAACATGGGCCCGGAGGACGGCTACGCCTACGCGTCCGCTCTGGTCGGCGCGGACAAGGCAACGTTCAAGCAGATCAACTCGCTTCAGTCGCAGCTCGACAAGTCCACGGACAAGCTCGGCAAGCGCGGCGCGGACATCCTGTACGACTCCGGCAAGAACGCGTCCAAGGGGTTCCTCACTGGCCTGGCTTCTCAGCAGAAGGACATCGAGAAGCTCATGCTGAAGATCGCCACGTCGATGCAGAAGAGCATCAAGAAAGCCTTGGGGATCAAGAGCCCGTCGACGGTCATGGCCAAGCTGGGGCGCTTCTCCACGCAAGGCCTGGCCCGCGGCCTGGTCGGCGCCCTGCCGGAAGTCGACCGCGCCCTGGGCGTTGTCACCGGCCGCGTCGCCTCCGCTCAGCCAGTGCTGGGGCGGCCCGCTGTCGTGGCCGGCGGGGGCAGCGGGATGACCGTCTACCTGACCGTGGAGGTGGCGCCCACGGCTGACCGGGTGGCCATCGGCAAGGAGATCCAGACCGCGCTGCTGGCCCTGAAACGCAACACCGGGGGCGTCAGCCTCGGCCTGACCTAGGGGGTGACCATGACGCGGGTGAGTGTTGAGGCGGCGTTCGGGACGACGCTGCAGGACGCCGTCTCCACCGGCGGGACCTGGACATGCATCACGCAGTACACGGACATCAGCAAGAACGGAATCTCCATCACCCGGGGCGCGGCCGATGAACTGTCGGACATCCAGGCCGGCAGCTGCACGCTGGTCCTGGACAACACCGACGGACGGTTCACGCCGGAGAACAGCACCTCGCCCTACTACCCGAACGTCACGGACGGCGTGCCCATCCGGGTGTCCGTGTCCACCGCGACCCGGAACCTGACGCTCAACCCGTCCTTCGAGGGCGGCAGCGTCGAGGGCTGGCTGTGGCCGGCCGGGGTCGAGGTCACGACCGTCGCCGCGCCTGTGCAGCACGGCACGCGGGCCGCCCGCGTCACCTGGAACGCCGGCAGCTCGGGCTACTTCGAGACCGCGGTGTACGGGCTGACGATCGGCGCTGTCTGCACGGCGAGCGTGTACGTGCGCGTCCCGGCGGGGCATGCCGCGGCGCGGATCCGGATGGGCGGCATCACGTCGTCGGCGAGCACGGTCACCGATACGTACACCCGCCTGACGGTCACGTTCACGGCGACCGCTTCGGTGATGGCCCTGCAGGTCATCCCGTCCACCACACCGGCCGTCGGGAACCTCGTGTATGTCGACGCGGTCCAGGTGGAAGAGGGCGGCACGGCTACCGTGTTCAGCCCGGATGCGGCCCAGCTCAGCCGCCGGTTCTGGGGGCTGGTCAACCAGTGGCCGGTCACGTGGGAGGGCCTGGGCTCGGCCGTCACCGTCACGGCGATGGATGTGCTCAGTGTCCTCTCGCGCGCCGAGGATCAGATGCGGCCGATGCTCCTGCAGGAGATTCTGCTGTGGGGGCCGAACGCCTACTATCCGCTGGACGAGCCGGACGGATCCACCTCGGGCGGGGACGCCTCCGGGCTGACGGGGCCGCGGTCCCTCGCTGTCGGACAGGCGGGGGCCGGCGGGGAGCTCGCGTTCGGCGCGGGCATCGCCCCGCTCGGCATGTCCGGGGCGCCGCTGTTCACTCCGGTGTCCGCGACTGCTGGCAAGTACCTGCGCGCCGACCTCGGCCGGGCGTTTCAGGCGACATCGTTCACCCAGCATCTGCTCCTTGAGGCCTGGGTCGCCACGACCGTGGCGGGCCGCAACATCCTGACGGTCGCCAGCCCCGACCGCAGCAGCAACCTGATCCTCTACCTGCAGGCATCGACCGGCTACCTGACGGTCTCCACGACGACGCCCGACGCCTCGGCCACGGGCATCGTCGTGGGGTCCACCAACCTCGCCGACGGCGCCCTGCACCACGTCATCTACGACGCCGAAGCGAAGGAGCTGTACGTCGACGGCGTCAGCATCGGCTCGTTCTCCGCGATCCTCCCGGTGCAGGATCTGTCCACGCTGACCATTGGGGCCAGCCACAATGGCCTGACCCTGTGGTCGGGCAGCATCAGCAACGTTGCCCTGTACCTGGACACGGCGATGTCCGCTGCCAACCTCGTCGACCACTACAGGTGCGGCACTACCGGCTTCGCCGGGGAGACCGCCGACGAGCGCGCCTACCGGCTGGTCACCTACATCGGACTGAGTTTCGGTGACGTCGGCATCTTCAATACCGGGATCGCCGAGCAGGCCGCGCTGGGCCAGACGTGCCTCGAGCACCTGCGGGATGTGGAGACCACCGAGTCCGGGAAGCTCTACGCGCGGCGTGACGCGCCGATGGTGATGCTGCAAGGCCGCTCTGTCCGCTACAACCAGAGCAGCGCGCTGAACATCCAGTACGTGGACTTCGAGCCGACCGACTTCGAGTTGGCCTACGACACGCAGAAGGTCGCGAACACGCTCACGCTGTCGCGGCCGGGCGGGGCGACGCAGCGCATGGTCCACGCCGTGTCCCGGAAGGCACGTGGCCCGATGGGCCGGACCGTCGACACCTTGTGCACCGACGATCTGGTCGTCACCGACCTGGGCAACTGGCTGCTGTACAGGTACTCGACTCCGCAGGTGGAGCTCCGCGGTATCCGCATCGAGGCGTCCACCATGGGCCAGGCCGCGTACCGCACGCTGATGGCGGCGGACATCAGCACGATGATCACGGTCACGGCCATGCCGAGCCAGGCGCCGGCCGCGTCGATGTCCGTCACGGTCGAGGGCTACCGCGAGGACATCCGCCACAACCAGCACACCATCCAGTTCCACACGTCGCAGGCGGAAACGGACTCGGTGTGGGTGCTGGGCGATTCGACCTATTCGCGGCTGGGGTCCACGACCCGCCTCGCCTACTGAAGGAGACCCAGTCATGCCGGTCGCCGTTGTGCGCGCCGAGACGTTCTACACACCGCCACCGCGCGAAGACCAGCGCGCGTGGGACGAGGTGCCTGCGGCGGAACGTGTCTGGCGCTGGTACGAGACCACCATGGGCCGCCGCGTCATCCCGCCCGAGGGGATGGTCGACGACACGTATTACGCGCGGATCAACCAGAACCGGTGGATCGCCGACTGTTCCTCGTGCGGGTCCGCTGCGGTCGTCTCGCCCACCGACCCCCGCTACGCGTGCACCGAATGCGACTGGGGCTGGTGCACGCTCATCTTCCCCGCCGACGTTGCCGCGGTGGAGGCCGGCCTGATGGGGCTGAAGCCGGGTCTGCGGAACTGGTGGCACCCGGACGACCCGAACAACCCAGACCGGCCCGTGCCCGAGCCCGAGCCCGAGCCCGAGCCCGAGCCTGAGCCGGGAGGTGAGACGCCGTGACGTTCGCCCCGCGCACCTGGGTCGTCGGCGAAGTCGTCTCCGCCGCGACCATGAACCAGGAGATCCGCGACCAGTTCAACACCTTCTTCGGCGCCTGGACGACGTACACCCCCGCCTGGACGGGGGCGACCACCAACCCGGCCATCAACAACGGCAGCCTGACCGGCCGGTACATGAAGGTCGGCCGGACCTGCGACGTGCGGATCGAAGTGCTGATGGGATCGACAACCACCTACGGGAATGGTGGCTGGTCCCTGTCCCTGCCGTTCGCCGCGGCCGCAACGGACCAGCAGCTCGGCATCGTTCACGCGCACCAATCCCAGCGGATCCAGGGCGCGTTCACCATCGCGGCCGGCGCTACGGTCGGCCTGGCGTTCTTCCCGACCACTGCGTCCCCGACGAACCTGAACTGGGTCGCGTCGACGGTTCCGGTCACCTGGGCGGCCGGTGGCCGCCTGTCGGTGTTCTGCCGCTACGAGACCGCTTCCTGACCCTGCCTACTCCTGTACGCCCCGCGCCGATGGCCGGGGCTTTCCTCATACCTGGAGGTGCCCGTGGCCACGCCACTCACCGCTGCCCAGTTCCTCGCCGCCCTGGCGGCCGAGGGCGTGACCGTCGTCGAGGTCGGCGACTGGAAGAACCACAACCGCAACAGCAAGGGCCCGTGGGGTCCGGTGCACGGCGTGATGATCCACCACACTGTCACCAAGGGCACCGCGAACACGGTGAAGATCGTGCGCGACGGGTACGCCGGACTGCCCGGCCCCCTCTGTCACGGCATGATCGCCAAGGACGGGCGCGTGCACGCGGTCGGCTGGGGCCGCGCCAACCACGCCGGTTTGGGAGACCCGGACGTCTTGTCCGCGGTCATCGCCGAACGCAAGCCGCCCCTGGACGACGAGGCCACCGTCGACGGCAACCGACACTTCTACGGATTCGAGTGCGAGAACCTCGGCGACGGCAAGGACCCGTGGCCCGAGGAGCAGATCGAGGCCATCGTCCGCGTCATCGCCGCCCTCTGCCGGGCTCACGGGTGGGGGGCCCGGTCGGCGCTGCGGCACCTGGACTGGCAGCCCGGCAAGGTCGACCCGCGCGGGCCCGGCATGGACTGGGAGCAGATCCTCGACCGCGTCGCGAAGCGGCTCGACAGCAAGCCGCCCACCACCAGCCTGCCCGCGCCGGCCAAGCCGAAGGTGTCGCTGTCCAAGCTGATCGCCGCGGCGAAGACCGACCCGGCCGCGAAGGGCCAGCCGGTCACCTACACCGGCGTGCGCACCGTGGAAGCCGCTCTCGTCAACGAGGGCCTGCTCGCCAAGACCTACCTGG
This sequence comes from Streptomyces sp. NPDC091412, assembly GCF_044756885.1. NCBI lineage: Bacteria > Bacillati > Actinomycetota > Actinomycetes > Kitasatosporales > Streptomycetaceae > Streptomyces > Streptomyces sp. NPDC091412. The sequence continues at coordinate 344,225 of NZ_JBIVTV010000006.1, read as the reverse complement.
ACGGCCACTACGGCACGGCCACCAAGGACGCCATGAGCGGCTGGCAGGAACGCTGCGGGTACCGCGGCCGCAAGCCCGGCGAGCCCGCCGACGGCATCCCCGGCAAGGACTCCCTCAGCCGCCTCGCCGCGAAGCACGGCTTCACCGTCACCGCCTGACCAGGAGGACCCTATGAAGATCTCCAGCATCGCCAAGTCCATCGTGGCCGGCCTCGCCGCAGGCGCCACGGCTGCAGTCACCGCCGTGCAGGACGGCCAGGTCACGGCCACCGAGAGCATCACCATCGCCCTCGCCGTCCTCGGCGCCTGGGGCATCACCTACGCGGTGCCCAACAAGCAGCCCTCGGCGGACGCCTGATGAGTGCCGCGGCGGCCCGCCGGCTCGGCCAGCAGTTGGGCCGCCGCGGCGCCCTGCTCACCCTCAAGGGGGCGATCGCGGTCCTGTACGGGTACGGGCAGATCGTGCAGCCCCCGCAGCAGCAGTCAGGGCTGAGCCTGCTGCTGCGGTGGATGCCGCTGGACGCGTGGGGAGCCCTGTGGATGGCGGCCGGGGTGGTCGCGCTGGTCTGCGCGTGGCTCCCGCCGCGCAGGGACTGGCCGGGCTTCCTCGCCGTCTGGGCGATCACCGCCCCATGGTCGATGGCCTACCTGGTGGCCTGGTGGCCACTGGAGCACTACCCGCGCGGCTGGGTTCCTGCCGCGATCTTCGGCGCGTTCGGCGCGGTCTGCCTGGTAGCGATCGGCTGGGACGAGCCTCCCCGTGCACGATCGGAGCCGCCGAGTGAGAACTGAGATGCTGACCGCGCTGAGCGCGCTGGCCGTCGCCACCGTCACCGCCGTGGGCGGCATCGCGACGGCCGTGGTCGGTCGCCGGCAGCCACGCGGACAGCAGCGCCGCGACGACTTCACCACCATCGTGGCCGAACTGCGCACCAGCCATGCCGAGGTGAAGGCCGAGCTCCAGCAGCAGAAGGAGCAGGCGAACCGGGACAGGGCTCGGATCACGGCTCAGGATTTCGCGATCCGCTACCTCGCAGGCTGGTCGCGGACGTTGGTCGGGTACATGCGGCAGTCGCAGCTGGAGCCGCCGCCCCCGCCACAGCCGGTACCGGAAGAGGTGCAGCCCTACCTTCACGACGTGGGGCTGTGAGTCCCGGCCCGGCTTCGGCATAGGAAGCCGGCCCGGGACGTCTCGCCCCCGCCAACATGCCCCCGCTCTCCCCTTCAAGGGAGGGCGGGGGCGTTTCGTCATGCCTGGGGCTCAGCTGTCTATGGGCGGCTGGTCGGCGACGAACGTGCCGATGCCGGACTCGCCCCGCAGCCAGCCCTCACGACGCAAATGTGCGAGCGCCTTCTGGCTGGTTGATGCCGCGATGCCCAGCTCGGTTGCCAGCTCCAGCGTGGAGGGCACTCGGGTTCCGGGCGGGTAGGTGCCGTCCTTGATGCGGCCGATGACGATCTGCGCGGCCTGCCTCCATACGGCCCGCGTCCGGTCAAGGTCAGCGCTCATGCTGGCGACCGTAGGTTCCCGCACCATGCCGCGCGACCGCAGGACCCCTCGGCAACCCTCGGTAAGGCGCGGTATGGTCTGTGTCACAAGTAACCCCCGCGGCCTGGCAGGGCCCGGGGGTTGGCCGACTGCGAGGAGTCGACATGACGAACCGTACAGTCCCCACCCCGAGCTCGGCAGAGGGCTTACTGGAGGTCCCGGCCGCCGCCCTGGCGCTCCTGGCGCTCCCGGACCTGGACGAGGTCACCGACGGCCAGGCGCGCGGCATCAACTGCATCTGGTGCAAGGCTGGCCCGCTCACTGCCGAGACAGCGGTTGACCTTGGCCAGCAGAAGAGCCCCAGCGGCGTGTCCCGGTTCCCGCGCGCTTGCCGCCGCTGCATCTGCAAGCGGGTGCACCGAGCGTTCCTGGACCACGTTCACCCGGGCCCCTGCCAGGAATGCCAAAACAGCTCGCCCGGCTGCGAGATCGGCCGCGCCTTCCACCGGCTCCTGCGGGAAGGACGACGGCGGTGAGCGGACGGAAGACCCACGACGAGGCTGCATCCCTCGCCGCCGGCCACGCAGCCGGGTACTGCTGGATGCCGCGCCCCGGCGGGGGCGGCCGCTGCACCCGGCGCCCGGGCCACGACGACGACCACGTCGACTTCTACAACGGCCGCCAGTCCATCACGGACGTCGAGGGCTACCGCTGGCGCCAGCGCTAAGGACTCCCGCCGCGCGTAGGTACCGACCACGACGCGGCGGGCGGGCTGGCCGTCTCCTGGGGCTCGGACGGCCGCCCATCACGTAACAACCACCAGTGAAAGGTAAGCACATGGACAGCAGCACTCTGCCCTGGAAGGTCAGCACCTACTCGACCGGCAACGGCGCGTGCGTCGAGGTCGCCCGGACGCCGTCCGGCGCGCACTTCCGGGACACCAAGGACCGGCCCCGCGGTGCCGCAGCCGTGGCGCCCGCGTCCTGGGGCGCGTTCCTCGGCGCTGTGAAGGCGGGCGCGCTCGGCGCCTGACCCGCACGCACTGCGGCCCCGGCTGGTGTCCACACCGGCCGGGGCCGCTTCATTGCACGAGGGCGGCGAGCGGCACGCCCAGGACCCGGGCGATGCGCGCCAGCGACGCCACCGTCATGGACCGGCCGCTCTCCACGTTCTGAACCGTCCGTCGGTCGATGTCGGCCGCCTGCCACACATCGTCCTGGGTCAGGCCCTGGCGGATCCGCTCGGCACGCACCCGCTCGCCGATGGCTCGGTACAGCTCGGACAGCCAGGCGTCATCGTCGGGGTCGGGCAGGGCTCGCACTCGACAAACGCTCGATGCCGGATGATCATGTGTCTGCGGAATCTTTTCCGCCTTGTGCGATCTTGAAGGCTGGGGGATAGCCCGTCGAAGGTGCTGGGGCCGCCACGCGACCCTGGAGAGGACACCCGAGACGGGAAGGGCGGCCGCTCCTTAAGGAGCGGCCGCCCTTCTTTCTGCCTCCGGATGATCGCCGGGCTTTCGGGCCAGCTACGGGCCAGCGAGCGATCATGACACCTAGTCAAAACGGACAGGACCCCAGGCCAGTTAGTCACTGACCTGGGGTCCTTCCTGTAGGCCCTGTGGGACTCGAACCCACAACCAATGGATTAAAAGTCCACTGCTCTGCCAATTGAGCTAAGGGCCCAGGCGATGTTGCCTACCCGAGCATAGCGGGAGGAGGGCCCGTCGCCGATCGGGTATCCGGGGTGCCCGGCCGGAAGTTCGGCGTGATCGGCGGTGACCGCCCCGCACACCGTCCGTCCGGACGGGGGTCGAAACGGTGGCCGCCGCCGGACCCGCCGTGGTCAGCGAGGCATAGGTGGTCAAAAACCGCGGGGCCCGTACGACAGGAGTCGTACGGGCCCCGCGGGGTGGGTTCAGCCGGCGTCAGCCGTTGCGCTTCCAGCGCGGCTTGTCGTCGCGGCGGCCGAAGGAACCGCCGCCGCCGCCTCCGCGGTGGTCGTCACGGCGGCCGTAGGGGCGCTCGTGGCCGCCGGAGCGGAAGCCGGGGCGGTCGCCCTGGCGGTCGCGGTTGAACGGGCGGTCGCTGCCGCGGTGCCCGCCACGCTCGTCACGCCGGGCCGGGCGGTCGTCACGGCGGAAGCCGCCACGGTCGTCACGGCGGTCGAACGAGCCACGGTCGTCACGACGGTCGAAGGAACGGGGCGCACGGTCCCGGTCCCGCTGGAAACCGCCACGGTCGTCGCGCCGCTCGAAGGAACGGCCACCGCGGTCGCCGCGGTCGTCACGACGGTCGTCACGACGGAAGCCGCCACGGTCGTCACGGCGGTCGAACGAGCCACGGTCATCACGACGGTCGAAGGAACGGCCACCGCGGTCGCCGCGGTCGCCCCGGTCGTCACGGCGGAAGCCGCCCCGGTCACCGCGGTCCCGGTCACGGTCCCGGTTGAAGCCGCCACGGTCGTCACGACGGTCGAAGGAACGGGGCGCACGGTCCCGGTCCCGCTGGAAACCGCCACGGTCCTCGCGCCGCTCACGCCGGTCGTACGACGACGGGGCCGCCGAACGCTCCTCGCGCTCCGCGCCCTCTTCCCGGTCGATACGTTCGATGTCCCGGGCCGCCGGCTGCTCCGGCACCGACACCTCGGCCACCACCTGCTCCTCGGCCACCTCGGCCGAGCCCTCGGACGTCACGGTCTCGCCGCGCTCGCGGGCGAGCCGGGCGACCAGCCGGTCGGCCTCCTCCCGCAGCTCGGCCGCACGCCGCTGCGCGCGCTCCAGCTGCTTGGCGAGGTGAGTGACTTCACGCTCGGCCAGCTGAGCCGCGGTGCCCGCGGACTCGGCCTGCACCTCGGTCATCGACCGGGCACCGGTGATCTCGGCGACCTCCGGGTCGAAGGCCGCGCCGCCCTGGATGATGTGGCGCGAGGCGTCAACGCCCGCGTCCTCCATCAGGCGGAAGATCTGACGCCGCTGATGCGGCAGGGACAGCGAGACCACCGTGCCCGTACGGCCCGCGCGGGCCGTACGGCCGGCCCGGTGCAGATAGTCCTTGTGATCGCCGGCCGGGTCGACGTTCAGCACCAGGTCGATGCCGTCGACGTGGATACCGCGGGCGGCGACGTCGGTGGCGACCAGGACGTTGACGTAACCGTCCTTGAAGTCGGCCAGGGTGCGGGTACGGGCGCCCTGGGTCATGCCGCCGTGCAGCGCCTCGGCCTTCGCACCGGCCTCGCGCAGCTGCTCGGCCACGCGGTCGGCGCCCAGCTGGGTGCGCACGAAGATGATGGTGCGGCCCTTGCGGGAGGCGATGGCAGCGGTGACCGGCGCCTTGTCCTTGGGCTTCACGATCAGGATGTGGTGGGACATGGTCGTCACCGCGCCCTGCGCCGCGTCGACCTCGTGGCTGACCGGGTCGGTCAGGTACCGGTCGACGAGGGTCTTGATCTCGTTCTCCATCGTCGCGGAGAACAGCATCCGCTGACCGCCCGCCGGAACCTGGTCCAGCAGCTCGGTGACCTCGGGCATGAAGCCCAGGTCGGACATCTGGTCGGCCTCGTCCAGGACCGCGATCTGCACATCCTCCAGGGAGCAGGCGCCGCGGTTGATGATGTCGCGCAGACGGCCCGGCGTGGCGACCAGGATGTCGACGCCCTTCTCCAGGGCGTAGATCTGGTTGCCCATGGAGGTGCCGCCGCAGACGACCTTCATCCTCAGGCCGACCACGTCGCCGTAGGGCTGGAGGGCGTCGGCCACCTGCATGGCCAGCTCACGGGTCGGGGTGAGGATGACGGCCCGCGGCCGCTTCCGCTCGGTGCGGCCGCCGGCCAGCGTGGCCAGGGTCGGCAGACCGAAGGAGAGGGTCTTGCCGGAGCCGGTGCGGCCCCGGCCCAGGATGTCCTTCCCGGCCAGGGCGTCCGGGATGGTCGCGGCCTGGATCGGGAAAGGCGTGGTCACGCCGTTCTGCGCGAGCTTGCGGACGACGCCCTCGGGCAGGCCGAGGTCCGCGAAGGTGATCTCCGGGGCCTCGTGGTTCTCGGGAGCGTCGTCGGCGTTCTCGGGCACGACGACGTGATCAGTGGCAATGGACATGCGAATGCGAAACCTTCCGGAGTCTCGTCGGCACGCGCCCGTCAACTCCGTGATTCGCGCCACGACCGCCTCGATGCGGTCCGCCACGGCAAAGGAGAGTACGCGCCACACGGCGCGCTCTGCGTGGGCGCCGGGCAAATGGGATCAAACGATCTACCACCATACGCACCTTGCACCCCCGAAGGCAAACCGGCGGGGCCTCCGCAGGTCAGCCGCTCGTCCGGTGCGGGTGCCGGCCCGGCTTGTACGAGCGTTCCCGCTTCTCCAGCTGCGACCCCGTGCCGTCGTGCGCCGAGGGCGACGGCTCGGCCGACGGCGGATCCGAGGACGCCGGCGGAGGGGGCGGCGAGGCCGGCGGCTGCTCGGGCGCGGCGGACGTCTGCGGGGGCACCGGCACCGCCTCGCTCGGCGTCGGCTCGCCCGCCTTCGGCGGCGACCCGCCCGTGCCCGGCGCCGCCGACGCCCCGGGCTCGTCCGACGGCGACACCGACGCGGACGGCGACTCGCCGGGCTTCCCCTTCCCCCCGTGACCACGCTTGCCGTCCCCGCCGCCACCCGCGCGGCCCGCGTCACCGCCGGACACCGCGCCCTCCCCGCCCGGGGCCCGGCCGCCCCGGTCCCCGGCGGAGTGCGACGGCCTGACCGAGCCGGCGTCCTCCCCCACGCTCACGCAGCCGGCGGCGGCGGTGACGGCCGCGACCACGGCGGCGAGACGGACGGATACGAACAAGGGGCGCACGGGCAGCCACCTCCGGGAGAAGAAGTCACCCTGTCCAACTCCGTTCACCCGCCGGAGGACACGCGACCGCGTCCGGCGAGGGTCAGCCGTACCCCAGCGCGTGCAGACGTTCGTCGTCGATCCCGAAGTGGTGGGCGATCTCGTGAACCACCGTCACCTCCGTCTCCGCGACCACGTCCTCCCGTGTCCCGCACATGCGCAGCGTCGGCCCGCGGTAGATCGTGATCCGGTCCGGCAGCACCCCCGCGTACCACTCGCCGCGCTCCGTCAGCGGGGTCCCCTCGTACAGCCCGAGCAACTCGGGATCGTCGGCGGGCGGCTCGTCCTCGACGAACACCGCGACGTTGTCCATCAGCCGCGTCAGCTCCGGCGGAATCCGGTCGAGGGCCTCGGCCACCAGTTCCTCGAACTCCTCGCGCGTCATCTCCAGCACACGGTCATTGTCCGGCACCACCCGCGCGACCATGCCACGCACGGGCATATCGGGTGTCGGGCATGGGCATACGCGCCCAATGCCCCGCCTCGCCCTCCCAGACCCGAACCGCCCGCACCCCCTCCGCGGCATACGGAAGGCGGTGCACGCCGTCACACTCCGCCGATCGACCCGTCAACGGCCGGACCTCTCCCTGGCGCAGGAGCCGCGCCCCTGGGCGCGCGCCGCCGGACTGGTGGCCGTCGTCCTGGTCGGCGCCTGGCTGGGGCTGCTCGTCGTCGGCAACGTACGGGCACCGGTCGGCCCCATGAACACCACGATGACCCTGCGCCCCTCCCTGACCGGCGGCACGAAGATCAACGTCTCTCCGCTGGGCTCCCTGGAACTGGACAGCCACATCGCCCCCGTCCGCCTCGACGTGAACGTCGACCAGCTCGACCCGGCCCGCTCCCAGGCCCTGGTCGACCACCCGGAACGCCTCTCCGGCCTCCAGGACGAGGTGGCGCACGACGTCGAGCACGGCACCCTCGACCTGGCCCTGCGGTCCTGTGTGGCCGTCGTCTCCGGCGCGACCGCGCTCGGCCTCGCGGTCTACCGCCGCCCGCGTCGCGCCCTGGCGGCCGGCGGCCTGGCCCTGACCCTGCTCGCGGCGTCCGGGGCGACGGCGTACGCCACCTGGAATCCCAAGTCGGTGCTGGAGCCGAAGTTCTCCGGACTGCTGTCCTCGGCACCCTCGGTGGTCGGCAACGCGCGCAGCATCGTCACCGAGTTCGACGTCTACCAGAAGGAGCTGGCACGCCTGGTGACGAACGTGACCAAGCTCTACGACGTCACCTCCACGCTCCCCGCCTACCAGCCGGACCCGACGACCATCCGGGTCCTGCACGTCTCCGACATCCATCTCAACCCGGCGAGCTGGAAGATCATCGCCTCGCTGGTGGAGCAGTACAAGGTGGACGTGATCGTCGACTCCGGCGACACGATGGACCACGGCTCCGCGGCGGAGAACGGCTTCCTGGACCCGATCGGGGACCTGGGCGTCCCCTATGTCTGGGTGCGCGGCAACCACGACTCGAAGGTCACCCAGCGCTACCTGGAGCGCATGAAGAACGTGCACGTCCTGGACGACGGCCGCGCCGAGACCGTCGCCGGCCTGCGCTTCGCCGGCATCGGCGACCCCCAGTTCACCCCCGACCGCTCCGGCGCGCCGGGCGCCGACGCGTCCGAGGAACTGGCCGGCGCCCGCCTGGCCTCGGCCCTGCGCGACCAGCGGGCCAAGGGCACTCCCGTCGACATCGCCCTCGCCCACGAACCGTCCGCGGCCCGCGAGACCGACGGCACCGTGCCGCTGGTGCTGTGCGGCCACCTCCACCACCAGGGGACGGAGGTCCTCAGGTACGGCACGCGGCTGCGCATGGAGGGGTCCACGGGCGGCAGCGGCCTGCGCGCGGTCGAGGGGAAGCACCCGGCCCCGATCGAGGCGTCGATCCTCTACCTCGACCGGGACAGCCGTCGCCTCCAGGCCTGGGACGCGATCAGGCTGGGCGGCCTGGGACTGACGACGGCCGAGGTCAGCCGCCACCTGCCCGAGGAGAACAAGCCGGGCGCCACCCCCTCCCCGGCCACGCCCTCCCCCTCCACGGCCTCCCCGGCCACGCCCTCCCCCTCCGGCTCGTAAACGGTTTTGGCGATACCCCCGGCCATCCCCTATGCTTTTCACGTCCCCGACGCGCTGAGAAGCGCCCAGGCGGGCCGATAGCCCTCATCGTCTAGCGGCCTAGGACGCCGCCCTTTCAAGGCGGTAGCACGGGTTCGAATCCCGTTGGGGGCACGCAGTACGGTGTGCGACACTTACGTTCGTTGGTTCGCACACAACCATGGTCCTGTGGAGCAGTTTGGAGTGCTCGCCACCCTGTCAAGGTGGAGGCCGCGGGTTCAAATCCCGTCAGGACCGCTGAGGTTTCACGCGAGACCTCAATGGCTGGGTAGCTCAGTTGGTACGAGCGTCCGCCTGAAAAGCGGAAGGTCGCCGGTTCGACCCCGGCCCCAGCCACAGGGAAAGATCCCGCCCATCGGGCGGGATCTTCTTTGTTCGCCGGCACCGCCGGCAGGCAGCCGCAGCTCTTCGGCCCCGGAGCGGGCATGGCACCGGCCGAGGACGGACGCGCCCACCGGGGTGTCACCGCCGGCGGCCCGTGGCAAAACCGTTCGCCAGGATTTTCTCGGGGATGAGATCCTGGGTCCCGTATGTCTACGCATCCCGCCCCCGCCCTCGGCGCCCTCGCCTCCCGCCTGAACGAGTTGTCGCTGCGTGACGCGCACCGGCTCGGCCGCAGGCTCGAAGGCGCGCGCAAGATTCGCAAGCCGGAGGCGCGTGCCGCCGTCCTCGCCGAGGTCGAGGGCGAGGTCGGGAAGGCCGAGGAGCGCATGTCCGCCCGGCGTTCCCGGGTGCCGGTGGTCAGCTATCCCGAGCAGTTGCCGGTCAGCCAGAAGAAGGACGAGATCGCCGACGCGATCCGCGCTCACCAGGTCGTCATCGTCGCCGGTGAGACGGGGTCCGGGAAGACCACGCAGATCCCGAAGATCTGCATGGAGCTGGGCCGGGGTGTGCGGGGCATGATCGGGCACACCCAGCCCCGCCGGATCGCCGCCCGTACCGTCGCCGAGCGTGTGGCGGAGGAGCTGGACACCCCGCTCGGTGCGGCCGTCGGCTGGAAGGTGCGGTTCACCGACCAGGTGGATCCCGACGCCACGTTCGTGAAGCTGATGACGGACGGCATCCTGCTCGCCGAGATCCAGACCGACCGCGAGCTGCGGGCCTACGACACGATCATCATCGACGAGGCTCACGAGCGGTCCCTCAACATCGACTTCCTGCTGGGCTATCTCGCGCAGCTGCTGCCGCGGCGGCCGGACCTCAAGGTCGTCATCACCTCGGCCACCATCGATCCCGAGCGCTTCTCCCGGCACTTCGGCGACGCCCCGATCGTCGAGGTCAGCGGGCGGACGTATCCCGTGGAGGTGCGGTACCGGCCGCTGCTGGAGGAGGACTCCGACGACGCCGACCGGGATCAGATCACCGCGATCACGGACGCGGTGGAGGAGCTCATGGCCGAGGGGTCCGGGGACATCCTCGTCTTCCTCTCGGGGGAGCGGGAGATCCGTGACACGGCCGACGCGCTCAACAAGAAGAACTTCCGGTTCACCGAGGTGCTGCCGCTGTACGCCCGGCTGTCGCACGCCGAGCAGCACCGGGTCTTCCAGCCGCACACCGGCCGCAGGATCGTCCTGGCGACCAACGTCGCCGAGACCTCACTGACCGTCCCGGGCATCAAGTACGTCATCGACCCCGGCTTCGCCCGTATCTCCCGGTACAGCCACCGCACCAAGGTGCAGCGGCTGCCGATCGAGCCGGTCTCGCAGGCCAGCGCCAACCAGCGCAAGGGCCGCTGCGGGCGTACGTCCGACGGCATCTGCATCCGGCTCTACGGCGAGGACGACTTCCTCACGCGTCCGGAGTTCACGGACGCGGAGATCCTGCGCACCAACCTCGCCTCCGTCATCCTCCAGATGACCGCGGCCGGCCTCGGCGACATCGAGAAGTTCCCGTTCATCGACCCGCCGGACCACCGCAACATCCGTGACGGCGTGCAGCTGCTCCAGGAGCTGGGCGCGCTGGACCCGGCGCAGAAGGACCCCCGCAAACGGCTCACGGAGACCGGCCGCAAGCTCGCCCAGCTGCCGGTCGACCCGCGCCTGGCCCGCATGGTGCTGGAGGCCGACCGCAACGGCTGCGTCCGCGAGGTCATGGTGATCGCCGCCGCGCTGTCCATCCAGGACCCGCGCGAGCGTCCCGCCGAGAAGCAGGCCCAGGCCGATCAGCAGCACGCCCGCTTCCGGGACGAGACCAGCGACTTCCTCGCCTACCTCAATCTGTGGCGCTACATCCGCGAGCAGCAGAAGGAGCGGGGCTCCTCGTCGTTCCGGCGCATGTGCAAGCAGGAGTTCCTGAACTTCCTGCGTATCCGCGAATGGCAGGACATCTACAGCCAGTTGCGCACGGTCGCCAAGCAGATGGGCATCCACCTCGACGACCAGGACGCGCCCGCCGACCGGATCCACGTCTCGCTGCTGGCCGGTCTGCTCTCGCACATCGGCATGAAGGACGTGAAGGAGTCCAAGGACTCCGGGGGCGGCGCGCGCAAGGACGGCGGCCGGAACGAGTACCTGGGCGCCCGCAACGCCAAGTTCGCGATCTTCCCGGGCTCGGCGCTGTTCAAGAAGCCGCCGCGCTTCGTGATGTCCGCCGAGCTCGTCGAGACCTCCCGTCTGTGGGCCCGCGTCAACGCGAGGATCGAACCGGAGTGGGTCGAGCCGCTGGCCGGGCACCTGCTGAAGCGGACCTACAGCGAACCGCACTGGGAGAAGGACCAGGCGGCGGTGATGGCGTACGAGAAGGTCACGCTGTACGGCGTTCCGATCGTCGCCCAGCGGAAGGTGAACTACGGGCGGATCGACACGGAGCTCAGCCGGGAGCTGTTCATCCGCAACGCGCTCGTCGAGGGCGACTGGCGCACGCACCACAAGTTCTTCGCCGACAACCGCAGGCTCCTCAGCGAGGTGGAGGAGCTGGAGCACCGGGCCCGGCGCCGGGACATCGTCGTGGACGACGAGACGCTGTTCGACTTCTACGACCGGCGGGTGCCCGAACACGTCGTCTCCGGGGCGCACTTCGACTCCTGGTGGAAGCGGAAGCGGCAGGAGCAGCCGGACTTCCTGGACTTCGAGCGGGAGATGCTCATCCGGGAGTCGGCGGAGGCGGTCACCAAGGCCGACTATCCGGACTCCTGGCGGCAGGGGAACCTCAAGTTCCCGGTGACGTACCAGTTCGAGCCGGGCGCGGACGCGGACGGTGTGACCGTCCACATCCCGTTGCAGGTGCTGAACCAGGTCACGGACGAGGGCTTCGACTGGCAGATCCCGGGGCTGCGCGAGGAGGTCGTCACCGAGCTGATCCGCTCCCTGCCCAAGCCCATCCGCCGCAACTACGTGCCGGCGCCGAACTACGCGAAGGCGTTCCTGGAGTCCGCGGTGCCGTTGCAGGAGCCGCTGACCACCACGATGGCGCGTGAGCTGAAGCGCATGGTCGGTGTGCCCTTCGAGGCCGAGGACTTCGACTGGTCCAGGATCCCCGACCATCTGAAGATCACCTTCCGGATCGTCGACGAGCGGCGCCGCAAGCTGGCCGAGGACAAGGACCTCCAGGCGCTGAAGCTGACGCTGAAGCCCAGGGCGCGCAAGGCCCTGTCCCAGGCCGCCGCGGCGACCGCGGAGCGGCAGGGCGGGGAGTCCCTGGAGCGCAAGGGCCTGACCGACTGGACCATCGGCACGCTCACCCGGGTCTTCGAGACCCGCCGGGCCGGTCAGCCGGTGAAGGCCTACCCGGCGCTCGTCGACGACGGCGACACCGTGTCCGTGCGGCTCTTCGACACCGAGGCCGAGCAGGCCGAGGCGATGTGGCGGGGCACGCGGCGGCTGATTCTGCGCAACATCCCGGTCAACCCGGCGAAGTTCGCGTCCGAGAAGCTGAGCAACCAGCAGAAGCTCGCCCTCTCGGCGAACCCGCACGGCTCGGTCCAGGCGCTGTTCGACGACTGCGCGACGGCGGCGGCGGACCGGCTGATCGCGGACTTCGGCGGGCCGGTCTGGGACGAAGAGTCGTACCGGAAGCTGTACGACAAGGTGCGTGCCGACATCGTGGACACGACCGTGCGGACGGTGGGCCAGGTGCAGCAGGTACTGGCCGCCTGGCAGGCCTGTGAGCGCCGTCTGAAGGCCGTACGCAGCCCCGCGCTGCTGCCGAACCTGGCGGACCTGCGGGCTCAGCTGGACGGCCTGGTGAAGCCCGGTTTCGTCACGGCGTCCGGGGTACGGCGTCTGCCGGACCTGATGCGCTATCTGGTGGCCGCGGACCGCCGCCTCCAGCAGATGCCGACGAACGTCCAGCGGGACACCACGCGCATGGAGAAGGTTCACGAGATGCAGGACGAGTACGCGTGGCTGCTCGAGCAGATGCCGCGGGGCCGGCCGGTGCCGTCCTCGGTCCTGGACATCCGCTGGATGATCGAGGAGCTGCGGGTGAGCTACTTCGCGCACGCGCTGGGCACGGCGTACCCGGTCTCGGACAAGCGGATCGTGAAGGCGATCGACGCGGCCGTCCCGTGATGACAAATGCACGCTAAGTGAGTTCGACCCCGGGCCCCTGCTCCTGTACAGTCTCTTCTCGCAGCGCAACGCACGAATAGCGCCGCAAAACGAGGTCCTGTGGAGCAGTTTGGAGTGCTCGCCACCCTGTCAAGGTGGAGGCCGCGGGTTCAAATCCCGTCAGGACCGCTCTGTCAAGAGGGCCCGTCCCCCCGAGGGGGACGGGCCCTCTTCTCGTGTGCTCGCACACCCCGTCCGCACGGCCCCTTCCGGAGGCGCGGAGGGGCCCTGTGGCGGCCTGTGGCGCGCCGCCGTGTCTTGACGGCGTCACATTCCCTCGGTACCCAGGGAGCAGGCTCGGCTCCCCCGCGGTCCACTGGAGGTGGCGTATGGCGGCATCGGCCAGGCACGAGACGCGGGCGCTGCTCCGCGCACATCTCGCGGCAGCCTCGTCGTACCGCCACCTCACCCGTCGCTGCGCCGTCTGCCACCACCTGCTGCGACTGGAGATGGCCGGCGCCCCTCGGACGGCCTCCGGCGCCCCGGAGGAGCCGGTGGAAGGCGACAGCCCCTCGACGGCGTGAACCGCGCCGGGGCGCACCTCGAATCCCGAACTCCCTTGCGGGCGTGGGGCGATGGAACCGGAGCCTCCACTAGCGCAGAGACACGGCCGGCAACAAGCGCCTCGGCATGTGACGGGTGTCACCGAATGAGTTTCTGAAAGTGCGGTACTTACACCCGCCCTACACAGGGTCAATTTAATATGTGCAATTGCACTGCCCTGCGGGTTGCTCCACAGATGATCCGCCGAGCCTCCCCAGACTCCGACAAGCCCGCTCACAGAGCCACCCCGCGGGCTCCGGAAGGCACACAAAAAAGATCGCGCTGGACCCGGCGGAGTCCAGCGCGATCGACGACGCACCCTTGTTCACTTGCCTACGGAGCTCTGACGGCTTGGGCGTGGGGCCTGTTGGGGCAGGACCCGCGTCGCTTGGAGCTGTGGCTCCGGGCGCCTCGGCCAGTGGGGGACCAGCCGGTTCGTCCGGTTATTCGGTTGTTCAGGCCTCGCTGCGCTGCTGCGGAATACCCGCGAGCAGTGCGCGGACCTCAGCCTCGCGGTATCGGCGGTGCCCGCCGAGCGTGCGGATCGACGTGAGCTTGCCGGCCTTCGCCCAGCGCGTGACCGTCTTGGGGTCGACGCGGAACATGGTGGCGACCTCAGCCGGGGTCAGCAGCGGCTCGGCATCAGGGGTGCGAGCGGTCATGAGCGGCCTCCTCGGGAGAACCGAACCTTCTCGGTTCTTTCCTCTAAATTCTGCACCTTGACCCGCGTTGCCCGAAATGGCGGACGCGAGTCGAGTCGGTTATAGGACGAACGGCTTGTCCTCGGCACTACAACTACACCATCTGTCCAGCCGCGTCGGCCAAACCGATGGAATTGCCCTCCCAGGTGTTCATCAGCGACGGAAGCCGATGGACCATGCCATAGCGGACAGTCACGCCACTGTGACGATCAGTCACAGCACGATCAGGAGTCGCCAGACCCCCCAAAGAGTGCAACACGGAGATTCCGCCCACAGTGGAGCATAGTTGGACGGATGGAGCCCTCCCCGGACTCCTTGTCCTATTTTGGCACGAGGAGTGGCAAGCGGCGCAAGGGTCGGGTAAGTGCCGTCCGTCACCCTTGATACAAACGCCCGGATCGGAACCTACGTCCCGTCAGCTCCCGGAAACGTCCTCGACGGTACGCCGTTCACGACCTGTTCAACCGTGATCTGGGTCACCCCGGACACGGGCTAGCGCGGGCTCGCACGGGGTCGGTCGGGGTCGGTCGGTCGCTCCTGGTGCGGCGTCAGTTCGCGGAGCGCCGGTCGCGCACCGCCCGCCAGCGCTCCACGAGCCGCCCGTACGCCTCTCCCGCGGCCGCCCCGTCGCCCCGGCGCAGCGCCTCGATGCCCTCGGCCACATCGGCGGCCGAGTGGTCGCCCTCCAGCTCGCCGGCCGGCAGCGCGTGCACCAGCCCGCCGTAGTCCAGTTCCACCAGCGAGCGCGGATGGAACTCCTCCAGCCAGCGTCCGACGTCCACCAGGCCGTCGATCAGCGGCCCCTCGTCGATGGCGTCCTTCAGCGCCCGCAGCCCGCGCGCCACCCGCCGCCGCGCCTGCACCATCGGTGTGCGGTAGCGCAGCACCGGCACGTCGCCGCCGAAGCCGGGGTCCCCGGCCCCGCCGGAGCCCTTGACGTACTCCCGTTCCTCGTCCGAGACCAGCACGAACCAGTTCAGCGGCACCTGCCAGGTCGCGGTGCGGATCCAGGGGCGGGCGTCGGGGTTGTCGGCCAGCCAGCGCTCGTAGTCCTGGGTGGCCTGGCGGCGCACCACCGGAGGCAGGACCGCGTCCAGCACGGCCACCGGGAACTCCTCGGCGAGGTCGCCCAGGGCCTGCCAGCCACGCAGCCGGGTGCGCCAGGGGCAGACGCAGACCACCCCGTCGACGTCGAGCACGAACGCGTCCGCGCTCTCGTGCACCGGAACCGGCACCGGCGGAGTGGGCAGCAGGTCGGCCAGCGAGCGGCGCAGTTCGTCCTGGTAGGAGGGGCGGTCGGGGCGGCGGGCATAGCGCGCCCAGTGGCTGCGCTCCGGCTCCGGGAAGGCGGCCAGCGGTTCGTAGACGCGCAAGTAGGTCGCGTACGGGACCACCACGGAGGACACCTTGGGCACGCCTGCTCCCTCCCCACCGGACCGGACCCGAAACCCGCCCGGCCCGCACCCGGGTGGACGGAAAACCACTGCAAATCGTCCCACGCCCGGGTGGCGGCGTACTCCGGGGGAGGGTGATCCCCACCACCAGGGTCATGGAAGGCGGGGTCAGGGTCTAATCTCCTGCTGAGCGGCCCACCGGCCGCCGCACACCACCCCTCCTCCCGCCTCCGCCACCACAACGCGCGGGGGTCCTCGGAGGGCCAGTCCCCGCTCGCCGCTACTTCCCCGGGAGTCACCACCGTGACCGACGTGACCAACGGCGTCCTGCACACCCTGTTCCACTCGGAGCAGGGGGGTCATGAGCAAGTCGTGCTCTGTCAGGACCGCGCCAGCGGCCTCAAGGCCGTCATCGCCATCCACTCCACCGCCCTGGGCCCCGCGCTCGGCGGTACGCGCTTCTACCCGTACGCGAACGAGGAGCAGGCCGTCGCCGACGCGCTGAACCTCGCGCGCGGCATGTCGTACAAGAACGCCATGGCCGGCCTCCGCCACGGCGGCGGCAAGGCCGTGATCATCGGTGACCCGGAGCAGATCAAGACCGAGGAACTGCTGCTCGCCTACGGACGGTTCGTGGCCTCGCTCGGCGGGCGTTACGTCACCGCCTGCGACGTCGGCACGTACGTGGCCGACATGGACGTCGTGGCGCGCGAGTGCCGCTGGACCACCGGCCGCTCGCCCGAGAACGGCGGCGCCGGCGACTCCTCGGTGCTGACCTCCTTCGGCGTCTACCAGGGCATGCGCGCCTCCGCCCAGCACCTGTGGGGCGACCCGTCGCTGCGCGACCGCAAGGTCGGCATCGCGGGCGTCGGCAAGGTCGGGCACCACCTCGTCGAGCACCTGCTCAAGGAGGGCGCCCAGGTCGTGATCACGGACGTCCGGCAGGACGCCGTGCGGCGCATCGTCGACAAGTACCCCGCCGTTCAGGTGGCGGCCGACACCGACGCGCTGATCCGCACCGAGGGGCTGGACGTCTACGCCCCCTGCGCGCTCGGCGGCGCCCTGAACGACGACACCGTGCCGGTGCTGACCGCCACGGTGGTGTGCGGCGCGGCCAACAACCAGCTCGCCCACCCGGGTGTCGAGAAGGATCTGGCCGACCGCTCGATCCTCTACGCGCCGGACTACGTGGTGAACGCCGGCGGTGTCATCCAGGTCGCCGACGAGCTGAACGGCTTCGACTTCGACCGGTGCAAGGCGAAGGCGTCGGAGATCTTCGACACCACGCTGGCCATATTCGCACGTGCGAAGGAGGACGGGATTCCGCCGGCCGCGGCGGCCGACCGGATCGCCGAGCAGCGGATGTCGGAAGCCAGGAGCGCCCGGACCACGGGCTGACGGCACGGCGGACGTCGCACGTTCGTGCGGTACCTGCCGGTGGACAGTTGGAGAGAACTCTCACTTCCACCGGCGGGTCGTCTGCGGATAAGTGGTTAGAATCGCCACTGACCAGCAAGGACAGGCTTCCTCGACGGTCCTGTGCACACGCGCGTCCGGTGGGCGACGTACCGTATGGGCGCGGGCTCAGGTACCGTGGAAGCCCTACGGACCGGTCTCTCCACGGAGAGCCCGTTCCGGATCATGAACGCGTGTCAGACTCTGGGGCCGTTGAGCCCCGTCGTTGAGGGGGTCGAGCCATGGGGCGCGGCCGGGCCAAGGCCAAGCAGACGAAGGTCGCCCGCCAGCTGAAGTACAACAGCGGTGGGACGGACCTCTCACGCCTGGCCGAGGAGCTGGGCGCATCGACGTCGAATCAGTCACCGAACGGTGACCGTTTCGAGGACGATGAGCACGACGACGACCCGTACGCACGGTACGCCGATCTGTACGAGGACGACGACGAGGACGAGGACGACAACTCCTCGCGGCAGCACCGTCGCGGCGCATAGCGCCCGCGGCGGCTCAGCCGTTTCCAGCGTGCCGTAGGCATCGCATCTCACCCGGTCCGGGGCTCACACACCGGACCGGGTTTCGTGCGCCCGCCGGCGCCCACCGGGCGCCGGCTGCCGGAGCGTGCCGGTCACGGGTGCGGTTCACCCGTGGTCCCCCACCAGGGCCGCGCCCGTGGTGTGCTCGCCGCGGTCGGTGATCTCGCCGGCCACCCAGGCGTCGAGCCCGCGGTCGGCCAGGGTGGCGAGGGCCACGTCGACCGATTCCTCGGGCACGATCGCGATCATGCCCACGCCCATGTTGAGGGTCTTCTCCAGCTCCAGCCGCTCGACGTCGCCGGTCTTGGCGACCAGGTCGAAGACGGGGGCCGGGGTCCAGGTGGAGCGGTCGACCACGGCGTGCAGGCCGTCCGGGATCACCCGGGCCAGGTTGGCGGCGAGTCCGCCGCCGGTGACGTGGCTGAAGGCGTGCACCTCGGTGGTGCGGATCAGCGCCAGGCAGTCCAGCGAGTAGATCCTGGTCGGCTCCAGCAGCTCCTCGCCGAGGGTGCGGCCGAGGTCCTCGACATGCGCCTCCAGCGGCAGACCGGCCCGGTCCAGCAGCACATGCCTGACCAGGGAGTACCCGTTGGAGTGAAGCCCGGAAGCCGCCATGGCGATCACCGCGTCACCCGTACGGATGCGATCCGGGCCGAGCAGCCGGTCCGCCTCCACGACGCCCGTACCGGCGCCGGCGACGTCGAAGTCGTCCTCGCCGAGCAGTCCGGGGTGTTCCGCCGTCTCGCCGCCGACCAGCGCGCAGCCGGCCAGGACACAGCCCTCGGCGATGCCCTTGACGATGGCGGCGACCCGCTCGGGGTGGACCTTGCCGACGCAGATGTAGTCGGTCATGAACAGCGGCTCGGCGCCGCACACCACGATGTCGTCCATGACCATGGCGACCAGGTCGTGGCCGATGGTGTCGTACACGCCGAGTCGGCGGGCGATGTCGACCTTGGTGCCGACGCCGTCCGTGGCGGAGGCCAGCAGCGGGCGCTCGTAGCGCTTGAGGGCGGAGGCGTCGAAGAGGCCGGCGAAGCCGCCGAGGCCACCGAGCACCTCGGGGCGGCGGGTCTTCTTCACCCACTCCTTCATGAGCTCTACGGCGCGGTCGCCCGCCTCGATGTCGACGCCCGCGCTCGCGTAGCTGGCGCCAGTGGTCTCGGAAGACATGACCTTGGGAACCTTCGTGTCGTCTTGCGTGCTTACGGGCGGCGGATCGCGTCGGCCGCGGCCGTGGCGGCCGGTCCGGCGGCCAGCTCGGACTCCAGCAGCTGCTTGCCGAGCAGCTCGGGGTCGGGCAGCTCCATCGGGTACTCGCCGTCGAAGCAGGCACGGCACAGGTTCGGCTTGGCGATGGTGGTCGCCTCGATCATGCCGTCGATGGAGATGTAGGCCAGCGAGTCGGCGCCGAGCGAGGTGCCGATCTCGTCGATGCTCATGCCGTTGGCGATGAGCTCGGCCCGGGTGGCGAAGTCGATGCCGAAGAAGCAGGGCCACTTCACCGGCGGCGAGGAGATCCGGATGTGCACTTCGGCGGCGCCGGCCTCGCGCAGCATCCGCACCAGGGCCCGCTGGGTGTTGCCGCGCACGATCGAGTCGTCGACGACGACCAGGCGCTTGCCCTTGATGACTTCCTTCAGCGGGTTCAGCTTCAGGCGGATGCCGATCTGGCGGATGGTCTGCGAGGGCTGGATGAAGGTGCGGCCGACGTAGGCGTTCTTCACCAGTCCGCTGCCGAAGGGGATGCCGGAGGCCTCCGCGTAGCCGATGGCGGCGGGGGTGCCGGACTCCGGGGTCGCTATGACGAGGTCGGCGTCGGCGGGGGCCTCCTTCGCCAGGCGGCGGCCCATCTCGACGCGGGAAAGGTAGACGTTCCGGCCGGCGATGTCGGTGTCCGGGCGGGCCAGGTACACGTACTCGAAGACACAGCCCTTGGGCTTCGCTTCCGCGAATCGGGAGGTGCGCAGACCGTTCTCGTCGATGGCGACGAACTCGCCGGGCTCGATCTCCCGGACGAAGCTGGCACCGGTGATGTCCAGCGCGGCGGTCTCCGAGGCGACGACCCAGCCGCGCTCCAGACGGCCCAGGACCAGCGGGCGGATGCCCTGCGGATCACGGGCGGCGTAGAGGGTGTGCTCGTCCATGAAGACGAGGCTGAAGGCGCCCTTGACCTGCGGCAGGACGGTGTGGGCCGCCTCCTCGATGGTCAGTGGCTTGCCGTCGGCGTCGACCTGGGCCGCCAGCAGGGCCGTGAGCAGGTCGGTGTCGTTGGTGGCCGCGACGCGGGTGGAGCGCCCGTTGTTGTCCTTCGGCAGCTCGGCGACCAGCTCGGCGAGCCGGGCGGTGTTGACCAGGTTCCCGTTGTGGCCGAGAGCGATCGATCCGTGCGCGGTGGCACGGAACGTCGGCTGGGCGTTCTCCCAGACGGAGGCGCCGGTGGTCGAGTAGCGGGCGTGTCCGACCGCGATATGACCTTGGAGGGAGCCGAGCGAGGTCTCGTCGAAGACCTGGGAGACCAGTCCCATGTCCTTGAAGACGAGGATCTGGGAGCCGTTGCTGACCGCGATACCCGCGGATTCCTGGCCCCGATGCTGGAGGGCGTACAGCCCGAAGTACGTGAGTTTTGCGACCTCTTCACCCGGAGCCCAGACACCGAAGACGCCGCACGCGTCCTGGGGGCCCTTCTCACCGGGGAGCAGGTCGTGGTTGAGTCGTCCGTCACCACGTGGCACGGGTCCGAGTGTAGGCGAGGTCGACCACTGGTCCGAATTGGGGGATGCGCGCCGGTCCGGGACCGCTCTCCCCCCGTTTCCCGCGCATCGTCGCCGTTTCAGCAGGTCAGAGCCCTGCATCGATGATCCATCCGCTGACGCGGTGGCGCCGGGAAGTCGCTGCGAACTTTTCCGGGGTGGACATGAGTGAGGTGTCGCACATCATTCGGGCCGTGGACACCGTGGGGAGCGGGTTCAGGCCAGAAGCGGAAGCAGCCCGCCGAGATCGGCCCGCTCCCCGCTCGCGCTGACCTCGGCGGCCGCCACGGCGTCCTGCCACGCCAGCCGGCCGGCGGCCATCCGGACCCAGGTCAGCGGGTCGGTCTCGACGACGTTGGGCGGGGTGCCGCGGGTGTGCCGGGGGCCCTGCACGCACTGCACGACGGCGTACGGCGGGATGCGCACCTCGGTCGATCCGCCGGGCGCGCGGGCGGCGAGCGCGTCGGCCAGCAGCCGTGTGGCGGCGGCCAGCGCCTGACGGTCGTAGGGGATGCCCAGGCCCGGCACGGCGGCGTTCAGGTCGTCGGTGTGGACGACGAGTTCGACGGCGCGGGTGACGACGTAGTCGGCCAGCGGCAGGGCGCCCGCGCTGGTGTCGAGCAGCCGGGTGCCGGGGTGGCCGGCGAGAGCGGCCGTGAAGTTCCCTTCGACGGTGTCGAGGTAGGTGACGAGATCGGGGTTGCGCTCGGCGAGTTCGCGGGCGTGTGCCGCGATGGCCGGGGCATCGGCGCCGATGGCCGACGGCCAGTCGAGCAGGGCGCCGTCCTGCCGGGCCGGCTCGGGCCGGTCGAGCAGCCGGCCGACGGCCGACAGGGTCATGCCGACGTGGGCGACCAGATCCCGCACGGTCCAGTCACCGAGCCGCGTGGGCAGCGCGAGCTGCTCGGGGGACAGCGTGCGTACGGCGTCCCGCACATGGCCGAACTGCGCCAGCACGGCGGCACGGGTCTTGCCGGGGTCGTAGGTCCGGGTGCGCTTCTTGACCGGGGGCATGGCGGCGAGCCTATGCCTTCACGGCTCGGCCGCCCCGGCCTGTGACCGGCGGCCGCGCCCGTAGGAAACGCACAGGCGGGCCCCGCCCTGGACCGGGCGGGGCCCGCACCGCGTATGCCGTGGGGACTTACGCCAGCAGCGCCGGGATCGTTCCCTCGTGGGCCTCGCGCAGCTCGGTCAGGGGCAGCTCGAACTCGCCCTGGACCTCGATCGAGTCGCCGTCCACGACACCGATGCGGCTGACGGGCAGGCCCCGCGCGCCGCACATGTCGTTGAAGCGGACCTCCTCGGAGCGCGGCACCGCGACGATCGCGCGGCCGGCCGACTCCGACAGCAGGAAGGTGAACGCGTCCAGGCCGTCGGGTACGACCAGACGCGCGCCCTTGCCGCCCAGGAGGGCGGACTCCACGACCGCCTGCACCAGGCCGCCGTCGGACAGGTCGTGCGCGGAGTCGATCATGCCGTCGCGGGAGGCGGAGATCAGGATCTCGGCCAGCAGCCGCTCACGCTCCAGGTCGACCTTCGGGGGCAGGCCGCCGAGGTGGTCGTGGACCACCTGCGACCAGGCCGAGCCGCCGAACTCCTCGCGGGTGTCGCCGAGGAGGTACAGCAGCTGGCCCTCCTCCTGGAAGGCGACGGGGGTGCGGCGGGAGACGTCGTCGATCACGCCGAGGACGGCGACCACCGGGGTCGGGTGGATGGCGGCCTCGCCCGTCTGGTTGTAGAGCGAGACGTTGCCGCCGGTCACCGGGGTGCCCAGCTGCTTGCAGCCGTCCGCCAGACCGCGCACGGCCTCCGCGAACTGCCACATCACGGCCGGGTCCTCGGGCGAGCCGAAGTTCAGGCAGTCGGAGACCGCCAGCGGCTTCGCACCCGTGGTGGCGACGTTGCGGTACGCCTCCGCCAGCGCGAGCTGGGCGCCGGTGTACGGGTCGAGCTTGGCGTAGCGGCCGTTGCCGTCGGTGGCGAGGGCGACGCCGAGGCCGGTCTCCTCGTCGATCCGGATCATGCCGGAGTCCTCGGGCATGGCCAGCACGGTGTTGCCCTGCACGAAGTGGTCGTACTGCTGGGTGATCCACTTCTTGGACGCCTGGTTCGGGGACGCCACCAGCTTCAGGACCTGGTCCTTCAGCTCCTCGGCCGTCCGCGGGCGCGGCAGCTTGTTCGCGTCGTCGGCCTGGAGGGCGTCCTGCCACTGGGGGCGCGCGTACGGGCGCTCGTAGACCGGGCCCTCGTGGGCGACCGTGCGCGGGTCGACGTCGACGATCTTGCCGCCGTGCCAGTAGATCTCCAGCCGGTCGCCGTCGGTCACCTCACCGATGACGGTGGCGATGACGTCCCACTTCTCGCAGATCTCCAGGAAGCGGTCGACCTTCTCCGGTTCGACGACCGCGCACATGCGCTCCTGCGACTCGCTCATGAGGATCTCTTCGGGCGAGAGCGTCGAGTCGCGCAGGGGGACGTCGTCCAGGATGACGCGCATGCCGCCGGAGCCGTTGGAGGCCAGCTCGCTCGTCGCGCAGGACAGTCCGGCCGCGCCGAGGTCCTGGATGCCGACGACGAGCTTCTCGGCGAAGGCCTCCAGGGTGCACTCGATGAGCAGCTTCTCCTGGAAGGGGTCGCCGACCTGGACCGCGGGGCGCTTGGACGGCTTGGCGTCGTCGAAGGTCTCCGAGGCGAGGATCGACGCACCGCCGATGCCGTCACCGCCCGTGCGGGCGCCGTACAGGATGACCTTGTTGCCCGTGCCCGAGGCCTTGGCCAGGTGGATGTCCTCGTGCCGCATCACGCCGACGCAGCCCGCGTTGACCAGCGGGTTGCCCTGGTAGCAGGCGTCGAAGACGACCTCGCCGCCGATGTTGGGCAGGCCCAGGCAGTTGCCGTAGCCGCCGATGCCCGCCACCACGCCGGGCAGCACCCGCTTGGTGTCGGGGTGGTCGGCGGCGCCGAAGCGCAGCGGGTCCACGACGGCGACCGGGCGCGCGCCCATCGCGATGATGTCGCGCACGATGCCGCCGACGCCCGTGGCCGCGCCCTGGTAGGGCTCGACGTAGGAGGGGTGATTGTGCGACTCGACCTTGAAGGTGACCGCGTAGCCCTGGCCGACGTCCACCACACCGGCGTTCTCGCCGATGCCGACGAGCAGGGCGTCGCTCTCGGGCGCCTTCTCGCCGAACTGGCGCAGGTGCACCTTGGAGGACTTGTACGAGCAGTGCTCGGACCACATCACGGAGTACATGGCGAGCTCGGCGCCGGTCGGGCGGCGGCCCAGGATCTCCACGACCCGCTCGTACTCGTCCTTCTTCAGGCCGAGTTCGGCCCAGGGCAGCTCGACGTCGGGGGTCGCGGCCGCGTGCTCGACCGTGTCCAGAGGCGTCCTGCTCATGCGGTGACCAGCTTCTTGAGGATCGAGGTGAAGAAAGGCAGGCCGTCGGTACGACCGGTACCGATCAGCGGCTCGGTGGCGTGCTCGGGGTGCGGCATGAGGCCCACGACGTTGCCGGCCTCGTTGGTAATGCCGGCGATGTCCCGGAGCGAGCCGTTGGGATTGCCGTATCCATCAGCGGCTTCGCCACGGACCACGTACCGGAAGGCGACGCGTCCCTCCGCCTCCAGCTTGTCGAGCGTGTACTCGTCGGCGACGTACCGCCCGTCCATGTTCTTCAGCGGGATGCGGATCTCCTGGCCGGCGGTGTAGTCGCTGGTCCAGGCGGTCTCCGCGTTCTCCACCCGCAGCTTCTGGTCGCGGCAGATGAAGTGGAGGTGGTCGTTGCCGAGCATCCCGCCCGGGAGGAGGTGGGCCTCGGTGAGGACCTGGAAGCCGTTGCAGATGCCGAGCACCGGCAGGCCGGCCCTCGCCTGCTCGATGACGGTCTCCATCACCGGCGAGAAGCGGGAGATGGCGCCGGCGCGCAGATAGTCGCCGTAGGAGAAGCCGCCGGGCAGGACGACCGCGTCGACCTGCTTGAGGTCCTTGTCCTTGTGCCAGAGGGCGACCGGTTCGGCGCCCGCGAGGCGGATCGCGCGCTGGGTGTCCCGGTCGTCGAGACTCCCCGGGAAAGTGACGACGCCAATACGAGCGGTCACTTCGCGGCCTCCGCGACTTCCGCCGTGTCCTCGACCCTGACGGTGAAGTCCTCGATCACGGTGTTGGCGAGGAAGGATTCGGCAAGATCGTGAATGCGGGCGAGCGCGGCCTCGTCGACGGGCCCGTCCACTTCCAGTTCGAATCGCTTTCCCTGACGGACGTCGGAGATGCCTTCGAAACCCAGCCGCGGCAGTGCGCGCTGCACCGCCTGGCCCTGGGGGTCGAGGATCTCCGGCTTGAGCATGACGTCGACTACGACGCGTGCCACTGGCACTCCCGGTGTGTGGTGCTGAGCAGGTTCCTTCAGACTACCCGCACAAAATTTCTACGCGAGTAGACTCGTAGGAATCTACGTGACGCCCGTCACGACCTCCCACCGATGGGCGGTCTTCGTGAAAAGTTCTGGGAAAGTTCGGTGTTCGGCGACCGATCCGGTATTGCACCGGGACACGCGGACAGATTTAGTCGGGCTTCCCATTGCAATGCCCGGCACTGTACAAATGAATTGGCAACAGCCGATACTTTTCCCGATAACAGGCGGACAGTCGGCATCTCCGAACATCTCCGCACGTCATGCATCGGCATGGCGGAGCCGGTGAGCCGCAGAGGTGCCGCACGAAGGGACCGATATTCGTGGCGCAGCGTGTCGTGGTCACTCTCTTTGACGACATCGACGGCTCGGAAGCGGCGGAGACGATCGCCTTCGGACTGGACGGCAAGTTCTACGAGATCGACCTGAACCAAGCCAATGCCAAGAAACTGCGTAAGGCGCTCGCGCCGTACGTGGAAGCCGGCCGCAAACGGTCGAAGTCGGGCAAGACCTACCGGCAGACGGAGGTCGCCCCCGATCCCGCCGCCGTCCGCGCCTGGGCACAGGCCCACAAAATGGACGTGCCGGCCCGCGGCCGCATCCCCAAGAAGGTCTACGAGGCGTTCAGCGCGGCCCAGTGACGGGTCGCTCCCGGAGCGCCCGGCCCGTGGCCCAGGGCCCGTCAGCGGGCCCTGGGGACAACCGACTTGCGCACACCCCCCGTTGATCAGCTAATGTCTGGAGCACGCCGAGGGGCAAGGCTGGAAGGCCAAGGCCCACGGAGTCCATGCGGGTGTAGTTCAGTAGTAGAACATCCCCCTTCCAGGGGGAAGGCGCAGTGTGCAATTCCTGTCACCCGCTCTGCACCGCCGGTCCCGATCACTCCTGTGGATCAGGTAGGCTGGTGCTCGCGCCGATCGGTGGGAGCCGGTCGGAGGCAATGCGGACGTAGCTCAGTTGGTAGAGCGCAACCTTGCCAAGGTTGAGGTCGCGAGTTCGAGCCTCGTCGTCCGCTCGGGAAAAAGACCCCGGTCCATCGGACCGGGGTCTTTTCGTTGTCCCCCGGTCCGCTCTGACATTTGTCATGCCGGGTGATGACACCGCGCACTGCTGTGGCGCCCCGGCCGCCGGGACGCTGGATCCATGGACACGGACGAGCACGTGATTGAGGTGACCGGCCTCCAGCGGGTGTACGAGGGCGGATTCGAGGCGGTGCGCGGAATCTCCTTCCACGTGGCCCGGGGGGAGATCTTCGCCCTGCTGGGCACCAACGGCGCCGGCAAGACCTCGACGGTCGAACTCCTGGAGGGCCTGGCGGCGCCGACCTCGGGGCGCGTACGGGTGCTCGGACACGACCCGTACGCGGAGAGGGCGCTGGTACGGCCGCGCACCGGGGTGATGCTCCAGGAGGGCGGCTTCCCCTCCGAGCTGACCGTCGCCGAGACCGCGCGGATGTGGGCGGGCTGTGTCAGCGGGGCCCGCCCGCCCCGCGAGGTGCTGGCGCTGGTCGGACTCGAGCGGCGGACGGACGTACGGGTCAAGCAGCTGTCCGGCGGCGAACGGCGCCGCCTGGACCTGGTGCTCGCCCTGCTCGGCGCGCCCGAGGTGCTGTTCCTGGACGAGCCGACGACCGGGCTGGACGCCGAAGGACGCCGGGACACCTGGGAGTTGGTGCGAGCGCTGCGCGACGGCGGGACGACCGTGCTGCTCACCACGCACTACCTGGAGGAGGCCGAAGGGCTCGCCGACCGGATCGCGATCCTGCACGAGGGACGCGTCGCGGCCGCCGGGACCCCGGCCGAGGTGACCGCCGCGCAGCCGTCCCGGATCTCCTTCGAACTCCCCATGGGCTTCTTCCTGGGCGACCTGCCCCCGCTCGCCGAACTGGGCGTGTGCGATCACGAGATGGACGGCCGCGCCGTACGGCTGCGCACCCGCGAACTCCAGCGGACCGCCACGGAACTTCTGCTGTGGGCCCGGCGGGCCCGAGTCGAACTGCGCGGCCTCGACGTGCGGTCGGCCTCGCTGGAGGAGGCCTTCCTCGGCATCGCGCGGGACGCCGCCGCGTCTCGGACGACCGGGTACAGAGAGCACGACGAGCACGAGGAGTACGCGGCATGAGCGCCACCGTCACCACCCCCGCCGGCCGGATGGCCGCGCTCGCGCGCGCCGAGCTGGCCCTGCTGGCCCGCAGCCGGAGCGCCCTGGTGGCGGGTGTGTTCCTGCCGCTGGTGCTGCCGTTCAGCGTGCGGTCGGCGGCCGCGCAGATGAACCTGAAGGACGCCGGGCTGACCATCGGGCTGGTCATCCTGCCCGCCGCGATCGGCTTCTCCCTGCTGTTCGCCGTGTACTCCACCCTGGTCGGCGTATTCGTCTCCCGGCGCGAGCAACTGGTGCTCAAGCGGCTGCGCACGGGCGAGCTGCGGGACGCCGAGATCCTCACCGGGGCCGCGCTGCCGGCCGTCGCCACCGGCCTCGTCCAGTGCCTGCTGCTGACCGGCGCGTGCACGGCACTGCTCCACGTCCACGCCCCGCGCGCGCCCCACCTCGCCGTCGCCGGACTGCTGTTGGGTCTGCTGCTCGGCGTGCTGCTGGCGGCCGTCACCGCGGGCTTCACCCGGACCACCGAGAGCTCCCAGGTCACCTCGCTCCCGCTGCTGATGGTCTCGATGGTGGGCTCCGGGCTGGCCGTGCCGCTGGAGCTGCTGCCCGAGCGGCTGGCCCGGGTCTGCGAGCTGCTGCCGCTGACTCCGGTGATCACGCTGGTGCGCGGCGGCTGGACCGGAGACCTGGGCGTCCACGACACCCTGCGAGCCCTGGCCGTCGCGCTGGCCTGGATCGCGATCGCGGTGTTTGCTGTACGGCGCCGGTTCCGCTGGGAACCGAGGCGCTGAGAGGTGGGGGGAGAGGTGGGCGGAGAGGCCATGGGCGGGCCCGTCGGCTGGTGGCGCGGCAAGAGCACGCCGGCGAAGGTCGAGACGTACACACGGTGGTCGTTCCACTTCTTCGCGCTGATCGAGGCGGTCGCCTTTGGACTCTCGGCCTTCCGGCAGGCGGGGCCGAACCCGGGGACCTGGCTGCTGCTTCTGGTGTGCGGGCACTCCTTGACCTGTGCGGTGACCGCGGCCCGGGCGCTGGACTGGACACGCGGCAGCCGTCCACAACCCGTGCGGATGCTGTGGACGCTGGCCGCCGTCACCGCGGTGACCGCCACCGTGGCGATGGCGATGGCGGAGCGCGCGCACGGCCCGAAGGCCGACGTCGTCGTCACCGCGGCCGGCGCCGTCTTCGGGGGCGTGCTGGTCATGGGCGCCGGCATCATCGCGCTCGGCGTGCGCAACCGGCGACGTGTGGTCGCGGTCGTGCTGGGCTTCGCGGCCGGCGCCGGTCTCTACACGTTCCCGCTGGGCCTCCCCGGCATCGCCGCACTGGCCACGGCGGGCGCGGTGCTGGTCGGCGGCGCGTTCGTCGCCTTCACCTCCGTCTTCTCCGTCTGGCTGCTGAACGCCGTCTACGCGCTCGACGAGGCCCGCGAGACCCGCGCCCGGCTGGCGGTCGCCGAGGAACGGCTGCGGTTCGGGCGGGACCTGCACGACGTGCTGGGGCGCAACCTCGCGGTGATCGCGCTGAAGGCGGAGCTGGCCGTGCAACTGGGCCGGCGCGGCCGGCCCGAGGCGGTGGGGCAGATGATCGAGGTGCAACGGCTGGCCCAGGAGTCGCAGCGCGAGGTCCGTGCCGTGGTCCGCGGCTACCGGGAGGCCGACCTCGCCGCGGAACTCGCCGGCGCTCAGGGTGTCCTGGCGGCGGCCGGCATCGACTGCGCGGTCACCGGCTCGCCGGCCGGTCTGCCCGCACCGGTGCAGTCCGCGCTCGGCTGGGTCGTCCGGGAGGCCGCCACGAACGTGCTCCGGCACGGAGACGCCCAGCGGTGCACCGTGTCCCTGCGCGTCGCCGACGGCCGGGCCGAGCTGTGCGTCGAGAACGACGGGGTGCCCGAGTCCCCCGCCGGTGACCGGCCGGGCTCCGGGCTCGCCGGTCTGCGGGAACGGCTGTCGGAACTCGACGGCACCCTGCGGGCGGGTCCCCTGGGGCGCGACCGGTTCCGGCTGACCGCCGAGGTGCCGCTGCCGCCGCCCGCCGCCGATCCCGAGACCGCCCGTCCGTTGAGCGAGGCCACCCGATGACGACATCCCCCGTGCCCGTACGGCTGCTGCTCGCCGACGACGAGCACCTGATCCGCGGCGCCCTCGCCGCCCTGCTCTCGCTGGAGGACGATCTGCTGGTCGTCGCGGAGGCGGCGAGCGGACCGGAGGCACTGGCCATGGCGCGGGCGCACGTGCCCGACGTGGCCGTGCTGGATCTGCAGATGCCGGGCGCGGACGGTGTGAAGGTCGCCACATCCCTGCGGACCGAGCTGCCGGACTGCCGGGTGCTGATCGTGACCGGTCACGGACGGCCCGGACACCTGAAGAGGGCGCTTGCCGCGGGTGTGCGCGGGTTCGTCCCGAAGACCGTCAGCGCCCAGCGGCTCGCCGAGATCATTCGCACCGTGCATGCCGGAAACCGCTACGTCGACCCGGAGTTGGCCGCCGACGCGATCTCCGCCGGGGACTCGCCGCTGACCACGCGGGAGGCCGAGGTGCTGGAGTTCGCCGCCGACGGGGCACCGGTCACGGAGATCGCCGAGCGGGCCGCGCTGTCACCGGGGACCGTACGGAACTACCTGTCGTCGGCCGTGACCAAACTGGGCGCGGAGAATCGACATGCGGCAGTACGGCTCGCACGGGAGCGAGGTTGGGTATAGTTGGCCTCGCGCCACGGCGCAATGCGGACGTAGCTCAGTTGGTAGAGCGCAACCTTGCCAAGGTTGAGGTCGCGAGTTCGAGCCTCGTCGTCCGCTCGGGAAAAAGACCCCGGTCCATCGGACCGGGGTCTTTTCGTCTGCTACGACCAGCTCGTTCCCGTCAGCCGCTCGTACGCCTCCACGTACTTCGCCCGGGTCGCCTCCACGACCGGCTCCGGCAGCGGCGGCGGGGGCTGCTCGCTCCCGCGGTCCCAGCCGGACTCGGCGGACGTCAGCCAGTCACGGACGAACTGCTTGTCGTACGAGGGCTGCGCGCGGCCCGGCTGCCACTGGTCGGCCGGCCAGAAGCGGGAGGAGTCCGGGGTGAGGACCTCGTCGGCGAGGACGAGCGTGTCCCCGTCGAAGCCGAACTCGAACTTGGTGTCGGCGAGGATGATCCCGCGGTCGCGGGCGATGTCCCGGGCCCGGCCGTAGACGGCGAGCGTCGCCTGGCGCAGCTGGGCGGCCGTCTCCGCGCCGACCTGGCGGGCCACCTCCTCGTAGGAGACGTTCTCGTCGTGCTCGCCGACCTCGGCCTTGGTGGCCGGGGTGAAGATCGGTGCGGGCAGCTCGGAGCCATCGGTCAGGCCCTCGGGCAGGGCGAGGCCGCAGACCGTGCGGGTCTGCTCGTACTCGGCCAGGCCCGAACCGGTGAGGTAGCCGCGGGCCACGCACTCCACGGGGACCATCCGCAGGGACTTGCAGATCAGGGTGCGGCCCGCCCAGTCGGCCGGGGCGCCCTCGGGCACCTCGGTGGCCAGGACGTGGTTCGGGGCCAGGTCGGCGAGCCGATCGAACCACCACAGGGACAGCTGCGTGAGGATGCGGCCCTTGTCGGGGATCTCGGTCGGCAGCACCCAGTCGTAGGCGGACATGCGGTCGCTGGCGACCATGACGAGGTCACCCGCCTCGTTCTGGTACAGGTCGCGCACCTTGCCGGTGTGCAGATGCACCAGGCCCGGAACCTGGATCGGCTCGGGCTTTTCGATGAATCCGGACACGGTTCCTCCCCGTGGTTCTGTCCAATGGCTCGATTCTCCCGTATGGGAGGGATCGGTTCCGGGCTGGGGTGGCTCCGCGGTGGCGGTCAGTCGCGCTTGCAGATGCGATCCAGGAGGTTGACGGTGGCGCGCTGGACCCGGGCGTCGACGTGGCCGGGGCGGTCCAGGGCCGGGGACCAGGCGAACGTCCCGGCGGCGAAGACCAGGGCGCCGGACGGGGCCCGGTACAGGGACGTCTCCTGGTGGCGGGTCACGCCCTCGCCGTCCGTGTACGGGGAGTGGGCGAGCAGGATGCGGTCCTGGTACTCGGGCAGCGGAGTGCGCGGGAAGTAGCGGTCGGCCTCGCCCGCGACCAGGCCCGCGATCTCCTCGCCCTCCTCGGCCCCGGTCGCCTCCCACAGCCAGTGGTCGGCGTTGCGGACGATCAGCGGATGCGGCTCGGGGACGCGCCCTGCGTACTGGATGCCGACCAGTTGCTGCTCGGGCCGGTCGATCTCCCGCCACAGCACCGGCCGGCCGGGGCCCTTGCGTTTGCGGCAGGTCAGCAGGCGGTCGGGGACGCCGGACGGGGAGGGGCCCAGTTCGACCTGCCAGTACATGGTGTTGGCCGACAGGAACACCAGGGACGTGCCGTGCTCGCGGGCGAGTTCGACGGTGCGGCGCATACCGGCCGACCAGTACTCGTCGTGGCCGGGGAAGACCAGGCCGCGGTAGCGGCTGGGGTCGACACGGCCGGCGTGCAGGTCGCGGGCGTCGGCGTAGGCCAGGTCGTAGCCGTAGCGCTCGGCCCAGCGGATGACGTCGTAGGCGTGGCCCACGTGCAGGGGCAGGCCCGCGCCCGCGTAGGGGCGGTCGAAGGAGACGGTGGTGGCGGCATCGGCCTCGCCGAGCAGTCGGCCGTGCTCGTCCCAGGCGTGGTAGAGGCTGGCGCCGGTGTGGCCGTCCTCCGGGTAGAGGTTGTAGGCCTGCCAGGTGATGTCGGGCAGGAGCAGCAGCAGGTCCGCGGGACGGTTGTCGCGGACGGTGAACGGGATGTGGGAGCGGTATCCGTCGGCGGTGGTGAGCACGGCCACGTACGCGCCGACGCTCCAGTAGGACGGCACCTGCAACCGCCAGGACAGCCACCAGTGGTGGCAGGAGACCGTGCGGTCGGCGGTCAGCGGCGGGGGCTGGACGATGCCGGACAGGCGCGGGCTGGTGGTGATCTTGGCGGCGCCGTCGCCGCCGTAGTGCCCGATGCGGTAGACGTCCACACCGAACTGCTGGGGCGGATCGACGGTGATGTGGAAGTCGATCGCCTCGCCGGGGGTGACGGCGCCGGTGGAGACGAAGCCCTTGATCTGCCGGTGGACGTCGTCGGCGGAACGGGGGCCGACGCCGGAGGTGCGGGGGGCGGGGACGCGGGGGCCGCCGGGCGGCGTCTGCGGGGACGGGTCGACGTACCAGGGCACGACGTGGCCGGTGTCGTCGAAGTACGTCTCGCTGCCGCGCAGCCAGGGGACGGGGCCCAGGCCGAAGGGGTCCGTCACGGCGTGCGCGAGTGCTCCCGACTCCCAGCGGCGAATCTGCTCCGATCCCATGCCCGATCCCCTCCCTCGTGCCCCCGTGGTCCCATGCGGCGGTGCGGGTCTGTCGGTGGCCGCGGTGACCGACGCGTCGGGTCGGCGTGTGACGGTCGGCGTGTCCGGCTGCGGCTGTCGTATGTCGCACGCGCTTGCCACGTGCGCTATCGGTCCCAGCACATCACATAACGCGCGCATCCTGTCACTATTCGTTGTGAATTGGCCGAAAGTGGAAGAGGGGGATCCGCTAACGCTGCTGCCGGGACGGCGTCGGCCCAGGTCAGACCAGCCGTACGGGCTTTTCCGGACGTATGCCCGAGTCGACCAGCCAGGTCCGCAGCGGGACCGGGTCGCCGTCCTCGACCAGCGCGAGGACCTTGGGGTTGAGGTCGGCGGCCCTCTCGCCGTTGATCAGGAGGGCGGGGCCGTCGAGCCAGTCGAGGCCCGGGGAGGCGTCGGCGGTGTCCATGGCGGCGCAGCACACCATCGCGGTGACGTGGTCGGCGAGGAGTTCGCGGCCGGTGCGGGGTGGTTCGAGCGGGAAGAGGGGCAGCGAGTCCTCGTTCCGGAGGGGAGTGCCGACGAGCTGCTCGGCTCCCGCCGACACCGTGCACGCCGGTGGCGCCGACGCCTCCTCGCGGGCCAGCTCGGCGCTGATGCCGGCCGCGAGTGCGGCGCCGCGCTCGCTGCCGAGGCCGGGGTCCTCGTCCGGCGGGGCGGGAGCTTCGGGGGCGGCGTGGTTCTCCGGAGTTGCGTGCCGGTCGCGGTCTGCGCGATGTGCATGATCTACGCGTTCTGTCGGCTCCCGGTAGTCGCCGTGACCCTGCTTGTCGTCGTGCCCGCCGTACTCGCCGTACTCGCCGTGCCCGCCGTACTCGCCGTACGGGTGGTACGCGCCGTCGCCGTGAGCCGGCCGGACGTCGTCGGCCGGGAGTCCCCTCCGCTCGGAGAGCTTGCCGGAGGGGGACGGTGCGGACAGGTGCTCCAGGACCCGTGCCAGGGTCGGTCCGTGCGGATCGGCGGCGGAGCCGGGGGAGCGGCGGACGCCCAGCGCGTCCAGGACGCGGTGGAGGCGAGCGGCGTCGGCACGCCATTTGCGGTCGACGACCTCGTCCGGGTACTCCTGCCAGTCCACCGGACACCAGTCCGGGCTCCGCTCGGCCGGGCCGCCGTGGAAGAGGCGCGCGGCCAGCAGCGAGGCGGCCTCGTCGATGGCACCGGGCTCCTCCAGCAGATCGCAGGCCGGGCGCTCGCCGAGCCGGGAGGCGAAACCCTCGGCCAGGCGGTCGCGGCGGGACAGTTCGGTGAGGGCAGCGACGACACCTGCGTCGAGCCGGGAGGGCCAGCGGCCCATGCGCCACGCGGGGAGCGCGACCCGGGTCAGCAGCCGGTCCCAGCCCGCGTACGCCAGGCCCACCTGCTCCTGGGCGACGATCCTGAGCCCGTAGTCCACAGCCTGTGCGCGTTCCGCCGCCGCGGCCGCCACCCCGCGCTCCATCTGGGCCGCGTGCTCCCGGCAGCCGCGCAGCAGCAACCGGACCACCCAGCCGAGTCCGGCGCACACCGGGCGGATCAGGGGACGGCGGCCGGGTGCCGAGGCGACGGCCACCGCCGCGTCCAGACCGCGGACGAAACGCCGGGCGGCGGCTATGTCCGGGTGCGCCGAGGGTCCCGTACCGGCGACGACCGGGGCGAGCACGGCCCGCAGCTCGCCGACGCGCATCCACCACAGGAACGGGGAGCCGATGACGAGGACGGGCGTCGCCGCCCTGCGGCGCGGGCGGGCCGGGGAGAGTCCGCGCAGGGCGTCCGGCTCGCCGGGGAGGTGCTCCTCCCCCGGTGGAGGGCCGTGGGCCGGGTGCGTACGGTCCTCCAGCCAGCTGTCGCAGTCCGGGGTGAGCTCTATGGCCGACGGGGCGGGGACGCCGAGGCGGTCGGCCAGATCGTGCACCAGGCGGTACAGGTCCGGGGCCGACTCCTCGGCTATCGGGACGGTCGGGCTCATCGCGGGACGGGCACGGGCCACGACCAGCCCGATGCCCGCGGCCAGGAGCAGGACGACGACCGCGACGGCGCCGACCGCCCAGCGGGCGACGTCCCAGCCGTGACCCACGAGGTGCCCTGCCGAGCCGCCGGCGAGCAGGATCACGGCGAGGGCGGCGGGCAGCAGGGCGAGGGCCAGCGCTCGGCTGCGCACGCGCAGCACGGCCAGGGCCCTGGAGCGCGCGGCCTGCACAGCGACCTCCACACCCATACCGGTCACGACCGCCCGTCACCCCCTCCCGACTGTCCTGGCGTTGCTCATTCCCCCACTGTGGCACCCATGACTGACATCGCAATGCCGGTGGGCCAAGTGCCGGAATGCCTGCGCGCACCCTAGTTGGGCCCCCGGCCCGCGTCAGCCGGATGGAGCATTGGTCACTCGATGGAATGGCTTTGGTCAGAGCCGAACGGCAGAGCGCATTGATGAGGCCCCGGCTCGTGGAGCCGGGGCCTGCTGGTGAGGAACGGAGCCGGTGAGGAGAACCGGTCCGGGGAAAGGGGCGGGTCGCCGCGCTACGCGTCCGCCGCGGCCCGCGCCGCGATGTCCGAGCGGTGCTGGGAGCCGTCGAGACGGACACGGGCGACCGCTGTGTACGCGCGGTCGCGTGCCTCCGTCAGGTCCTTGCCGGTCGCCGTGACGGACAGCACGCGGCCACCCGCGCTCAGAACGGCATCGCCCTCGCGCCGGGTGCCGGCGTGCAGCACGTACGCGTGCGGGGCGTCCTGCGCGGCCACCTCGTCGAGGCCGGTGATCGGGTCGCCGGTGCGCGGGGTGCCGGGGTAGTTGTGCGAGGCGACGACCACCGTGACAGCCGCGTCGTCGCTCCAGCGCAGCGGCTCCAGATGTGCGAGATCACCGGTGGCGGCGGCCATCAGGACACCCGCCAGCGGGGTCTGGAGACGGGCGAGGACCACCTGGGTCTCGGGGTCGCCGAAACGGGCGTTGAACTCGATCACGCGGATGCCGCGGCTGGTGATGGCGAGCCCCGCGTAGAGCAGGCCGGAGAACGGCGTGCCGCGGCGGCGCATCTCGTCGACGGTGGGCTGAAGGACGCTGTGCAGCACGTCGTCCACGAGCTTGGGGTCGGCCCAGGGCAGCGGCGAGTACGCGCCCATGCCGCCGGTGTTCGGGCCCTCGTCGTTGTCGAGTGCCCGCTTGAAGTCCTGGGCGGGCTGGAGCGGCAGGACCGTCTCGCCGTCGGTGACGGCGAAGAGAGAGACCTCGGGTCCGTCGAGATACTCCTCGATCACCACACGGTCACAGGCCGCCGAGTGCGCCCTGGCCGCCTCGATGTCGTCGGTGACGACGACGCCCTTGCCAGCGGCGAGCCCGTCGTCCTTGACGACGTAGGGCGCGCCGAAGGCGTTGAGGGCCGCGTCGACCTCCTCGGCCGTCGTGCAGACGTACGAACGGGCCGTGGGCACGCCCGCCCCGGCCATCACGTCCTTGGCGAAGGCCTTGGAGCCCTCCAGCCGCGCGGCCTCCTTGGAGGGGCCGAACACCGGGACGCCCGCCTCGCGCAGGGCGTCGGCGACCCCGGCGACCAGCGGGGCCTCGGGACCGACGACCACGAGGTCGGCACCCAGCTCGGCGGCCAGCGCGGACACGGCCGCGCCGTCGAGGGCGTCGACCTGGTGCAGCTCGGCGACCTCCGCGATGCCGGCGTTGCCGGGCGCGCAGTGCAACGCGGTGACGGCGGGGTCGAGGGACAGGGAACGGCACAGGGCATGCTCGCGGGCGCCGCTGCCGATGACGAGGACCTTCACGAGGTCAGCCTAACGGCAGCGGCGCGTCACCCTTTGTGCGGGCCGCCGAGGGGACGGCGGCGGGGCGTTCGTAGGTTCCTCCGAGCAGAGCCGGGGCGGAACCGTACCGAGGCCCCACTGCACTGCTCCGCCCCTCTGTTGCGCCGCTACTCCGTCGAATACTCCTCGACCACCGTCGCGCCCAGCTCCCGCACGATCAGTTCGTGACCGGACAGGGCCGACTCGTCGAGGTCCGGGTCGTCGTCCTCGGGGATGTCGTCCTCGGGGGCGACGGGAGCCGGCTCGGGGGCGGAGGGCCGGGGTGCCGGGGCGGGCGCGGGTGCCGCCGCGGACGACGGCCGGCTCGGGGACGAGGCGGGAGCGGGCGCCGCCGGAGCCATGGGCGGGGGAGCCGCCGTACGCTGCGCCGCCGCGCCTCCCCCGCCGCCGTAGCCGCCGCCACCTGCGCTGCCGTAGCCGCTGCCTCCGGGGCCTGCGCCGTAGCCGCCGCCCGCGGGTGCGGCCCCGGAGCCGCCGCCTCCCGTCGGGTCGACGATCGCCTCGATCTTCCACTGGACGTTGAACTGCTCGGCCAGTGCCTGGCGCAGCACGTCCTCGCTGCCGCTGCTCGCGAAGTTGTCGCGGGCGCCGGCGTTGACGAAGCCGATCTGGAGAGTGGTGCCGTCAAAACCGGAGACCTGGGCGTTCTGGCTGAGCAGGATCCAGGTGAAGCGACGGCGGTTCTTCACCGCTTCGAGGATGTTCGGCCAGAGGACGCGGGGGTCGAGCCCGCCGCCCGCCGGGGCCGGTGGGGCGGGGGACACCGGTGCGGCGGCAGGCCTCGCCGCGGGTGCCTGCTGTGCGGGCGCCGGGGCGCTGGGCGCGCCCTCCGCACCCGGCGCCTGCCCACCGCCCGGGGCTGCCGCGGTGGGCCAGCCGCCCGGCCGACGGCCACCGCCCGCGGCCGCCGCGGTGGGCCAGGCACCGGGCGCGGAGGGTGCGGCGGGTGCGGCGGCAGTGGGAGCGGGAGCGGCCGGCGGGACGGGCGGAGCGGCCTCCTGGGGACGGTCGCTCACGGCAGGCGCG
>NZ_JBIVTV010000006.1:179799-307037 GCF_044756885.1 Streptomyces sp. NPDC091412 | reverse complement strand
GGGAGGTACGGGGGACGCGGGAGGTACGGGGGACGCGGGAGGTACGGGGGACGCGGGAGGTACGGGGGACGCGGGAGGTACGGGGGACGCGGGAGGTACGGGGGACGCGGGAGGCGCGTCAGGAGCCCCCGTGCCGCGCACGGCCGCCCGAGCCGCGGCGGGCCCACCGCCCGGCGGAACAGGAGGAACAGAAGGGACAGGAGGAGCCGGAGGAGCCTGAGGTACCGGTGCCGCACCCGCGGGACCCCCCGCCGCGGTCTGCGCTCCCCCGTGCACGTCGGGTCCGGGCACGTACCCCATCGCGGGCGCGCCCCCGCCCGTGGAGAAGCTGACACCGCGCTCGATCCGGTCGAGGCGGGCCATCACGGACCGCTCGTCGCCGTAGGCGGCGGGCAGCAGTACGCGGGCGCAGATCAGTTCGAGCTGGAGGCGGGGCGAGGTGGCGCCGCGCATCTCGGTCAGCCCCTCGTTGACGAGGTCGGCGGCCCGGCTCAGTTCGGCGGCGCCGAAGGAACGGGCCTGGGCCTGCATCCGCTCGACGACGTCGGCCGGGGCGTCGATGAGCCCCTTCTCCGCGGCGTCCGGAACGGCGGCGAGGATCACCAGGTCCCGCAGCCGCTCCAGCAGGTCGGCCACGAACCGGCGGGGATCGTTGCCACCCTCGATCACTCGGTCGACGACCTCGAAGGCGCCGGAGCCGTCCCCGGAGGCGAATGCCTCCACGACGGAGTCGAGCAGCGAGCCGTCGGTGTACCCGAGGAGCGAGGTGGCCATGGCATACGTCACACCCTCCTCCTTCGCACCGGCGAGCAGCTGGTCCATGACCGACATGGAGTCACGCACGGACCCGGCGCCGGCCCGCACGACGAGGGGAAGCACCCCGTCCTCGACGGGGATGCCCTCCTTCTGGCAGACCTCGCCGAGGTACTCCCGCAGGGTGCCCGGCGGCACCAGGCGGAAGGGGTAGTGATGGGTGCGCGACCGGATGGTCCCGATGACCTTCTCGGGCTCGGTCGTGGCGAAGATGAACTTCAGGTGCTCCGGCGGCTCCTCGACGACCTTGAGCAGCGCGTTGAAACCGGCCGACGTGACCATGTGGGCCTCGTCGATGATGTAGATCTTGTACCGGCTGCGGGCGGGCCCGAAGAAGGCCTTCTCGCGCAGGTCGCGGGCATCGTCCACACCACCGTGCGAAGCGGCGTCGATCTCGATGACGTCGATGGACCCCGGGCCGTTCCTGGCCAGGTCACGGCAGGAATCGCACTCCCCGCAGGGGGTCGGCGTCGGCCCCTTCTCGCAGTTCAGGCAACGGGCGAGGATCCGCGCGCTGGTCGTCTTGCCGCATCCGCGCGGACCGCTGAACAGGTACGCGTGATTGACCCGGTTGTTCCGCAGCGCCTGCTGCAACGGGTCGGTGACATGCTCCTGCCCGATGACCTCGGCGAACGACTCCGGGCGATAGCGGCGGTACAGCGCGAGAGACGACACGCATACGAGGTTATAGGCGCCCACCGACAACGTGTCCGGCCGCGGACGCAAGCGCCCCCCACGCACCCGCCAGAGCCGACCTACCCTTGCTGCCTTCCGGCCCTGGGGGAGTTCAGTCAGATAGCGCCGCGTGAGGGGCTCCGCAAAGAGTACCCGATCCCGGGGGCCGACAACGAGTTCGCGAGCACTCCTCCGAGTCATGTAATGTTTCCGGCGGAGGATTCGCCTAGAGGCCTAGGGCGCACGCTTGGAAAGCGTGTTGGGGGCAACCCCTCACGAGTTCGAATCTCGTATCCTCCGCCAGTGCCTCACCGGGCACGATGTCGAAGGGCCCCCTGGAAACAGGGGGCCCTTCGACGTTGTCCTCAGATCTCGTTGTCCTGGTTTTTGTCCACAGCGGGTGTTCCGGGCGCTCCCCAGATGGCTCGCTCGATCTTCCGGGCCGCTTCCTTGAGCATGGGATCGGTCACGTGCAGGTACCGCGCTCGCATCCGGGCGGCCCCGCCCGGCTCCCATCCCATGATCTGGTCGATGACCCGGTCAGGGACGCCCAGCAGCATCAGGACCGTGCCGGCGGTGTGGCGCGCGTCATGCAGTCGACCGTCACGAACCCCCGCGTCCTCCAGCAGCCGCTTCCAGTCGTGATAGTCCGTGTTCGGGCTGAGCGGGCCGCCCAACCGCTTGCACAGCCTCAGCAGGAGGTCGATGCCCTTGCCGTCGGTGTCCTTGGCGGGCAGGGGGAGTTCGCCGGTGAGCTGGGTGCGCCGCCAGCACACCTCGCGCGGGTCGGGGATGGCGATGTCCCAGCCGGTGGGGTGGATGCGGACGGACTGCCCGTCGCTGCGGCCCAGGTCCAACCAGGTCGCCCCGTCGAACCCCGGGGCGACGCGGATGTGGACACCCGCATCGTCTACGGCCGGCGCTTGAGTGCCTGCCCCCAGGCGTTGGCCTTCGTTGTCCTGGTCCTTGTCCAGTGCGCAGATGGCCGTTGGCGTTCACCGCTGTACGCGTACCCCCTCTGAGCTGCCGCGCGAACGCCTATGAACGCCACAGAACGGCGACGCGGACAGTTGGAAAGTGAGCGTCGCTCCTCTCGGATGCTGGCCGGGGCAGCAGTCCCTCGGCTGCGGGTAGTCCAGCCCGGTCGCGCAACCGACGCCGCACGAGCGGTAGTACTTTCCCCACTTCTATCAAGGTGCCGCGCGAGCGCGGCGCGTGGCGCTCGCCCGTGTCGCGCGCGGGCGCTCGTGTCTTCGCCCCGCTCCGGCGCGCGGCCTGGTCGGCGCTGCACAGCGAGAGCAGGCGAAGACCCGGCAGAGGTCCCAACATGTCTCCGGCGGGGGGTGCCGTTCAGCCGCCGGGGCGTCTGCCCCATCCAGCAGCATGCTCGTCTGTCTGGGGGTCATGTGCGGTGTGGTGTGGATGACGGTGTCTGACGGACTGTCATTTTATGCTGCGGTCCGTCTTGTTCGCTTTCCTGCCTGTTCTGGTAGGGGGGATGTGGTGGGCTCCTTGCGGTGGTGGGCTGCCGTGAGGCCTTCTCAGTGCGCGCCCGCACCCCGTAACCCCCTCTCCGACCGGAGTGGGGGTGTGCGGGTGAGTGGGGTGCGCCGTGGTTAGAAAGGTTTAAGGATTCATCTCATGGCCGTTTCCACCGTCTTCGGACGCGGGCGGGTGGCACGCCTGGTGTCTGGCCGCGCTCTTCGTGGTCGTCGGGCGGGGCGTGCGGCGTTGACCCTGGTCTGTGGGGTCATCGCCGGTAGTGTCACGGTCCCCGTGACCGCGACGTCCGCTTCCGCCTTGCCGGCGGCGTCCACGGCTCGCACCGCCCATCCCTTCCTCACCCCGGCGGGCAAGGCGCGTGTGCTGCGTCAGTCCCAGTCGACCTCCTTCACCTGCACCAACGGAGACCAGACATTTACGGTCCCCGCGGGTGTGTCTTCCATCGTGGTGGACGCCATCGGTGCCCCCGGCGCCAACGGAGCCAACGGCGGTGGCAGCACCGGCGGGGCAGGAGGCAAGGGCGGCACCGTCACCGGCGCCAGCCTGGCCGTCACCCCTGGCCAGGTACTCCACGTCGAGGTCGGCTGCGCGGGCAGCAACACCGGCACGGGCGGCTTCAATGGTGGCGGCGCCGGCGGCTCCGGTGCCGCCGACATCACCAACCCTGGTGGGGGCGGTGGTGGTGCCACCAGCCTCCAGACCGCGGACAACACCAGTTGCCTCCTGTCGGGAAACCCCACCACGGACTGCCGCCTCCTCGTCGCCGCCGGCGGCGGAGGCGGCGGCACCATCAACAACCCGACCGCTACCGGGGCCGCCGGGGGTAA
This sequence comes from Streptomyces sp. NPDC091412, assembly GCF_044756885.1. Taxonomy (NCBI): domain Bacteria; kingdom Bacillati; phylum Actinomycetota; class Actinomycetes; order Kitasatosporales; family Streptomycetaceae; genus Streptomyces; species Streptomyces sp. NPDC091412. Next base: position 303,219 of record NZ_JBIVTV010000006.1, on the reverse strand, counting down.
CGCCAGCGGCAACGGCGGCGCCCCCGGCACCGCCTCCACCAACTCGCACGGCGGGAACGGCGGAGGCTTCGGCATCGGCGGGGGCGGAGGAGGCGACAGCGAAGCGAACCGCCCCGGCGGTAACGGTACGACCAGCGGCGGCGGCGCCGGCAACCGCAGGGGAGGCGATGGCGGCGGTGCCTCGGCCACCACTGCCGGAGGCGGCGGAGGCGGCGGAGGCGGCGGAGTCCTCGGAATCGGCGCCGGCGGTGGCGGGGGCGGCTCCACCCACGGCGAGGGAGCAACTGTCACACCAGGCGTTGGCTTCATCCCCGGTGCCAATGGTGCTGCCGGTCACGGCGGCCACGGCGGCACCGGCCCCAGCACCGGCCCGTTCGGTACCGCCGGTGGTGGCGGTGGGGGTGGCTGGTTCGGCGGCGGCGGGGGCGCTTCGCGGGGTGGCGCAGGGGCGGGCTCCTCGTACGCTCCGACCAGCTCGGGTGCGACCGCGGGTACGGACACCACGGGCACGCCGATGCTGAAGATCACCTTCACGGCGGTGCAGGCGACCACCCTGACCGCGACACCGGCCACGTTCACCCGGACCGCGGCCACACTGCACTTCACCAACATGACGGCCACCCTCACCACCACCAGCGGCGGCACTCCCGTGGCCGGACAGACGGTGACCTTCACCAGCACCGGCAACGGAACCCTGCTGTGCACCGCAACCACCGACGCCAACGGCGTGGCCACCTGCACCACCTACACCGGCCCCGACTCCCCCACCGCCATCGGGCTCGCACGAGACCTGCGCTTGACCGGCTACACCGCCACCTTCGCCGGCAGCACCGACTTCGGCAGTAGCACCGCCCAGGCCAGCGCCGCCCAGATCAACGAGCCCTGCAAGCCCTGCAACTGCCACCACGGTGGCGACTACGGCGACCACGACCAAAGTGGCTGCGACCACCGCTGCGACCACGACAGCGACAGCGACAGCGACAGCGACTGACAACACGAGACCAACCAACCCGCGGGGTCACCACGAGCGACCCCAGCCACCCCACAAGATGACACAGCCCACTCACCCGGGCTGATCAGAAACCAAGCAGAGCCTCCCGGCGCGGCTCTCGCCCGTCTCCTGCTCGGCGGACGGCATCCAGTCGCCCGCACTCGTCCCCGCCCTGGCGGTGGCGGCCGCGTCGGCGTCGTCCCTCGCATCTGAACCGAGGCCTCGGCACCGGGCCGCTCCTTGTCCTGGTCTTTGACCGGTGCACCGACGGCCGGCACCGTTCACCGCAGTACGCACAGCCGCTCTGACCTGCCGCTTGAACACTCACGGACGCCCCCGTACGGTCACGCGGACAGTTGGAAAGCGTGTTGGGGGGCAACCCCTCACGAGTTCGAATCTCGTATCCTCCGCCGACCCAGAGGGCCGGACCACGAAAGTGGTCCGGCCCTCTGGCGTCACCCCGTCCCTTCTCCGCCTCGGACACGCCCCCGTTCATGTCCGTGCGGGCGGGCCTTCCTCGTCGCCGCTCACGGCGGTCGCTTTCGCGGCCCCCGTGTCGTGGTTCTCGCGTGCCGACACCTCGCGGCGTCTGGTTTCGGCGGCTTCGGCGATCAGGTGGGCCGCGTCGGCGGGGAGGGCCAGATTCTTCTCCAGCCATACGGCGTCCGTGCCCTGGGTGTGGGTGGCGAGGACCCAGGCGGCGTAGAGACGTTCGCGGGAGGGCGCGGCCGGGGTCCTCAGGGTGGCGCGGAACGCCTCCTCCGGGAAGCCGTCCAGGGTGTGGGCGGTGAACCAGGAGGTGTCGACCGGCTCGGCGGCCCGGGCCCGTGGGCGCCTGAACGAACGGGGACGGGCCTGCCGCACCCTCGTACCGACGAGCAGCAGGACGAACGCCACGGCCAGCACGGCAGCGGCCACGCCCATGCGATCGGCGGCGGGGAGCCTCGTCCACACCGGCAGCAGATAGGCCATCACGCGATCGCCGTGGTGCGGGTAGGACAGGATCACCGCAGGACCTCCCTCACATCTCCATCCTCACTCCGCCTCCGGTCCTCGGCCAGGCCCTTCCCCGACTCGGCTCAGCCGATCTGGATGGCCTTGACCACCAGCAGCAGCGCGGCGATCACCAGGTAGCCCCGCAGCAGGCTCATTCCGAGTTTGAGTCCCGGGGACCAGACGACCGGCTCCAGCAGCGCCAGGGGAGGCATGCGCCAGCTCTCGCGTTCGGGGCGGGGGATCCTCGGAGGCGGAGGCAGGGCCGTGCCCCGGCGGGCGCGGACGACGCGCAGTCCCACGGCCGCGCCCAGCAGCCCCACGACCAGCACGCCGGTGAGCCACAGTGCGACCCGGGCGGTGTCCAGCGTCGGGAACAGGGTCGTCGCGACGAGGATTCCGGACAGCATCAGGAGCACCGCGATGATGGTCGAGGCCACCACGTTGAGCCAGCGCGGATTGACCCAGGGGCCGAGGACGGCCCGGTCGTTGCACAGCAGCAGGAGGAAGACCGACGCGGAGGGGAGGAGCAGTCCCGCCAGGGCCTGAACGGCGGTCGTGATCAGTCCGAGGGGCGCACCGGGGATCAGCACGATGGCGGCGGCGAGCAGGACCATCCCGGTGTAGGTCCCGTAGAACGCCTTGGCCTCGCGGAAGCTGCGGTGCAGGGAGTGGCGCAGGTTGAACACGTCGCCGAAGGCGTAGCTGGTGGCCAGGGTGACGGCCGCGGCGCCGATGATCGACGCGTCCAGGAGCACGACGGCGAACATCACTCCCAGCACGCGGCTGTGCCCGCCCAGGGCCTCGGCGACGCCCAGCGCGTCGGTGAAGTGCCCGGCCGCGGCCGTACCGCTCACGGCGTAGTCGGCCACGACGACGATCGCGACGGCACCGCCGATCACGACGAGGGACCCCAGCACGGTGTCCGCGCGCTCATGGCCCACGAACCGCGGTGTGATGCGCTTGTCGATGATGTTGGACTGCTGGAAGAACAGCTGCCAGGGGGCGACGGTCGTACCCACGATCGCGATGATCAGCAGGACGGCCTCGGAGGTGACCCCGCCTCGCACGCCCGGGACCACCAGGTGGTGGACGGCCGCTCCGTAGCTCGGGTGGATCATCAGCGCCAGCGGCACCAGCAGCAGGCTGACGGCGATGAAGGCGAGCATCGCGCGTTCCCAGCGCCGGAAGCTGCCCGTGGCGGTGATCGCGACCAGGGCGAGGGCGGCGACGGGCACGGCGACGTACTTGTCGACGCCGAGGTAACTCAGGGCGAGCGAGACTCCGATGAACTCGGTGACGATCGTCAGGAAGTTCAGCACGAACAGGTCGCCGACGCTGAACCAGCCCCAGAACCTGCCGAAGCGCTCGTTGATCAGCCGGGCGTGCCCGACACCGGTGACGGCGCCGAGCCTGACCACCATCTCCTGGTTGACGATGAGGACGGGGATGAGGAGCAGGAGCACCCACAGCAGGCTGTAGCCGTAGTTCTGGCCCGCCTGGGCGTACGTGGAGATCCCGCCGGCGTCGTTGTCGCCGACCATCACGATGAGGCCGGGGCCGACGATCGCCAGGAAGGTGAGCAGCCGCCGCTTCAGGCTGCGGCTGGAGTCCGCCTCCTCCAGCCGGATACGTCCCAGGGCACCTTCGATGTCGCCGAGGTGGGCATCGTCCAGCACCGCTGTGGGACGGGGACGGGGGTGGGGGTGAGGGTGTGGGTGAGTGTGGCCGGTGGGCCTTGGCGCGGGGGCGCCGTCGCGTCCGGGCGTCGTGGCGCGCTCCGGAGCGCCGGGGCCGCCGACCGGTGGCGTACCCGGGGCTACGGGGTGGGCACCGCCCTGCGGCTGTGAGTGCGGGCCGGGCGTGGACCGGCCGGCGCCCCCGCGCCTGGCCGGGTGCGGACCGGACGTACGCGGACGATCCTCCGGACGCGCGCCGGGCCGCGGCGGACCGTCATCCGGACGCCCGCCGGCCCCGGACCGACCGTCATCCGGGCGCGCGCCGGGCGGCGGCTGCTGCGGTGGGCGCCGGTCGGGCCGGGGCCCGCTCATGGTGAGGGCTCCTCACGCCCCTCCAGGCCCGTCGCGCTGCTGGCCTCAGCGGTGCCGCCGACCCCCGTGGTGCTGCCGGCCTCAGTGATGCCGGCAGCCCCCGTGATGCCGCCGACCGCCGCGGTACTGCCGGCCTCAGCGGTGCGGTGGGCGTCGGGTGGCGGAGCCACCTCCCGGCGCCGCCAGTCCTCCGGCAGTGTCGCCTCCAGCACGTCGTCGACCGTGATCACGCCGAGCAGGACCCCTTCGTCGTCCACGACCGGCAGGGTGATCAGGTTGTAGTCCGTCATCAGCAGGGCCACGTCCACCAGGTCCGTGTCCGGGCCGACGCGCACGGGATCGGCCTCGCTCACCTCGCCCAGCCGTACCGCGGGATCGCTCTGCAGGACGGTGACCAGCCGGACCCAGCCGAGCAGTCGTCCGTCCTCGTCGGCGGTGTAGACGCTGGTCAGCGCCTCCGGCTGGAGCCGGCTCGCCCGCCGGACCGCCGCCTCGGCCTCGCTCGCCGGCGTGTCCGGGGGCAGGGCCAGGAAGTCCATCCCCATCAGGCCCCCGGCACTGTCGGGATTGAAGCCCATCAGGGTCAGCACCTTGGCGCGCTGTCCGGCGGGCAGCAGTTCCAGCACGGTACGGCGTCGGCCCTGCCGCAGATCGTCGATGGCGTCGGCCGCGTCGTCCGCCCGCATCCGCGCCAGCACGGCGGCGATCTCCTCGTCGGTGCGGGCATTGAGCAACCGGGAGGCCCGGTCCTCCTCCAACTCCTCGAAGACGTCCGCCTCCAGCTCCGGGTCCTGCCGGACATCGCCGAGGATCTCGCGTTCCTCGTCCCGGGAGGCGTCCTCGAGCAGGTCGGCGATCTCCGCCGGCCGCAGGCGCCGGATCCGGGCCGTGGGGCGGCGGACCAGCGCACTGCGGCTGTGCCCGATGAGCGGCTCGAACGCCTTCCAGTCCCGGCACGCGTGCCCCGTCGCACGGTCCCCGAAGATCCCCAGCAGCCGGTGCGGCCGGTGCGTGTCCACGCCCGACAGCAGCCACTGGCCGTCCCGTTCGGCCAGTTCCACGTCCTGCGCGCGGACCAGGCGCGCCTCGCCGACATCGATCAGCCGGTGGCCCAGCACGTCCGCCCGCAGCAGCACCTCGCCCTCGCGGCGTTCGAACGGCCGCAGGTCCAGCCGTGCGCTTTCGAGCTCCACCAGGCCCTCGGCGTCGAGCGCGGCCACCTGCTCCACGGGGACGAACAGCTCACGGCCACCCACGCCGACCACGAGCCCGGTCACCACCGGGTAGTCGGCGCCGCGCAGCCGGACGATCACGTCGGAGAGCCGGCCGAGCGACCGGTCGCCCCGGTCCACCACAGGGCGCTTCACCAGTGACGACAGATGGACGGACGACCGCTCCAGGTGTGCGGCCGGCCGTGGCGAAGACGGACTGAAGGTCATCGCTCTGCCCTGCCCGAACGTCGGTTGCCCCCGCGACCAACGGTATTGAATCACCACAAACGCATGCAAACGCCCCACCTGGAGTGGACTGGTGTCTCAGCGGGAGCCTGGCCTCCACGGCATGCGGCGGGCCTGCGGAGAACCGACACTGGTGGTAGCCGAACTGGCCGGGGCGGGCCAGCACCTTGGCTCTCTCCGTGCCGGCCACCGAAGCTCGAAGGAGACGGCCATGACCACCGCACGGGAGATCATGCACACCGGTGCCACATGCGTCCAGGAGAGCGAGACGCTGGAGGACGCGGCGCGCCGGATGAAGGAGATGGACGTCGGAGCCCTGCCGATCTGCGGGCCCGACGACCGCCTCCACGGGATCATCACGGACCGCGACATCGTGGTGCAGTGCCTCGCCAAGGGGAAGGACCCCCGGACCATGACGGCGGGTGAGCTGGAGCAGGGCAAGCCGATCACGATCGACGCGAACGCCGACAGCGGCAGTGTCCTGCGGACCATGGAGGAACACCGGATCCGCAGGCTGCCCGTCATCGAGAACCACCGCCTGGTCGGCATGATCAGCGAGTCGGACCTCTCACGCACTCTGCCGGAGACGCAGGTGGGCCACTTCGTCGAGGCCGTCTGCGCGACCGCCTGACATCGAAGGGCACCCACCACGCCGAAAGGGCACTCAGCAGGACGGGCGAGGGCTCCGACCGGATTCCGGTGGGAGCCCTCGTCGTGTCAGCTCGCGACCCCGTCATCGTCCAACTGACCCAGTTGCTCGGCGAGTTGGAAGAGAGCGGGCAGGGCGGCGGCGACGGCGGCCCGATCGGCGCCGTCCAGCGAGGCCAGCGCGGCGTCCATGCGGCGTTCGTGGGCGGTGGTCCACGCGGCGAGCTGGTCCCGTCCGGCGTCGGTGAGAGTGACGACGGAGGCGCGGCGGTCGGCGGAGTCGACCTCGCGCGCGACCAGGCCCGTGGTGATCATCTGGCCGATCAGTCCGCTGACGGTGCTCGGCGCGAGTCGCTGGCGGGCGGCGAGGTCGCTGATCCGGGCGGGCGAGTGCTCACCGAGCACCTGGAGCAGCTCGACCTGGGCCATGGGCAGCTTCTCCCACGGATAGTCGGTGCGGATCGAGGCCCGCAGGGCGCGCCGCAGGCGGGTGACAGCCTCGGTGAGCAGCCGGGCGTCCGGCGCCTCGGTGGCGGGGCCGGGCAGGGGAAGCTCGGAGCGGGGCTGCGCGGACATGCGGCAAGGGTAGCCGGGCCCCCGTGCGCGCCCTCCTGCTCGTACCGCCGCCGGGTTGCCCACCGGCTCGCGCGGGTTGCCCACCGGCTCACGCATCGTTCTCACGCCCCGAGTCCCGGAAGGGACCGGCGATGGTCGCCCCGGTCCGGCCCCAGCCAGGCCGAGACGACGGCGACAGCCGACACCGCCACCAGAATCGACGCGGACCACCGGGCGCCGACCTCGGTTCCGCCGGCTGCCGCCAGATGCAGGGCGAGGGTGACCAGCGCCACGCCCAGGGCGGTGCCCAGACCGCGGGTCATGTTGACCAGGCCGCCACCGGTGCCGGAGGAACGGGCCGGGATCGCGCCCATGATCAGGGCGTTGTTGGCCGGGGTGAACGTCCCCAGCCCCACGCCGACCAGGGCCAGCAGCGGCACCAGCCAGGCGATGGTGAGGGGAGCGGCCAGGAGTGCGGCAGTGGCGAGGAGGAATACGCCGGCCCCGGCCAGGCACCGGCCACGGTCGGTCAGGGAACGTGGCAGCAGCCGGTCGCCGCCGGTGGCGCCGAGGGCGAACCCGGCGGGCAACGCGGTCAGCACCAGTCCCGCGGTCAGCTCCGAGGCCCCCCGCGCGGTCAGCACGACCGGCACCAGTACCAGCGGGCCGAACAGTACGAGGTATCCGCTGAGTGCCCCGACCAGCCCGAACGCGACCGCGCGCACCCGCAGCAGAGCGAGATCGAGCAAGGGCGCGGCGGTCCGCCGCTGACGTCGTGCGAAGCCCCAGCCGGCCAGAGCCGCCACCCCGAACAGCAGGACCACACCCCAGACGGGCACCGGCAGACCGGAGGCCGCGGACACGCCGAGCAGCGCGCAGGTCGTCGCCACGGCCAGCAGCGCCAGTCCGGCCCAGTCGAAGCGGGCGACCTTGGTGCGAGCCCTGGTGCGAGGCAGCAGATAGTGCCCGCTCACCAGCGCGACCACTCCGACCGGCACGTTCACCCAGAACACCCAGCGCCAGCCCAGGGTGGACACCAGTGCGCCACCCACGGTGGGCCCCAGGGCGAGCCCCAGCGCCTGTGCGGCGGCCTGCACGCCGAGCGCGGTGCGCATCCGCCCGCGGGGTGCGCTGGTGGTCACCAGCGCGACGCTGTTGGCCTGCATCAGCGCCGCCCCGGCCGCCTGCACCACCCGGAAGCCCACCAGCGCCGCCAAGGAGGGCGCCAGTCCGCAGGCGGCGGACGCCAGCGTGAAGACGGCGAACCCGTACAGGTACAGCAGCTTGCGGCCGTGCGCGTCCGCCAGCCGCCCGGCCGGCACCAGCAGCGCCACCAGGGCCAGCAGATACGCCAGCGACACCCATTCCACCGCGGCGAGCGAGGCGTGGAACTCGTTGCGCAGGCTGCCGTAGGTCAGCGTCACGATGCTCGCGTCCAGCTGACCCATGAACGCCCCGAAGCACACCGTGGCCACGGCCAGCCACCAGGCGTTCGGTCGTGACCGGATCCCCTCCGGGCGGGCCCGCTCCGCGGTGAGCACGGCGGGCCAGCGCGGACGGGACGGGCTGTGCGTCGTATCCGAAGCCATGACTCCAGATTACATCGGTTACCGAAATATTCGGGATCCGTCTGATCCTGCCCCCTCCGTCACCGGCCCTCCGCCGCCGCTGAGCCGCCCAAGCCCCCTGAGCCCCCTGGGCCCTCTCAGTCCTCCGTCATCCCTAAGTCCTCCATCACCGCGACCGTGTCGAGCCCAACGTGGTGCAGGGTCCGGTGCACGGTGCGCCGGGCTCCGCGAATGGTGAGCGCGGTCGCCGGCCACCGCGTGGCGACCCTCAGCAGGGCGTAGGCGCACGCGAGGTCGAGGTGGGTGGCCTCGCTCATGTCCACGATCCACTCGTCGGCCTCGCTCAGCGGCGGGGCTCCGAGTCGTTCCTCCAGTGGCCACAGGGCCTGCGTCCCGATGTCCCCGGCGAGTGCCAGTTCGGCCCGTCGGCCGTCTGTCGCCCGGATCACCAGGGGCGACGCCGGGAGATGCGCGGCTGCCATGGCGGCCTCCTTCGTGTCCGCCACACTCCGTCCACCTCCATGGTGGCCCCGCGACCACGTCCGTGGCGTCCGTGGCGTGCGCGGGGCCCCGGCTCCGGGGAACGATCGGGCTCAGTCCCTCTTGCGCGCCGTGCCTCCGGCCGGTCGCGCCGTCGTCGCGGTGCGGCGGGTGTCGCGGACGGTGGACGCGGACGGGGTTTCGGTGTGCGGGGTGCGGGGCTGGCGGTGGCGGGGCGACGTGCGCCGGGGCGGGCGGGTCAGGGTGATCTGGCGCACGAACTGCTGGAAGCAGGCCAGGGAGGCCAGGCCCGGCAGTGCGGCCGCGGCGATGTCCGTGATCGTCCTGGGTGCCTGCAGCACGCACAGAAGCATCGCGATGGACGAGAAGATCAGCACCACGCTCCAGGAGTGGACGGCGCGGCGCTGGTGCAGCGCGGCCCGCAGCACGGACAGCGAGGCGACCAGCCAGGGACCGTAGACCAGCAGGGGCCACCAGGACGCGATGCCGTCCTGCATCCGTGCCACGGCCACGACGCGAAGGGGATCGTAGGCAACCATTCCGCCGAAGAAACTCACCGAGGAAGCGATCACCGCGGTCAGCGCGGCGATGACGTGACTGGTGGACCGCAGGACGTTCGGACGCTTGCGTTCCCGGACCTTTCGATGGCGTCGGGCGACCGCCTTCAGCGGAGGCAGTTCCGCCGTGATCGCCTCGAGGTTCTCCAGGGGCGTGCCGATGTTCGGAGCGGGCTCGGTGACCGGTGCCTCGTCCCGGGCGACGAGGATGTCCGGCCGGTGCTCCTCCATCGCGTCCTGAAGCATGAAGGCCAGTTCCTCGGCGGGGTCCCAGGCCGCGTCCGGCGGCTCCAGGGGAGACGTGAAGAACTCCGCCGAGCCCCGGTGCCGGCCGGTGCCCGCCCCCTGGTATCCGCCCGTACGGCTCGGATAACCGGGATAATCCGAATAGTCAGTCGAATGGCCGGAACGATGATCGATACGTTCGTCGTACATGACGGGCAGCTATTCCGCTCCCGAGAAACGGGACCGGCCCTCCGAACCGAGCCAGCGGCGCGCGAGGTCGGCTTCCAGTGTGCTCATCGCCTCCAGGAAATCCCGCAGCACGGGCTCCGTCACCTTGAGCGCGACCGGCAAACCTCCCCTGGTCAGGGTGCCGTTGACAGTGGCCGACGAGTGCACCGGGGCGGGAAGGTAGGTGTAGGGACCCAGCGCCACCGCGTGTGCGGCGACCGGGTCCTCTCGCTCCTGACCCCCGAACAGACCCCAGTACCCTTCCCTGGTTGCCTTAGTCATGTCCCGACTAACGCCGTACGACTTTCCCCGGATGCGCGGCAAATGGGTGAAGGAATTCCCTGATTAGCCCTAAATGTGCGATGGGATGTCTCATCCGTACAAATGAAGAGACGGGCATGGGCCGGTGATCCGCCGTTCGGCGTGCGGCACGTCGACCATACGTCCCCGGAGGCGCATGTCACGGATATCGACCCGCCGCGTTCCGCACCCGCGCACCGGCCGGCGTCCCGCAGTCGCCAGTGCTGTGACCGGAAGGGTTCACCGGCTCGCGACGCCCGGCACGGCACTAGCGCAGGATCCGGACCTTCCGTTCCACGCTCACCTGGTCGATCTCCGACACCCGTACCGTCGCCTTCACGGTCCAGGTGCCGGGGATCGGGAGGTTGAGGGAGTCGGTTCCCCAGTAGCCGCCCCTGTTGGTGAGCCCGGCGTCGATGGGTCCGATCTTCTGTGCGGGCAGGGACAGGGACAGGCGCAGTTCGGGAACGATGGTCAGGCCGCCGTCCGGGCCGTAGACGACGGCCTCCACGGCGTTCTGGCCGACGCGGCCCGGTTCCAGGGTGATCTGCACCTTGCCGTGACCGCCCGGGGTGCCGACGTCGAACGGAATGATCGTGACGGAGGCTCCAGGAACCCCGGCCTCGGGCGCGGCCTGGGCCGCCTCGGCGGCCGCGCGGCCCGGCAGGGTGCCGGCCAGCACCGTGGTGAAGACCAGGACCGCGATGCCCACGGCGACCTCGGCCAGGACCGAGCGGCGCAGGGCACGACGGCATGCGTCGGGGGCGGGCGCGAGTGCGGGTGCGGGTGCCTTCGTCCCGGGGTCCTCCGCTCGCGCCTCCCCGTCGGGTACCGCCGGCGCCTTCCCGTCTCGTACGTCCGGTTCCGCGTCCGCCGTCACCAGCCGTGCCGTCCAGCGCCGGGAACGGGCCGCCACGGCCAGCAGCAGTGCCACCACGACGAGTTTGACCAGCAGCAACCGGCCGTACGCCGTGCCGGTGAGCGTGGCCCAGGAGCCGAGGCCTCGCCAGGACTGGTAGACCCCGGTGACGACGAGGACGGTGACGGCGCCGAAGGCGATCCGGGAGAAGCGCGCCACCGCCGCGGTCAGCGCGGGACCGTCGGCGGAAGGCGCCACCGCGCTGGCTGCCTCGGCGACCGGGACCGCGACCGCTGTACGGCCACCGCTGCCTTCGGAGGCGACCGTGACTGCCGCCCTTACCCCCGGCCCCGGCTCCGTCTCGCCGTGTCCCGCCTCCGGCTCGTCCGCCGTGACGTGCTGAAGGATGGTCAGGAGGGCCGTCAGGCCGCCCAGCCAGACCGCCATCGCCAGCAGATGCAGCACCGACGAGGTCATCGCCACCGGAACCTGGATACCGGCCGAGGCGTGCTCGGACCCCGCCCACGTCAGCGCCAGGGCCAGGGCCAGCGCGGCGCCCGCCGCCAGGATCACGCGCGAGGGCCTCTCCTCCGGCCGGCGCCGGGACAGCCGTGCGAGGAGGACGGCCGCCGGCGCGAGCAGGGCCAGGCGGGCCAGCAGCATCAGACCGGGGCGGCCGGTCAGGGTGCGGGAGACGGCCGCGGGGTCGAAGGCCGACACCGGACCGGTCCCGGTCTCGTAGGGCGCCCGCAGCACGAGCAGGGCGAGCGTGGAGGCCAGCAGTGCCCACCAGCCCGCCACCAGCGGCTTGCGCAGCGGGTTCGCGTTCGGCGGGCGGCACAGCAACGCGAAGGCCGCCGTACCGATGAGCAGGGCCGCGGCGCCGTAGGCGGTGTAGCGGGCGAGGTCGTAGAGGCCGCGGGTCGTGGGGTTCTCGGACGGGCCGGTGTCGATCGCGGCCATCGTCGGGGACGGCTTTCCCACGGAGAAGGTGAAGGCGCCGGAGACGGGGTGGCTGTCGGCCGACACCACCCGCCACGCCACGGTGAACGTGCCTTCGCCCAGCCCCACCGGGAACGCCACCCGGGCCGTGTCCGGTCGTCCGGGCGCGTGCTGCGGCTCGCCCGTGCGCACCCGCCGCCCCTCGGGGTCGAACAGGCGGAAGGAGTCGTCGAGCAGGCTGACGGACTCGGTGAAGGCGAGAGTGATCGTGCCGGGCGCCGTCTCGAGGACGGTTCCGTCGGCGGGGTCCGCGCCCCGCAGGGCGGCGTGGGCGGAGGCGGGTCCGGCGCCGCCGAGGAGGAACAGGACCAGTACCGCGCCGAGCAGCGTCAGCTGCCCAAGCCGTCGTCGCCGTACGCGTCCACGGCGCACAGCGCCCTCCCGACCTTCGCCCCGCCGTCCGGTCACGTCACTACTCCGTCTTGGAACTCGCCGGCTTCTGGATGGGTACGGACGAAGACGGCACTCTGCTCAACCAGGGTCCCGCGGGAAGGCTGCCCTCCGGCTGCGTCACGCCGTCCGGCGGGCGACCATCGGGACATGGACGTCACCCTTCACCTCGCCCAGGACCCCGAGGCCGACGCGCTCCTCGGCCGCAGTCCGCTCGCCGCGCTGGTCGGCATGCTGCTGGACCAGCAGATCCCGATGGAGTGGGCGTTCACCGGGCCGGCGACGATCGCCGGGCGCATGGGCACCGACGAACTGGACGCCCACGAGATCGTGGCCTTCGAGCCGGAGACGTTCGCCCGGCTCCTGTCGGACAAGCCGGCCGTACACCGCTACCCGGCGTCGATGGCCCAGCGGATCCAGCAGCTGTGCCAATACCTCGTCGAACACTACGACGGCGACCCCGAGACCATCTGGCGGGACGTCGACAGCGGGCGCGAGCTTCTGCGACGCCTCGAGGAGCTGCCCGGTTTCGGCAAGCAGAAGGCACAGATCTTCCTGGCGCTGCTCGGCAAGCAGCTCGGTGTGCGGCCCACGGGGTGGCGGGAGGCCGCGGGAGCGTACGGCGAGCGGGACTCCTTCCGGTCCGTCGCGGACATCACCGGGCCCGAGTCGCTGGCCAGAGTGCGGGCGCACAAGCAGGAGCTGAAGGCGGCGGCCAAGGCTGCCAAAGCGGGCAAGGGGACGAAGTCCCCCGGGAAGTGACCGGGACGGCGGTGCGGCCGGGACGGGCCGTGCGACGCACGTCAGCCGACCGGCCGGTCCCGGGTGGCGGTACGCGCGCGCCCGGTCCCAGCATGAACCATGACCGAGCCACCGAGCAGCGGCCCCGAAAGCCCGGCGTACGACGATCGCCGCGTCCATGCCATGCGTGACCCGCGGGAGCCGCGGACATCGCCGCCCCCGCAGTACGAACCGCCGCTGGAAGGGCCCCTGCACCTTCTGTCCCACGCCGCCTGGCAGGCGGTCCTCGCCACCGGTGCGGCCGCCCTGATCCTCGGCGTCCTGGTGCTGCTCTGGCCGGGCGCCTCCCTGCTGGCCGCCGGAATCCTCTTCGGGATCTACCTGCTGGTCAGTGGCGTGCTCCAACTGGTCTCCGCGTTCGGCACCCACAAGACGACCTCGTTGCGCGTGCTGGCCTTCATCAGCGGCACCCTGTCGATCCTGCTGGGCCTGCTGTGCTTCCGCGGCGCCACGCAGTCGATCCTGCTGCTCGCGCTGTGGATCGGCATCGGCTGGCTGATCCGCGGCATCACCCTGACGATCGCCGCCGTCCACGACCGCGGCGCGCCCGCGCGCGGCTGGCAGATCTTCCTCGGCATCCTCACCTTCGTCGCCGGCATCGTGCTGATCGACGCCCCGCTCCGGTCGGCCGCGGTGCTCATCGTGCTCGGCGGCTGGTGGCTGGTGGTGGTCGGCATCTTCGAGCTCGTCACCGCCTTCCGCATCCGCGGGCACGCCGAACGCGTCCCCCGCACCGTGTGACCCGTTGTCCACAGCCTGTGCACAACGGGCGCACGGCGGGAACTCCCGCACCCCGCGGTCCCAGCACGGCCCCGCTGTCGCCGATCTCAAGCCCCCGTTCCCGGTTCGCCCGGTTTTGCTGCGGCATTTCCAGCGCCGCACTCCAGCGGCCGGGCTGCGCCCGGAAGGTCTGGGCCGGTAGGCTCTCCGTGTGATCTTCAAGCGCATCGGAAACGGCCGGCCGTACCCCGACCACGGCCGGGAAAGCACCCGGCAGTGGGCGGACGTCGCGCCGCGCCCGGTCCGCCTCGATCAGCTCGTGACCACCAAGCAGCAGCTCGACCTGGAGACCCTCCTCGCGGAGGACTCGACCTTCTACGGCGACCTCTTCGCGCACGTCGTGAAGTGGCAGGGCGACCTGTATCTGGAGGACGGCCTCCACCGCGCGGTACGGGCGGCGCTCCAGCAGCGCCAAGTGCTGCACGCGCGCGTGCTGGAGCTGGACTGAGCATCCGGGCCGCGGGCCCGCGCCGTTGAAGCCGGGCCCCTGAGCCAGGCCCTTGGCCGGGGCACCGAGCCGGGAACGTGAGCCGGGAGTTGAGCCGTCCGGACCCGCCGTCCGGTCACGGCTTGGACCTTTCGGGTTCTGCTGAGCCGCTCCGATGATCATCCAGTAGGAATCACCGCTCATGCCCACTACGCTGCGCTCATGAGCATGCTGACTCCCCCCGGCATGGGCGGGAAGTACCGGATCACGGGGAACAGATACCCGCGGATGCGCAAGCCCCGGCGGCGCGGCAGGCTCGTGTTCCTCGCCGTCGCCTCCGTCACGGTCCTTGGCGTGATCGGCTGGGGCACGTGGCAGCTCATCGACGTCTTCACCGGCGGCCGGAAGGCCTCGGCGGCCGGCACCGACGGGGACTGCTCGACCAAGGCGTCGCCCGCAGCGAGCCCGTCGGCGACGAGCGCGGCCCGGACGCTGCCCAAGCCGGGCCAGATCACGGTCAACGTCCTGAACGCCACGCCCCACGGCGGCCTGGCCAAGCAGACCGCGGACGAGCTGAAGAAGCGCGGCTTCCGCATCGGTCAGGTGGGCAACGCGACCGAGCAGTTCGACAAGAAGGTCAAGGGCGCCGGACTGCTCGTCGGCCCGGCCTCGTCGCTGAACACCTCGCTGCCCGTCCTCGCCACCCAGCTCGCCGGGGCGGAGAGCCGCACGGACACCCGCAAGGGCACCGACGTGGACCTGATCATCGGCACGGGCTTCAAGGCGCTGACCCAGCAGACGGCCGCCGATCAGGCCCTGACCGCCCTGACGGCCCCTCAGCCCTCGGCAACCGCCCCGAAGAAGGGCTGCTGAGGCTCCCCGCAGCCGGGTCGGTGGCGGGTGGCCCCGCGGGGCCACCCGAGAGGCGTCAGTCGGCGGGCCGGTACTACTCGGCGGCGCCGTACATCCGGTCGCCCGCGTCTCCGAGGCCCGGGACGATGTAGCCGTGCTCATTGAGGTGTTCGTCGACCGAGGCCGTCACCACGGTCACCGGGGTGCCCGCCAGGTCGCGCTCCATCACGGCGACGCCCTCGGGGGCGGCCAGCAGGACGACCGCGGTCACGTCGTCGGCGCCGCGCTTGATCAGCTCCTGGATGGCCGCGACCAGCGTGCCGCCGGTGGCGAGCATCGGGTCCAGGACGTAGACCTGACGGCCGGAGAGGTCCTCCGGCATGCGCGTCGCGTACGTAGAGGCCTGCAGCGTCTCCTCGTTGCGGATCATGCCCAGGAAGCCCACCTCGGCGGTCGGCAGCAGCCGCACCATGCCGTCCAGCATGCCGAGGCCGGCCCGCAGGATCGGCACCACCAGGGGCCGCGGGTGGGAGAGCTTGACGCCGGTGGTCGGGGCGACCGGCGTGTTGATGTCGACCTGTTCGGTGCGCACGTCGCGGGTCGCCTCGTAGGCGAGCAGGGTGACCAGTTCGTCGGCGAGCCGGCGGAAGGTCGGGGAGTCGGTGCGGCGGTCGCGCAGCGTGGTGAGCTTGTGAGCGACCAGCGGGTGGTCGACGACGTGGAGACGCATGGGCCAACAGTAACCGGGCCCCGATCCCGCCCGCCCGCCCGCTGTCCCGCCGGCGGGCGGGCGGGGTCGCACCCCCGCCGGCGTGCGCTGTTGTGGCATCAAACCCGGCATCCGGGGGAAAGTGGGAGTGACGGACTGGGGTGGTGAGCCGATGCCTGATCGGGAACGGGAACCTGACAAGGACCCGTCGCCGCGCGTGCGGCGGGACACGGCGGACCTCCCGGAGACGGCCGGCGCGGCGGACGCCGAACGGCGCCGCCGCCGGGCCCGGTTCCTGCGCGATCTCGCCGAGGCCCGGGCCCTGCGCGACCGCGTCCAGCCCCGCCGCGCCAAGACCGCCCGGCTGCGGCACGCCATGCGCATGCGCACGTTCCGCTGGTAGGACACCACCGAGACACGGCCACCACCGGGGCACGGGCGCCCTGGGTGCCATCGGGACACGGAGGGGACCCCCGCCGCGCGCCGGGTCACGCACCCGGTCCATGGGCTCGGGTCGCGGAAAACTCCCGCCGAGACCCCGGCGAGGGTCCCGGGGAAGGCGCGGGGCCGGACACACGGCAAGACACGCGCGGAAGGCACACGGGAGCAGAGCTGCACCCGCACGGACGTCTCCGACGGTGGGTGTGCGTGGCCGTCGGGGGAAAGCCGCGTACGATCCGCTGGTGGCGGCAACGTGTGCGCTGGTGAGTCCTTTACCGGTGTGCGATCAAAACTGCCGGACACAGGGAGCCGAAGACGTCCCCTGAAGGCCTTGTTTCTGCCACGATTCCGAGTGGGTGGGGCTCGGAGCCCAGCTCCCCCGCCCAGAACCTCCGCCGGGGGGACCCCCAACCGGCACGCCTATGACCAGTGGGAGAGTCACGGTGTACTTCGCCGCACTGCTCGCGCGCACCGAAGACGGGTGGGAAGCGAGCGACACAGAGCTCGACGATGTGGAGACGCTGGCCGATCTGGCCGACCTGGCCCGGGAGGCCTCGGCCGACGACGACACGGTGCTCGTCCTGATCGAGCAGGAGGACGCGTGGTTCGGCGTGGTACGCGTGGACGGCGAGGACGACCCTCGTATCTACGTCTCCGACGCCGCCGCCGCTGCCCGTAGTTCGTACGGCGAGATCCTGCTCACCGACGAACTGCTCGGCCGGGAGCCCGGCGACGACGGCCCCGACCTGGACTCCCTCGACCTCGACGGCACGGAGGACGGCGAACCGGCGTCCACCGAGGACGACGAGGAGGAGTCGTCGTCCACCGAAGCCATCACGCACAGCCCGCTGGGCGACGGCGAGATCCTCGGCGACCTGGGGGTCGGCGCGAAGGAGCTGCGCATCCTGGACCCGGAGGACGCGCTGAACGCCATCGCCGAGGCCCTGGGTGCCTCGGAGGTGCTGGAGACCGTCCGCTGACCGGGACGGACGCGCCGGACCCGGGCGGACCGTCCGACATGAGCGGGATGCCGAACACGAACCGGACGCCGACCCCGACCGGGGCCCCGGCCCCTGCCCGGGCCGCGGACCCGGTGCGCGACCGCTGGCGAACCGCGATGCGGCTCGCCCTGGACGAGGCCGGGCAGGCCGTCCCGGGCGGGGACGTGCCCGTGGGCGCGGTCGTGCTGTCCGCCGACGGCACGACCGTGCTCGGCGTCGGCCACAACGAGCGGGAGGCCACCGGCGACCCGACCGCCCACGCGGAGGTGCTCGCCATCCGGCGGGCCGCCGCGAAGACCAGGCAGTGGCGGCTGTCGGGCTGCACCCTGGTGGTCACACTGGAGCCGTGCACGATGTGCGCCGGAGCGATCGTGCTGTCCCGGGTGGACCGGGTGGTCTACGGCGCCCGCGACGAGAAGGCCGGCGCCGCGGGCTCCCTGTGGGACGTCGTACGGGACCGGCGGCTCAACCACCGGCCCGAGGTGATCGAGGGTGTGCTCGCCGAGGAGTGCGCCGCGCTGCTGACCGACTTCTTCCGCGGCCGCTGAATCCGGGCCGCCCGGGGCGGGACGGAAACGGATTTCGAAGCACGGCCCGGTGTGCTGTAAGGTCTCCCTCGGTAGCGTGTCCGAGCGGCCGAAGGAGCTCGCCTCGAAAGCGAGTGTGGCGCAAGTCACCGAGGGTTCAAATCCCTCCGCTACCGCAGGTAGACGAAGGGTCCGGCTCGATGAGCCGGACCCTTCGCGCATCCCCGTCTCAGTTGGCCGATCAAGAGCGGCCACCCGCTACGACAAGTAGGGCCTACGTCTTCCACGGCACCGTCACCACCGCAGCGCTCCGACTGTGGCTCCGTTCCTGAACGTCACCCCTGGAAGATCTGCCATGTTGTGCCAGAAGCCTCATCTCTGGTCGCAAGGTGGCCCAGCGGCAGGGCCGGAAGGCTGGCCAATGACGGATCATGCTCCAACAGGTGAGCTGCGTGAATCAGCCGCGGCCGTCCAAACCAGCGTGGTTCTTCAGCCGAAAACGCCTGCCAGTCTCCGTCCTCATCGAGGTGCACACGCACAACCGGCTGCCCGCGATACACGTGCTTGGACACGAACACGTGGTCATCAGGGGACAGATCTTGCACCGGGCCACAGCCGTTGTGCGCGCCGCTATCCAACTTCCCTGCCTGGTTGAGGAGCCCCATCTCAGCACATCCCTTGGACATGGGTCATCGAGGCTGCTCAAGAGATGGCTTTGCTGATCCGCCAGACACTGCCTAAGGGGACAGGGTGTCACCCTGCCCCCTCGATATCCGCCACGGATCAGATGGCGTCTGTCCAGAGCGCCAGTCGGGCCAAAGCGTCGGTCGCAATCACAGAGCGGTAGGCGCGAGCTACGGTCTCCCGCCTCGCGAGTCGAGGCGGGGGCGTTCGTATGCCCGTCCTAAGATCCGTGCACGTGGCGCACACCTTCGAGGCAGGCCGCCCCAGCCGGATAAGACTTTCCCTGCTGCCATCAAGGGCTCGCTTCGCTCGCCGTCGCTCCCGGCCTTCTGAACTGCAAGCAGTCCGATCGAAGATCAGAGATGCCGCGCACAGCGCGGCGGCGCCGGTCGGTCGCCGCCGCGCCGCCCCTCCGTGCCTTCGTCACCGGGGCCGCGCGCCGTCGCCCGCCCGCGCCCACAAGGGGGCGAAGACCAGGCCGGGGCTGGACTGAGACAGCACAGCCGAGGTCAGAACAGTGCCTCCGGCGGGGGATCGGCCGGCACCGGGATGGAGGGGGCGCCGTACCCACCCGCGGGTCCGTTGTGGTGTGCGTGGGGTGTCGGGGCTGAGGAACACCGGTGGGACGATGTGCACCGACTGAGGAATGAGGAGACATGCGCACACGCGTGACGGTCGCGATAGCGGCCTTACTGGTGGCAGCTCTGGCGGCCTGCGACAACACCGGCAGCGGCGAGGACAACAAGGCGACGCCGAAACCCTCACAGCCGCCGACAGCCGCGACGAGCACGGCACCCTCGGAGCACCTGACTTTCAATAAGGGGTACACCTGGCCGGACGGTCTGAATGTCTCCGTCATCGACGCCCGGGTGTCCACCTACTACGACGAGGCACCGCAGGCGGGGTACACCGGCTTCCGCGTGTTGCTGTACGTGTCCAACGAGGGCCAGAAGCCCGTTGACCTGCACGGGGTGACGCTCCTCGTGGACGGCGCGACGACCGGCGGCAAGGCGCTGCACACGACGTTCGAGAGCGGGTCCAAGCCCCTGGAGGGCCAGCTGGCTCCGGGGACGGGGTCCAATTTCACCGACGACTGGTCCATGAAAACGGAGTACGGCAAGCGCATCGTCGTCAGGGTGCAACGCGTGGCGGACTACTCGGGCCAGGACTTCCCCGAGTTCACCGGCGACGTGACCGGCTGAACGAGGCCGTCGTGCTCCTGGTGCGAGGCTGACGGCCTTTCTGGAGAAAGTGGGGAAAGTGAAGAGCGAGGAGATCGTAGCCCTCTTCGACGGCCGGGGCCGGATCGAGCTGACGCTCAACTTCTTGAAGGACGCCATTTCGCGCAACGTCGAGGAGATCGCCCACGCGCTCGGCTACCGGCTGCTGTCCACCGAGGTCACCGACAGCCGCACCCGCATCCGCTATCGCTTCGAACGCGACGACGCGCCGCTCGCACGCCGCCGGGCCGAGCTGACCATCGCACGCCTGCGCGCGGGCGGCCCGGTGCTCCCGGCGTGGGAGCCACCCCCGCCCCCGCCCCCTTCGCCCCCGCTACCGCTACCGCTACCGCTACCGCCCGAATCATGGCCACCCCTGCCGCCTTCACGATAGGAGGGAATATCCAGAAGTCCGGCTGGAGTACTAACGCGCAGGTCAGCGAGCGATAACTCCGCCTCAGTTTCCGTCTCATTCACCCCCGTGCGGAGACGTTCACAACGGTTCACGCGACGGGCGGGAGGACGAGGATGAACGAGGCTGAACGACTCTGGATCACGCTCTGACCAGCGCGAACAGACCTCGAAAGCGAGTGTGGCGCAAGTCACCGAGGGTTCAAATCCCTCCGCTACCGCTTCAGAAGGGCCCCGTCCACTAGGACGGGGCCCTTTGTGCGATCATCTACAGCGCTCGGCCCGGACGGTACCGACTACAGGCAACTCAGCGACCGGGAAATCACCGACAGGGGGAGGCCGCGATGGCGATGAACGCCAAGAGGATCGTCGTCTATGTGGTCGTGGTCTTCGTGCTGTACGTGATCATCACGGACCCGAAGGGGGCCGCGGGCTACGTCGAGATAGGGTTCGAGGGCATATCGGACGCCGCCAAGGCCATAGGCGAGTTCATGACGTGGGCCGCCAACGGAGGAAAATGATGATCCGCCACCTGGTCCTCTTCAAGCTCGATGAAGGCATCGAGCGGGACGACCCGCGCGTCGTGGCGGGCGCCGAGGCCTTCCGCGCCCTCGGCGGGCAGATCGAGGACCTGCGCTTCTGGGAGTGCGGCTGGAACGTCAGCGACCGGCCCATCGCCTACGACTTCGCGATCAACTCGGCGGTCGAGGACACCGACGCGCTGCGCCGGTACCTGGAGCACCCGGCCCACCAGGCGGGCGTCGCCCAGTGGCGCGAGTTCGCCACGTGGGTGATCGCCGACTACGAGTTCTGACGGCCCGGCACTTCTCAGCCGTACGGCCGTACGGATGCACGCTCGGCCCCGCATCGGAACGGTGCGGGGCTTCTCGACGTCTTATGCCCTATTTCATCCCTCAACACGTGCATATGCGGTGCTTGAACACGATGCACCTGTCTTGTGATGCTATGACCGCTTTTGACGGATGAGTTGATCGACGAAGAGGTGGCGTTGACCGTGTCGGCCAAGACTGCGCCGCCCCAGGATCCCGTCTCGACCCCGGCACCGGGCACCACCACGGCCACGGCCTCGACCGCGACCCCCGCTCCGGATCCGACCGCGACCCCCGCTCCGGATCCGACCGCGACCCCCGCTCCGGATCCGACCGCGACTCCCGCTCCGGATCCGACCTCGGATGCGGCTCCGGCTCCGGCTCCGGAGAAGCGGCGCGGTGCCGACACCCGGGCCCTCACGCAGGTGCTGTTCAGCCAGCTGAAGGAACTCGAACCCGGCACGTCCGAGCACTCCCGCGTGCGCGGGGCGCTCATCGAGGCGAACCTGCCGCTCGTGCGCTACGCGGCCGCCCGCTTCCGCTCCCGCAACGAGCCGATGGAGGACGTCGTCCAGGTCGGCACCATCGGGCTCATCAACGCCATCGACCGCTTCGACCCGGACCGGGGCGTGCAGTTCCCGACCTTCGCCATGCCGACGGTCGTCGGCGAGATCAAGCGCTACTTCCGCGACAACGTCCGCACGGTCCACGTCCCGCGCCGGCTGCACGAGTTGTGGGTGCAGGTCAACAGCGCGACCGAGGACCTGACGACCGCCTTCGGCCGCTCCCCCACGACCGCCGAGATCGCCGAGCGGCTGCGCATCACCGAGGAGGAGGTGCTGTCCTGCATCGAGGCCGGACGCTCGTACCACGCGACCTCCCTCGAGGCGGCCCAGGAGGGCGACGGGCTGCCCGGGCTGCTGGACCGGCTCGGCTACGAGGACCCGGCCCTGGACGGCGTCGAGCACCGCGACCTGGTCCGCCACCTCCTCGTCCAGCTTCCCGAACGGGAACAGCGGATCCTGTTGCTGCGCTACTACAGCAATCTGACCCAGTCGCAGATCAGTGCGGAACTCGGCGTGTCCCAGATGCACGTGTCCCGGCTACTCGCCCGTAGCTTCCAGCGATTGCGATCCGCAAACAGGATCGACGCGTAACCGGGAAGAGCGAATCACCCATCAGGGCACTTCCCGACATCTTCAAGCTGAAAAGCCGTCAGACCCCTTTTTTCCAGGGCCGATTCGGTTCTGACTTGTCGACAAGTCCCTACAGCGCGTTGCCGACATGTGACATTCTGCGGGAAGCGCGTTTGCCGTGGCTTCGGCTCCGGTATTCAGGTGAGGGCTGCGTTCTCCTCGTCAGAGAGCGTGGCCGCGACCGTCCCGCGACCCAGAGGGGGTGGCATGTCCGCAGACCAGGGCAGCTCCAAGGTGCTGACGCTCACGAAGAGCGAGACGCCCTCCCCGGCGCTCGAGCCGCTCGACGCCCTCGACGACGTGGCGGCCCTCGAGGCCGCTCCCGCCCCGGCTGTTCCGGCCGTGTCGGCCTTGCCGGCCTCGGAGATCATCGACACCCGCACCCTGTCCCGCTCCCTGTTCCTGCGGCTCGCCGCACTCGACGAGGACAGTCCCGAGCGCGTCTACGTCCGGGACACCCTGATCGAGCTGAACCTCCCGCTGGTCCGTTACGCGGCGGCCCGCTTCCGCTCGCGCAACGAGCCGATGGAGGACATCGTCCAGGTCGGCACCATCGGCCTGATCAAGGCGATCGACCGCTTCGACTGCGAGCGGGGCGTGGAGTTCCCGACCTTCGCGATGCCGACGGTCGTGGGCGAGATCAAGCGCTTCTTCCGCGACACCTCGTGGTCGGTGCGGGTGCCCAGGCGCCTTCAGGAGCTGCGTCTGGCGCTCACCAAGGCCAGCGACGAGCTCTCGCAGAAGCTCGACCGCTCCCCGACCGTCACGGAACTGGCCGCCGTGCTGGGCGTGTCGGAGGAGGACGTCGTCGACGGCCTCGCAGTCGGCAACGCCTACACCGCCTCCTCGCTGGACTCCCCGACCCCCGAGGACGACGGCGGCGAGGGCTCCCTGGCCGACCGCCTCGGCTACGAGGACACGGCGCTGGAGGGCGTGGAGTACCGCGAGTCGCTCAAGCCGCTGCTGGCCAAGCTGCCGCCCCGGGAGCGGCGGATCATCATGCTCCGCTTCTTCGCCAATATGACCCAGTCGCAGATCGGCGAGGAGGTCGGCATCTCGCAGATGCACGTCTCCCGGCTGCTGACGCGGACGCTGGCACAGCTGCGGGAGGGGCTCATCAGCGACTGATCCGCATGGTCCGGCGCCTGTCGCTCGACGGGGCGTCGGACATCACGGCGCACTGCCGTGGTGACGTCGACTCCTGGCCGCCGAGGCGCCTTCGGGCGCGTCGGCGGCCGTCGTATGTCTGGGAGCCGTTTCCCGGCCGCGCGCGGGGCGGCGGGGCCGGCGGAGAGGGAGCCGACGGGGGAGAGGGGGCGGCTGGCGCCGGTGGACGGAGACGGGAAACCGGAAAGAGTGCTTCGTACCGAAAGGGCGGTTCGCCCTACTTGAGCGCGAGCCAGGCGACGGCCGCGACGACCGCCACCGCGGCGACGACAGCGACGATCAGTCCGACACGCGGGCCGGAGGATGACGCCTGCTGCTGCGCGCTCTGGGGAGGCGCGTCGTCGACGAACGCGCGGAACATCTGGGTGCTGCCGGCGGGGTCGTAGTTGCCCTGCGGGCCCTGGGTGTTAGCCATGGCCCGAGACCCTAGCGAAAACGCTGCCGCCGCCCAAGCGGGGGGCCCTGCAGCCCATTTGGCATCCCACCTGGCACCCCGCCCGGCGCGCCACTCGGCAGGGAACTCCGACGGGCGGCTGGATGCCGACCGCGTCGCACCGCGACCTCTGGACGGCGGACGACACTTCACCTGCGGGTTTACATTCGCCAATACTTGCCTTTGCCATGTTTTTGCGCCGCCGGGGCCCGATTTGTTTGCCTGTGGCAACCAACCACTCTACGGTTGCCCTGAGCAACGAATTCGGGAGGTGTGATGGCCGAGCAGGCGCAGTACGAAGAGCTTGCGCGTCAGCTCAGTGCCGTCGGAGCCGTGAAACGGGACATGGGGCGGATCCTGCCGCCCGACTGCCCGGCCGGCTCGGCCGCCGTGCTGACCCTGCTCGGCCGCCACGGGGACATGCGCATGAGCAAGCTCGCCGAGCTGCTCTCCGTGGACATGTCGGTGACCAGCCGGCACGTCGCGCACGTCGCCGCACGCGGCTGGATCGAGCGGATCCAGGACCCCGCGGACAAGCGTTCGCGCATCCTGCGCCTGACGCCCGCCGGGCTGGACCAGCTCGACGAGCTGACCCGGCGGAGCACCCGCCTGCTCAGCGAGCGGCTGAGCGACTGGACCGACGACGAGGTCGGCCAGCTGATCCGGCTGATGACACGCCTGCGCGCCAGCTTCGGCGACTGCCGTTCCGCTCCGGCCCGGACCCCCGCCCCCGTTGCCCCCAAGACCACCCGTACACCCGCAAGCACGTAAGAAAAAGGAAGCCCATGGCAACGACCACACCAGCCGGTGTGCGGGCCCACGCCAAGCACGGAGGAGGCTCCCCCGGCAGCGCTCCGATGACCCACCGGCAGATCATGGAGGCGCTCTCCGGGCTGCTGCTCGGCATGTTCGTGGCGATCCTGTCGTCCACGATCGTCTCCAACGCGCTGCCGCACATCATCGGCGACCTCGGCGGCGGCCAGTCCGCCTACACCTGGGTGGTCACGGCCGCCCTGCTGTCGATGACCGCGGCCACTCCCCTGTGGGGCAAGCTCGCCGACCTCTACAGCAAGAAGGCGCTCGTCCAGATAGCGCTCGTCATCTTCGTCCTGGCGTCGGCCTGCGCGGGCCTGTCCCAGAACCCGGCCATGCTGATCGCCTGCCGTGTGGTGCAGGGCATAGGCACCGGCGGTCTGTCCGCCCTCGCCCAGATCGTCATGGCCGCGATGATCTCGCCGCGGGAGCGCGGCCGTTACTCCGGCTACCTCGGCGCCACCTTCGCCGTGGCCACCGTCGGCGGCCCGCTGCTCGGCGGTGTCATCACCGACACCTCCTGGCTGGGCTGGCGCTGGTGCTTCTACGTCGGCGTGCCCTTCGCGGTCATCGCGCTGATCGTCCTGCAGAAGACCCTGCACCTGCCCGTGGTGAAGCGCGAGGTCAAGGTCGACTGGGGCGGCGC
The DNA here is from genome assembly GCF_044756885.1 of Streptomyces sp. NPDC091412. Taxonomy (NCBI): domain Bacteria; kingdom Bacillati; phylum Actinomycetota; class Actinomycetes; order Kitasatosporales; family Streptomycetaceae; genus Streptomyces; species Streptomyces sp. NPDC091412. The sequence goes on along the minus strand of NZ_JBIVTV010000006.1, from coordinate 277,956 downwards.
GTCCCTGATCTCCGCCGCCGTGTCGCTGCTGCTGATCTGGGTCACCTTCGCCGGGGACAAGTACGCCTGGCTGTCCTGGCAGACGTACGCGATGGTCGCCGGTTCGATCGTCCTCGGTCTGCTCTTCGTGCTCGTCGAGTCCAAGGCGAGCCAGCCGATCATCCCGCTGCGGCTGTTCCGCAACCGCACCATCACGCTGGCGTCGCTCGCCTCCCTGTTCGTCGGTATCGCGATGTTCAGCGGCACCGTGTTCTTCAGCCAGTACTTCCAGCTGGCCCGGGACAAGTCCCCGACGATGTCGGGCGTCATGACCATCCCGATGATCGGCGGTCTGTTCGTCTCCTCCACCGTCTCCGGACAGTTCATCACCCGTACCGGCCGGTGGAAGGGCTGGCTGGTCAGCGGTGGCGTGCTGGTGACGGCCGGGCTCGGCCTGCTCGGCACCATCCGCTACGACACGGAGTACTGGAAGACGGCCGTCTTCATGGCCCTGCTGGGTCTCGGCATCGGCATGATGATGCAGAACCTGGTGCTGTGCACGCAGAACCAGGTCTCTCCGAGCGACCTCGGCTCGGCCAGCTCCACGGTCACCTTCTTCCGTTCCCTCGGCGGTGCGGTCGGCGTCTCCGCGCTCGGCGCGGTGATGGCCCACCGGATCACCGACTACGTCAAGGACGGCCTGGCCGACCTCAGCCCGAAGTACGCGGCCGCCATGTCCGCCTCCGGCACGAGCGACACCATCCCGGACATGAACGCGCTGCCCAAGCCGCTGCGCACGGTCATGGAGAGCGCCTATGGGCACGGCATCGCCGACATCTTCCTGATCGCCGCCGCGCTGGCGGCGGTGGCCTTCCTGATCACCCTGTTCATCAAGGAGGTCCCGCTGCGGACCAAGGGCGCGCTGGCGCAGGCCGGCGAGGCCGAGCCCGCGCCGGTGGACCCGGCCGCCGCTCCCGTCGTCGCCGAGGCCCGGTCCGCCGAGGCCGCGGCCGGCTCCGCCGGGGAGCGGGTGCCCAGCTGGGCGATGGCCGCCTCCCCCGCCGAGGGCGCCGGCACCGGTCCCGAGGGCACGCAGCGGCTGGCCGCGGTCGCCACGGTCGCGCCCGGCGCCGGTGCCGGCGGCGGGATACCGGTGCACGGCTTCGTCCGGGGCGCCGAGAGCGCGCCGGTGCCGCAGGCCGCGGTCACGCTGATCTCGCTGGCGGGCCGCCAGCTGGGCCGGTCGGTCGCGCAGGCCGACGGCGCCTACACGGTGGACGCGCCGGGCGCGGGCTCGTACGTCCTGATCGCCTCCGCCGACGGCTTCCAGCCGCAGGCGTCCACGGTGGTCGTCAACGGCGAGCCGGTGGCGTACGACATCCTGCTCAGCGGCACCAGCGGACTGGGTGGTGTGGTCCGGGCCGCCGGGTCCGGGCTGCCGGTGAAGGACGCGATGGTGATCGTCACCGATGTGCGCGGTGATCTGCTGGCCACCGGGACCACCGGGGAGAGCGGCGAGTTCTCCTTCGCCGAGCTGGTGCCGGGCGCGGTGACCGTCGCGGTGAACGCCGCCGGGTACCGGCCGCGGGCGCTGCCGGTCGAGGTGGGCGGCACCGGGGTGACCCGGGTCGAGATCGACCTGGAGGCCGGGGCGCAGCTCCAGGGCGTGGTCCGCGCTCCGCACGGTCCCCTCGCGGACGCCCGGGTGACCCTGGTCGACGCGGCGGGCAACGTGGTCGGCACGTCCACCACCGGCGCGGACGGGGCGTACGCCTTCACCGACCTGAACGGCGGTGACTACACCGTCATCGCGACGGGCTACCCGCCCGTGGCGACCGCCCTGACGGTCACGGGCCGCGGTGTCGATGACCACGACATCGACCTCGCCCACCCCGGCGAGTAACCCCGGGCCAGAGTGCCCATGAGGCCCGGGCAAGGTCCCGGGTCTCGGTCCGGCCCGTGGCGGGGCGCGCTCCGAGGGGAGCCGCGCCGTGCCGCGGGCCGGTCGCTTTCCGACCATTTTGCAAGGCTGTGCAGGGAGAGAACGGGATGGGACTGACCGCGAGGATCCGCACCCGGGACGGATGGGCCGTGTCGCACGCGGTCGTCACGATGACCGATATGACGGGCACGCAGGTGCTGCGGGCCGAGGCCGACGCGGAGGGCGCCGTACGGGACACGACGGTGCTGGGACCGGGTGCGTACACGGTGATCGTCACGGCGGTCGGGTACGCGCCCGCCGCCTCCAGCGCGATCGTCACCGCGAGCGGCCGGGCCGAGGTCGGCACGGTGACACTGGCCCGGCAGGGCGGCGCGGAACTGCCCCCGCCGGGGCCGTGGACCATCGACCCGGCGCACTCCTCGGTCGCCGCGGTCGCCCAGCACCTGGGGATCTCCAGCGTGCACGGCCGGTTCACGGACTTCGCCGGCACCGTCGAGATCGCCCCCGACGACGTCACCAAGTCCCGTGTGGAGGCGGTCATCCGCGCCGACTCCATCGACACCGGCAACGGCATGCGCGACGGCCATCTGAAGTCCCCGGACTTCCTGGACGTGGAGCGGCACCCGCGGATCACCTACCGTTCCACGGGTGTGGCCGCCGCCGGCCCCGACCGCTGGACCGTCCACGGCGAGCTGGGCATGCGCGGCGTGGTCCGCCCGGTCGACCTCGACCTGGCCTACCTCGGCACCGGTGCCGACCCCTGGGGCGGCACCCGCGCCGCCTTCCGGGCGACGACCGAGCTGCGCCGGGAGGACTTCGCCATGAACTACAACCAGGTCCTCCAGGCCGGTATCGCGGCCATCGGCACCACTCTGAGGGTCGAGCTGGACATCCAGGCGGTCCAGGGCACCGTGCTCCCCGCGGCATAGTCCACCGGCCCCGCGGCCTGCCCCACCGGCCGCCGGACGGGGGGGGCGGCCCGGGTCCGTGACGCGGGAGACCAGGTCCGTGGCCAGATCGCGGAGTTTGGTGTTCCGGTGCTGGGAGGTGTGGCGCGGACGGTCCAGGGCCTTGCCGGCGTCGCCCCGTTCCCGGGCCGTCAGGACGCCGATCGCCTGGTCGATGGCGCTGCGGGACACCAGCGCCGTGCGCACGTCGGGCACGGCGGCCCGGTCGCGTTCGAGACGCGGGGGCGAGGTCAACGGCGTCCGCGGCGCGGGCGGCGAAGGCGCGGGCCCGGTGCCGGTGCCGGCCCGCCCTGAATGCGCCGGGCTCTAGGCCGTAGAAGTCGATCGCGGCGCCCGCCTCGCCAGTCACGACGAGCGGGAGCGCCCGTACGCACCGGACGCCGACGGGCCCTGACCGGCTCCGACGGGCCCCGCCGGACAGCGCGTACGGCATGTACGCGGGCCGGCGGGTCTCGGCGGCCAGGTCGGAGAGTCACGCTTCACCGGGCTCTTCGAGCAGGAGGACGCCCCCCATTCGCCGCACCGGACGCGGCGCTGGTGTCCCCCGGACGCCGATCAACTCCCCGTCGCTCATCTGGCGTTGTTCGTATCGACGATCCGGCGGGCGAGGTCGCGCAGCTTGACGTTCTCCCGCTGCGAGGCTCGCACCAGGCTGTCGAAGGCCTCCGCCGCGTCGATGTTCAGCCGCTCCATGAGGATGCCGGTGGCCTGGCCGATGAGGTCCCTGGTGCGCATCGCCTCGGTGAGCTGCTCGCGCACGGTCACCGAGTCCAGGGCGAGGCTGACGTGCGCGGTGAACAGCCGTCCGACGCGCGTCGCGGCGTCGTCGAAGACGTCCGGCTTGCGGGCGTAGACGGTGAGCACGGTCAGCCGCCGCTTGTCGGCGCGCAGCCGCAGCGCGAGCGCCGAGCGCAGCCCCAGGCCGGCCAGCGACGCGCCGCCGACCTCGGCCTCACTGTCCGTCAGGTGCACGACGGGCGCGCGCCACAAGTGATCCCAGTACGGTGACGGGCCGCCCCCGTCACCGTCACCGGACCTTTCGGCGGTGCGCACGAGTGCGTCGGTCCAGGCGACCGTGCGGCGGCCGCTGCCGCGCTCCAGCACCGAGATGCCCGCGTGCTCGGCGCCCGGCAGCAGGCGCACGGCGAGCCCTACGGCGGCTCGCATGGTGCTGTGCGGGGTGACCGTGTCGTGCAGTTGCTGAGCCGCCGTCGTCAGCGCTTCGGCCAGCTCGAGATCTCCCGGAAAACGGGGCAATTCAGAAAAGTCGGACGCAGGCACCACGAACCTCTTCGGCATGCACGGCCACACGGCCATGCGCAGGAGAGCTCCGCAGCACATTCCCGACTGCGAGCACAGGACGAACAGAACTTTATCTCGTCCTTCCCAGCAGGTTCCGCCTGGTTGACGGTCGGCCCCAGCCCCTGTGAACCGGCACGCGGGAATGGTGCAATGGAGCCGGACGGGTCGGGAAGCGGCCTTTCGAGACCGGATGGACCTCTGCCTTCTACCAGGTGAGTGCGGTGACCCACTTCCCGAGCCCCTGCCGGGCGCGCGACCACCCCGGCCGCTTCCTGCTCGTCCTGCCCCCGGAGATCGACCTGTCCAACGCCCCGGCCCTGCGCGCCGGCGTCCTGGCCTTCGCCGCGGCCCGCGCGGGCCGGCTGGACGTGCTGGTCCTGGACCTCACCCACACCCGCTTCATGGACTCCCAGGGCGCCCGCCTCGTCGAGGACGTACGGCACGGGCTGCCCTCTGGAGTGCTGCTCCGCGTGGTGGCGAGGCCGGACGGCGTCCCGTACCGCGTCCTGGAGGTCACCGGGGTCCGCCGCGACGTGCCCGTGCACGACGGCCTGAGCGGCGCCCTCGCCTGAGCGAGCCGGGCGCAGGACACGCGACGGGCTCAGCCGGCGAAGGGCCTTGGCCCCGGTCGGTCCTAGTGCTGTGACCGGAAAGGTTCACCGGCTCGCGACGCCCGGCACGGCACCTCGCCGCGTTGTCGCATCACCCGAGTACATCCCGTACGCGGGCAATGCTCCGCCTTGCGATGTACCGCACCGGACGCCGCGAGCTTCCCGGCAAACCTTCCCGGCCACAGCACTAGGCTGCGCGTATGGCACCCGACATCGCGACCAACACCCGCGTCTCGCTGGACGAACTGCTGGACTTCGTACGGCCACGCCACCGCGCCCTGCTGCTGACCCGGCGGGCCGACGGCAGCCCGCAGGCCTCGCCGCTGACCTGCGGAGTCGACGACTCCGGGCGGATCGTTGTCTCCACCTACCCGGAGCGGGCCAAGACCCGCAACGCCAAGAAGGACGCACGCGTCGGCGTCGTCGTGCTGAGCGACGAGTGGAACGGCCCGTGGGTGCAGATCGACGGCACCGCCGAGGTCCTCGACGCACCGGACTCCGTGGAACCCCTGGTGGAGTACTACCGCAACATCGCGGGCGAGCACCCGGACTGGGACGAGTACCGGGAGGCCATGGTCAGGCAGGGCAAGTCGATCATCCGGATCACTCCGCGGCGCTGGGGGCCGGTGGCGACCGGCGGGTTCCCGGCGCGGCTGGCACCGGGCGACGAGTAGTCAGCCGCGGGCGACCATCGCCTCGATACCGGCGACCAGCAGGTCCAAGGCGAAGGCGAAGTCGCGGTCCAGCATCTCCTCGACCGTGTCGCCGCCGCGGGCCGCCATGAGGATCGCGGACTCCCGGAGCACCTCGGTGGCGTCCGGGGCCCGGGTGGCCGCGCTCATCGCGTGCCGGAAGTAGTCGTCCGGGGCCATGCCCGCCTCGGCGCAGCGGGCCACGAAGTGGCCCTCGATCGTGCCGTAGCCGTACACGAACTGAAAGACGGCGGAGATCGCCCCGGTCAGCCGCTGCTCGGGCAGCCCGGTACGGCGGATGACCCGCTGCACCGTGCCCGAGAAGGCGAGCGAGTTCGGGCCGATGTTGAGGAACGTCCCGGCGAGCGGCGACAGCCAGGGGTGGCGCACCAGCAGCGCCCGGTACTCGGTGGTGAGCCGGCGCAACTGGTCGCGCCAGTCCGTCTCCTCGTCCGGTTCGGGCAGCCGCAGCTCGCCGAAGGCGGCGTCGAGGGCGAGTTCGAGCAGGTCGTCCTTGGTGTCGACGTACCAGTACACGGACATCGCCGTCACGTTCATCTCGGCGGCGAGCCGGCGCATGGAGAACTTCGCGAGTCCCTCCGCGTCCAGCAGCCGCACCGTGACCTCGGTGATCCGCTCCCGGTCGAGACCGGACGGCTGCCCGCCGCGCCCGCCGCGGCGCGCCTTGCCCTCCAGCCAGACGCTGGTCCGCGCCGCGCCCTTGGCCCCCTGGGCTGCCTTCACCATGGCGCACCTTCCTCGAACTCCTGAACCGCCGGTCGTGCCGGGCGCCCGAAGGCGCGCGGGGCGGTGCCCGGCAGGCACTCCGCCGCGGCGCGCGACCGGCCACGACGAACGCGCGGCCGCGCGGCGGCGGTGCCGCCCGAGCCGGTGTTGCGACCGGAAGGGTTCACCGGCTCGCGACGCCCGGCAGCTTCCCTGCAAACCTTTCCGGTCACAGCACTAGTGGGCCACCACCATCCCCGAGTCTGCCCGCTCAGCCCTGCGGAGCAACGCGGCGGCCAGCAGGCCACCGAGGAGCACGGCCACCGCTCCCACCAGCTGACTGGTCTCCAGTCCGGCGGAGAACGCGTCGGTCACCTGCTTCTTCTCGGCGGCCGACCCCGCCGCGGCCAGGGCCACCGGCAGGGACACCGCCGCGAACCGGGAGTTGAGCACCGCCCCCAGGACGGCCACTCCCAGGCCGTTGCCGAACTCCGCGAGCGTGCCGTTGATGCCCGCCCCGACGCCCGCCTTGGCCGGCGGGATCGCGCTCATGATGGCGTGGGCCATGGCCGGGTTGGCGATCGCGCAGCCCGCGCCGATCAGCAGAAGGCCCAGGAGTGTGCCGCCGTACCCGCCGGAGGCGAGCGTGGCGATCGACACCAGCCCGCCGGACATCAGCACCATGCCCAGCCCGATCGCCACCGGGGTGCCGAGTCGCGTCGTCCACCGGGCCGCGAGTCCGGTGAAGTTCAGCGCCACCACCGACAGGGCGAGCGGCGCGGTGCGCAGACCGGCCTCCAGGGGGCCGTAGCCGAGGACGAACTGAAGGTGCTGGGTGAGCAGGAAGAGCGCGCCGCCCATGCCGAAGGTGATCAGCACCGCCCCGGCGACCGCGCCCGTGAAGCGGCGGTCACGGAAGAAGTGCAGGTCGAGCATGGGGTACGGGATCCGGCTCTCGTAGAACGCGAAGAGGGCCAGCACCACCACCGCCACCGTCGCCGTGACCAGCACCCGTGTCGACGTCCAGCCGTGCGCGGGACCCGAGATGATCGCGTACACCAGCGAGGTCATGCCGACCGTCGACAGCAGCGCGCCGAGCAGGTCGGGCCGGTCCCCTCGGGGGTTCTTGGACTCCGGGACGAGGGCGAGAACCGCGATCAGGCCCAGTACGGCGACCGGCAGGTTGATCAGGAAGATCGCGCCCCACCAGAAGTGGTTCAGCATGAAGCCGCCGATCAGCGGGCCGATCGCGAAGCCGAGGGCGTTGACCGCGCTCCAGATGCCGATGGCCTTGGGATGCTCGGCCGGGGCGAAGATCTGCATCGCCACGGCGAGCGTGGTGGTCAGCAGCAGCGCCCCGCCGACGCCCATGCCCGCGCGGGCGGCGATCAACTGTCCGGTGGAGTCGGCGAGTGCGGCGGCCAGCGAACCGACGCCGAACAGGACGAGTCCCGCCACCAGCATCTTCTTGCGGCCGTACCGGTCGGCGGCGCTGCCCGCGGTCAGCAGCAGCCCGGACTGCACGAGCGAGTACGCGTTGATCATCCACTGGATGTCGGAGGTGGCCGCGCGCAGCTCACGGGTGAGGGACGGGATCGCGACGTTCAGAACGGTGTTGTCCAGCAGCACGGTGAGCTGGGCGAGGCAGATGACGCCGAGGATCAGCCAGCGCTGGGGGTGGCCCTGGGCGGCCTGCGGAGAGGTCTGCTCCGGCGAGGTCGTCGACATGCTATACACCGTATAGGACTGTCGATACGACGTACGAGCGCGCGGCGACGGCCGACGGCATGCGGCGCGCGGCGACAGCCGGACGTCAGCGGCACGTGCGGCGCGCGGCGACAGCCGGACGTCAGCGGCACGTGCGGCGCGCGGCGTGCAGAGTGCGGCCGGACCTCAGCGACGCGGAGAGTCTCGCCTCACCCCGCGGGCTTGATCAGGTAACCGGCCCCGCGCCGGGTGTGGATCATCGGTTCACGGCCGACGTCGATCTTCCGCCGCAGGTAGGAGATGTACAGCTCAACGACGTTGGCCTGCCCGCCGAAGTCGTACGACCAGACGCGGTCCAGAATCTGAGCCTTGCTGAGCACGCGGCGCGGGTTGCGCATCAGGAAGCGCAACAGTTCGAACTCGGTGGCGGTGAGGTGGATGTCCTCCCCTCCCCGCGACACCTCGCGACTGTCCTCGTCCAGACAGAGGTCGCCGACCACCAGTACGGAGTCGGAACGCCGGTCGGCGGCACCCGAGCGCCGGATCAGCCCGCGCAGCCGCGCCACGACCTCCTCCACACCGAACGGCTTGGTGACGCAGTCGTCCCCGCCGGCGGTCAGCCCGGCGATACGGTCCTCCGCGGCGTCCTTGGCGGTCAGGAAGAGGACGGGCACCCCGGGCAGTTCGCGGCGCAGCCGGCCCAGGACGGTGAGCCCGTCCATGTCGGGCAGCGTCATGGCCAGGACGACGGCGTCGGGCCGGAACTCGCGCGCGGCCCGGGCCGCGCCGTGCCCGTCCTGCGCGCTGCGGATCTGCCAGCCCTCGTAGCGCAGGGACATGGACAGCAGATCGGTGATCGACGGCTCGTCGTCCACCACAAGCACCCGGACGGGGCTCCCGTCCGGCCTCAGCAGTTCGGTGTGCCCCTGGGGCGAGGTCGTGGTCATGGGGGACACCCTTCAGGGAGCCTCTGAGAGCAGACTTTCACGGGTCTGTGATTTCCCTGAGAAACCCACAGGCGGTTCTCAGGAAACGCCTGGGAGGCGCGTGACTCGGCTGTGCCAGCCCGGGAAGTCTCCGGCAGCCAGGGACTTCCCCGGCGGTCGGCACGCTTCAGAACAGCCCGTCCTGCAGGCCGTCCTGCACGCCCGCCCGGTTCCGCAACTCCCTTACCGGCACGGTGAATCCCACGCTCTGGGCAGGTCGCAGTCCCCAGCCGGCCATCAGCCGCGTGTCCAGCACGACGACTCCGTCACCGGCCGCCAGGTGCAGATCGGGCCCGGCGGCCGCGACCAGGTCACCGCTCACCACCCCGCCCGCGACAAGCTCGGTCACCTCGCCCACGGCGGCCGGCAGACCGGCCAGCCCGAAGATCCCGGCGTGATCGACAGGCCGGAACGGCTCCCGCTCCAGCGTCTCCGGCCAGCCGCCGAGCGCGCTCGCCCGCGCGTGCATCGCTTCGATCTCGGCGGCCCGCTCTTCCTCGGTCACGGGAAGCGCGGACCGTACGGCGCGCTTCTCGGCGTACGGAATCCGGTCCGGGACCCCGAGCGCGGCGCGCAGCAACTCCTCGGTACGGCGCGCCGCCATGAGCGGACCCGCGCCCAGCCAGCTGAAGCAGACGGCCCCCTGCTCAAGCAGCCGCGCGGAACCCCGCTCCACGGCCGTGATCCCGGCCTTGACCATGGCGGGCCCGAACCACGCCAGATATACGTGGTAGGGCCGCGGGTCGTCGGCGATCGTGTCCGCGGCCACGGAGTGCGCCCTATCCAGCCGCGCGCACTCCTCGCACCGCGCCCCCGCGCTCCGCCCCGGCACCGCCGCCCGGACGGGACACACGTGCCCCCGCGCTCCCACGCATGTCCGCACTCCCCCTTCCGCGACCTCGAAGGCCACCCGTTTCCCCCACGGCAGCGCGCTTGACCGGCCGCCGTCCCACACCAGCACGGGACCGTCCGCCGACCACCGCAGCCCCGAGCACTTCCACACCCGCGTCATCCCTTGCGAGAGTACGGGCCCCCACTGACAACGCCTCCGGGGGCGGGCGCGCTCGGCCGACCGCTCAGGACCGGACGCGGGGTTCCACGGCCGGGGAACGATCAGTCACGGACGTCGGTGACCCCGGCCCCGCGCTGCCCACGCCGCCTGACGACAGACCCCTGCAACGCGAGAAACCCCGGATCACTCCCGGGCCTCTCGTCATCCATGAGGTGGGCAAAGCCCTGAGCCGATCCCGAAGCCCCCCTCGCCGAACGTTTCCCGGGCGGCTGAGGCCGACGACGAGAGACGGACCACCCCTCGGCCTGGACAGCATTCCGGGTGGTCCGGTCATGGAAGCCCTGATCAAGACCCCGGTGCCGATGGTGCCGGGGCGGTCGGCGTGCCGGAGGCAGGTGCGGCTACAACGCCGGCTTCCTGTTGACGAGTTGGAGAGGACGACCCTTGGAGTACGGCCGACGGAAACACGGTGCTGACCTCAGCCACCCCGGCACACGTGCCCGTCGCTGCTCCACGAGCAGGGCGCCGATGCCCGCTGAGGGGTGACAGTTACGGGCCGGAAGATGACGACGGCGGGGCCGGAGCCCAGGCAGGGCCTAGCGCAGCTCCCCATTCAGCATTCCCATGACGTACTGGTCGTACCAACGTCCGTCCCGGTGGAACACCTGCCGCAGCCGGCCCTCTTCGACGAAGCCGACCTTCAGGTAGATGTGGTGGGCCGCATGGTTCTCCGTGACCACTGTCAGGGAGATCTTGTGCAGCCGCATGGTGTCGAACCCGTACCGGCACATGGTGCGCAGCGCGTCGGTGGCGTAGCCCCGGCCCCAGTGGTTCTTCTCGCCCAGGTAGATGTCCAGCTCGGCACAACCCGTCTCCGGCTCGGCATCCCGCAGCCGCACCAACCCGATCAGCGTCTCGTCGTCACGCACCTCGATCCCGTACAGCGTGTCCCCGTACGTGTTCGGCCCCCGCTCCTCGAGGCGTTTGCGCACCCCCTCCAAGTGCTGGTCGTAATACGCGTCCAACCAGCACATCACGTCGGGGTCGTTGTTCCACCGCCACAACGACTCCGCGTCGGACGGTGCCAGCGCGCGCAGGCGTACGAGATTTCCAAGAATCATGGCGTGCATTGCAGCACGACGTGTGCGGCGCCTCCAGCGAATTCCACCTGCGAGGGCAGTGAACGATGTACGGCCCGGTGGCCATCCATCCGGCCGACCCTCCGCCCAGCCAGGCCGTGCGCCCAGGCACGGCCCAGGCAGCCGTGACCCCGCTTCATCGGCCACCGCGCTGAGCCCTGGGAAGTTGGTCGAGCGCCGGCTCTTGGCATGGGGCCCGGTCGCGGACGCCGCCCCCTCCGGAACAACGAGGAGACCACCCATCCGGCCGGGGTGGTCTCTTCGTTCCAGGGCCTGTCCGACGGGTCGCGTCACCACCCCGCACCCGCCAGCACTGTCACCCGAACGGCGCAACATGACGTGCCACCCACAGAGGTGAGGATCAATCTGACTAGTGCCCCAACCGAGGTAATCCGCGAAAGGGGAACCAAATGCGCATTCGACGAATCCTCGCCGCCGTCAGCGCCACGGCAGCCCTCGCCGGACTCGGCCTCACAGGCGCCGCCACCGCCACCGCCGCCACCGCACAGGGTGCCCCCGTCGTCGGCCCTCACCAGTGCATGGACGGCGGCGGAACGCCTCGGATCGACTTGCCGGGCAACCCCTGCGTGGGCGGTAAGTACGACGGGCAGCCGGTCGACTAAACCCCACAAGGCGTCCCGCAGCCACGCGCCGCGGGGCGCTCCCGCGCGAGCGTGGCCGGGAGAGTCGCAAGGACTGTGCCGACCCGTCGGGCACGCCAGGTCCGAGCCGGCCCGGAAGCACGCGGCGGGCGGGAGCTCCCGAACGCCGTCGCGCCGAGCGCAGCGAGCTGCCAAGGCTCGCCCGGTGTCCAGGATTCGAACCTGCGACACCCGCCTTAGGAGTTCGATCCACGCTCGCGCCTGGTGCTGTCGTCGGCTGCCCAACGGTCGCCCAGGGGCGCCGTTGTGTACCGCTGTCCGGCCTCGTTGATGTCAGCCGTGGAGGTCGGATGCCTTCTGATCTGTCAAGGCCGGCGCGGAGCGCCGCCGTAGGCGCCCTTCACCGACCTGACCAGCCGCACACTCAGCCGTCGGGCGGCCCGTCACCGCCCCAGCCCAGGTGGGGAATTACGTGTTGCTGATCATGGAGATCGTGGGGAATTTCATGACCGCTCACACATATTCGCCATCATGCCCCCGAACAGGCAAGATCGACTGAGGTGACGAAGCACAACTAGTCACCGTGGAATCGGCGGCAGCTGGCACGTCAATCACGGGGATTAGGCCATAAGTGGACATACTGGCCGGCGCTCGCTACGGTCGAATTAGAGACGCCACAACTGCGAGTAGTAGTCGGTCCGCAGGGAAGTTGGCGTCGGAAGCCGGAATCCACCGGCCTCATGGTGCCAGAGAGTGTAGATGCCGCTCCCTGATCAGCAACCGCGCGAAGGATGTGCTTGGCCAGGTCGAGGCACCATATGTCGTACCGCTTCAAGGAAGAGGCTGACTATGCGCGCGAAGCGAACCGTCGCACTCGTGGCGAGCCCCCTCGTCGCAGCCGTGGCCCTGGCGTTCTCGCCCGCAACCATGGCACAGGGCTCGGCCAACACCACCCACGCCGCGTCGGTGTCTGTGACTGAGGCCCCGAAGCCGCCCCTGGGGGCGAAGGAGGGCAATCGCGATGGACGGGTAGCCGGGCAGGCCGACGGCCCGGACTGCGCATACAAGCAGTCCTGGGCGCCGAAGACGACGAACTCGAAGTACATGCAGGCTTACACGGCCGCTTACGAAAGGAACTACGACAAGCTTTGCACTGAGGAAGCGTAGAACAGGGACTTCGCGAAGTCCGGCAGGATACTCCGGATGTCCCAAGCCCCAAAGACCAGGCTCCGCCGCTCGGCTGGCGGAGCCTGCCGCGTGAGCGCGGGCTCTCCTCACTGACTTGCACACGCACGTAGATAGCCGGGCACACTTCCTGGGCGGGCCAGCAGGGATGGCGCGGGATCTGGGACTGGACGAGGAAAGCCCTACTCGTCGCCGCTTTCGGGGCTCCATCTGCTCCGGCGTCGCCACACAGCGGAACCCGGTGTCGTCGTCATGCATCATCCCGTTGGCGTCGTTGGAAATAGCGGGAGCCCCCGGAAGAGAGGGATCATAAAGGCACTGCCTCGTAGTTCGTAGTTGCGCCGGGCCGCAGAAGAACCACCCTTTTAGGCGCGCAGACCAAAAAACGTCCACGCCTCAGTCAATGGGCTGGGGCGTTGGTGTTTGTTCAATGAATCCATGGTCGGCCGGGTGCGTTGGACGCTGGGCAAGCCAACCCGAGACGCGAGGCCCACAGGAGAAGACCCGTCAGGACATCCCGGCCGCCGAGTCCACCATGGCGTTCGGTGACTAGCTCACCTACTGGCTCGCCACCATCGCACCCCAGCGGCTCAAACCGTCAACGCTGAACAGTTACGAGGGTCTGACCCGCCTGTACATCCGACCCGCTCTCGGCAAGAAGCGACTGAACCGGTTGTCGCCGGCGGACGTGCGCCGGTTCCTCGCGGAGTTCAAGGACTCCTGCCTGTGCTGCCTGCGGGGTGCGGACGCGGAGCGTCCGGAGGGCAAGCGCGCTCGTGCTGCGCCGTGGGCCGTTGCTGCAAGCGTCGCCCGTCCGCCCGGACCGTCCAGTACATCCATGTCGTCCTCCGGTCCTCGCTGCAACAGGCGATTCGGGAAGAGCTGATCGCGCGGAACGTCGCGCGGATCGTGGAGACCGCCACCGTCACCCGCAAGGAGGTGCGTCCGCTGGACGCCGCAGAGGCTCGCATCATGCTCAAGACCGCCCGTACAGCGCATCCGGCGTGAGCTGATCTTCGTCAGTCCGAAGACGATGCGCTCCATTCGTACGGTGTCCCTCCCGAAGCACTGCATGCGGGCACTCACACAGCACCGAGCCCAGCAGGAACGGGAACGCAAGGTCGCGGGGAAAAAGTGGCAGCTCGCACCGGGGCAGCCGGATGGGCTGATCTTCACCACGACGACCGGTCGCGTCACGGACCCTCGCAGCCTGAACCGGATGCTCACCATCCTGTGCCGGGACGCCGGCGTACGACGGGTGCGAGTGCACGACCTCCGGCACACGTGCGCCTCGCTCCTGCTCGCACAGGGTGTGGACGCTCGCACGATCATGGAAACGCTCGGGCACAGCACGATCACGATGACGCTGGACACCTACGCGCACGTCATGAGCACGACGCTCAAAGCCGCCGCCGACCGGATGGACGACGCGCTGGGACTGTACGAGCCAGAGGAGAAAACAGACGGCGAGCAGGAGCCGGACACCGAGGATTGATCGACGCTTCGGGCCACGTTGATGTCAGCCGTTGATGTCAAAGGCCCCTCAAGATGATCCTGAGGGGCCTTTGACCTGTGTGCACTCGGCAGGATTCGAACCTGCAACCTTCTGATCCGTAGCTCTACAGGGATCGGGCGACAGCGGTCATACAGGTTGCCCTGTGGTCTCCCGAGGTCACTGCTGGGCGGGGACGATTGCTGTGGTTGCTGTATTCCGCTGCTGTACCGTCCCCGTCACCAATCCCGCCAGAAGTCGGTGATCTCGGCACGAGCCCGGCGGTCTGTCTGCGCAGCCGGACATGCCGGTCTACTGATCACCGGTCCCGCTGACCAACGAGGCAGAAGAAGCCCACGGCTCTGACCAGATCAGACGCCGTGGGCTTCAGTCGTTGTCGGTCGGCGTCGGCCGACCTTGGACGGCTCAGAGACGGCCCAGCCGTCCCAAGTCTGGAGGCTCATACGATGCGGGGCCCGACAGCGCACGGAGGCTGCCACCTAGCCTCCCAGCAACGTCACCAGAGCGCCTGCGATAGCTCCCGAAACCGCTCCTCCAGCCGTAGCGATGGAAACCAGGCGGTTGTCCAATCTGGACTCTACCTGCGTACTCATGCTCTCCAAGCGAGAAAGGTCAATCGACTCGATCATTGCTACTTCGTCAGAGTAGTCCGTCTCGAAGATGGGCATGCACGAGTTTTCCTTTGCTGCGCCGAAGAAATCGTTCTTGAGCTCCTTCCAATTCCGGAGCGTCACCTCGATGCCAGTCATGCAAACCCACGTCTGAGCGGAAAGTGAGCGGACCTCTGACCGCCACCCTCGGTTGCGCCATCGCATTACTATGCGCTTCCGGAGAGGTGTGGCTGCAGCCTCAACATGTGCCGAGTAATGAGAAAGGAGGCGTGCTGCCCTTCTCCAAGCCTCGGCTTCCAAGTCGATTATCCGGCGCCCGCTGTTTTTCTGACGGGCGAAATAGAGGGCGGTGCGACCGAAGCTGTAATTTAGGTCGATAAGTACACCTTCGGGATCCTCGCTGGGCGGAGCGGCTACGTCTACCGTCGTTCGATCAAAACCGAATACCCGGCAGTCTTCGAGGCCGTCTAGCTGCTTAATGACGAGATCGGAGTGCATGAAGACGTTCATGCAGGCTGGCGAGCATGCCTGATTGAATACGCCGAGATTCGCAGATGCGCAGATCTCTTCCAGTAGCTGCAGGATGATCTGACCGCCCGAACTCGGAATGGCCTCTCGCTCGTGACGCCAAAGGACCATAACCACAACTCCATCCCAAGAGACCCAATATGTGTCCGTTGGGATGTCATCGGCATGATGATGTTGCGGTTGGTTCTTGATCGGAACGACGATCTTAAAGAGGAGAGGCCTGTCGAATTGAACAGCACGCATGGCGTCGGATCCATGCATGACTTCATCCGAATCCGACTCGTCAGCGTTCGGGTAGACCGCTATGTGCGAACAGTAGTCAGTGTTGAGCTTTGCCCGTTTTACCCACTGAACTCTCGGGTCTCCCTGGAGGGCATTACATAGGTTCTCCATGTAGTCCCCGAATTTCCGCTTCTCCGGAGTGAGGAGAAAGATCGTCCCGATTCGGCAAAGGAAGGTGGGCCCATTATCCGGGGATCCCTGGGAAGCGTCAGGGTTCGTCATCGAACTTCCTCCTCGGTTGCAGATGCCTGCGGCGCTGGGGAGATCATAGAGCGGGCAGTCCGAGTGGTGAGGGTTGTTCCGGAAAGGTCGGCGGAACGGCTTTGGGCTGGAGCTGCTTTGGCGCGAGTGATCATGGCCCCGTAAGCTTCCGGCGCGTCGGGCAGTCTGTGGACCTGCCCGGTAAAGCACGACGTTGGGGCCATGATCTTCGAGGCTCGCGCCAAAGTGGCTGCCTAAAGCCGTGGAGCCGACCGCCCCAGCCCACGACGTACCGCTTCTCTGGCATCAGGCGGCTGATTGCTGTGCGCGCGGCACGGGCGCCGGCCGGGCTGGAGCGGGGCGGAGACAGGAGCGCAGGCCCGGCCGGGGGCCGGGCCGCGCGCGGTGAGCGGAGCGAGCCGCCTTGATGAAGTAGGGAAAGTCTTACCGCGTGCTGCTCGGGGCCTGTTCTAGCGCAGCTCCCCCTCCAGCATTCCCATGGCGTACTGGTCGTACCAACGTCCGTCCCGGTGGAACACCTGCCATAGCTGGCCAAAGTTGACGCGCGATCGGTCAGACACCGCCGCCCTCGTCGGCGACGCCAGCTGGCTCCGTCGTTGGTCTCGTCGACGAGGAAGTCCCGATTCGGCGACAGCCCGCCGCGGCGCTCGTAGGATGCCTGGATGCCTAAGCCGATACGGATGAGCCGCCGCTCGTGGGTTGTCGCCTGGGCGGTGCTGTGCGCGGCCGGCCTCGCCGCCACCGCCACACTGAACGCCTCCTCAGCACCGGACCCGCAGCCCGAGAAGTCCGTCAGTGCCGAGTGCGCCGAGCGCATCGCGGACATCGAGACGCAGCGGGCCAAGGCCAAGCAGGAAGGCAAGGGAGACGGAGTGCTGGTCTTCTCGCGAATCCAGGTCAGCACCGAGGACGACTGCCTTGACGATCTCCGTAACCACTTCGGTGGCGATCAGTGAGCCGCGCTACCTGGCTCGCCGCGATGGCAGGGCTAACCTTCGTCGGTGCCGGGGCGATCATTGCCGTGGGCGCCACGTCGGAACCGAAGCCGCGGCCCACGCCGCCGCGGGTGTACTCCTCCTGCCTGGCGGCCGACACCAAGCCGGTGTCTGCGGACGATGACCCATGCGACGGCCGCTGAAGAACGTCCGAGCGACCGTCCGCCGCCTGCCGACCTGGCCGACATCACCAGTTCAATCTCAGTAGCTAGGTCGGGCTCACAGGTGCCATGTGCTGAGCTTGCTCAACGCTTCGGCGCGTTCTTCAATGATCTTCATCCGGGCGGGCCGCTCGACTTCATGATGGTGGGCGTCCTGGGCAGTGCTCTGTCCGGGCCACTTGCGGTAGAGCAATCCGCACTCCTCGATGAACCACCCG
This sequence comes from Streptomyces sp. NPDC091412, assembly GCF_044756885.1. Taxonomy (NCBI): domain Bacteria; kingdom Bacillati; phylum Actinomycetota; class Actinomycetes; order Kitasatosporales; family Streptomycetaceae; genus Streptomyces; species Streptomyces sp. NPDC091412. Next base: position 260,575 of record NZ_JBIVTV010000006.1, on the reverse strand, counting down.
GTGCTCACGGCGTTCAGCGCCATCAAGAGGCCGGTGTCCTCGGAGGCTGGGAGCGCCATCCATCCGCCCAACGCGGTCACCAGGTCGCGCCGTGCGCACAGCGTCGCTGGGTGAACCTGTGCCCTGTAGTCGTGCGTCCGCCACCGTTCCAGGACGGCACTCTTGGCGATCGGGCCAGCTGGCGGGTCGCCCTCGAAGCCGACGGTTGACCCGTCCGGCAGGAGGTCAAGGACGCGTGATGTCGTCCAGGCGACCGCACTCTGCTCGGTCAGGACCGTGATATCTCGGAGTAGTGCCCCAGGGGTGAGCTTGTCGTCGGCGTCCAGCACCTTGACCAGGTCGCCGCGGGCCCGGGCGAGTGCCATCGTGCGAGCCATGCCGGCGCGTCCGTGCCGACCCTGATCGAAGCTGATCCGGGAGTCCGCGGGGACGTGTGGCCGTACGTCTTCGGTCTCGCCGTCCTCCTGGATGAGCCACTCCCAGTCCCAGCCGGGGGGCATCTCCTGCTGGGTGAGTGACGAGTAGGCGTCGGCGAGGTACCGCGCACTCGGCCCATGCACCGGTGTGATCACTGAGACAAGGTTCGTCATGCGACCGTTCACCACCTTTCCAGTGGGGTCACGCACTTCACGGCGTAGCGGTCGCCGGGCAGTACCACGTCTGCCACCTCCACGATCCGGCCGCCGATGTCGTAGAGAGTCTTCCGGACATCCATGACCGCGACACCTGGCACAAGCCCCAGCTCCTCGACCTCCTCGGAGGTCGGCGGACGCGCGGTCACGACCTCCTCGACCCGGTCCACCTCGATCCCCACGGTGTGCAGCTGATTCATGGTGCCGCCGGGCCACGGCTCCTGTCCCTCGTCGAGCAGATCGGGGTTCTGCTCTGCGAGCTCGTAGGGGATGTACGACCGGGCCACGTTCAAGGGCTCGTCCTCGTCCACACTGCGCGTGCGATACGTCCGCTTGAGTACGGCGGTGCCTGGCTCGACGTCCAGCGCTGCGGCGAGGGTGTCCGAGGCTTCGACCCGCTCATACTCGGCATTAAATGCCAGCTGCGCGATCGTGAGGCCGGTGTCTCGCTCGGTAGCGCCCGTGGTGCTGCGCTCCTTCAGGTCCGCGCGCGCACGGTCCTTCTCCCACTGATGGCGAAGGTTGCTCCGCTCTGCCCTCTGCCGCTGCTTGCGTACGAAGTTGCCTCGGCCGTGCCGCTTCTCGATCAGCCCCTCGTTCTGGAGCGCGCCCAGGGCCTGCCGCAGCGTGGGCAAGCTGACCTTGTACTCCGTGACAAGTGTCGTCTCTGGTGGCAAGCGGTCCCCGGGGGCGTACTGGCCGGACTCGATGCGTCGGCGCAAATCCTCAGAAACCTTCTCGTATCGCTTCGCCATCTGCGGGCCTCCTAGATCTGCGCACAGTCTAAGTCCTCAAGAGGACTTGACGACTAGTCGGGGAGCCCTCATAGTCGTACTCGCAACTCCTAAGGAGGAGTTGAGGACATGAACTCTGCATGAGCCGACAGTGGTTCGGCCTGGCGAAAGCGAGAGACACGATGCGTCAGATCCCCGTGGAAACCTCCGCCGCGACCGTGATGGTCGCCAAGGCCCCGCAGCCCAAGGTCAAGGACCGCCGTACCGGTGAGATCGCCACCGACGCCGAGACCGGCGCGCAGCTGATGACCGTGGACGTGATGTTCGCGGCGAACGACGAGGTGGAGATCCTGTCCCTCACCGTCCCGGAGCCCGGCATCTCCGGTGAGCTGGCCATGGGCACCCCGGTCGCGCTGACGGGTCTGATCGCCCGGCCGTGGGAGAACGAGTTCAACGGCCAGAAGCGGCACGGGATCGCCTTCCGGGCGGTTGCGGTGACCTCGCTGGTCGACACCGCCGCGAAGCCGAAGGCGGCCTGAGCCATGACGTGGCTGTTCGTGGCCCTGGTGCTGGTCGTCGCTGCTGCGGGTCTCCTGCGGTGGCGGCGCCCCGCCTGGTACTGGCTGACCCTCGGGGTCACCCTCGCCGCCTTACGGGTCCTGGTCCGGTACGGCTCGGTCATGGATGCCTGCGGTCTGACGGTCCCGGCCCCTCGCTGGCGCCTGACCGTGGCGCGGGTGGCCAACCGGCCCGTCCCCGGTCCCCGTGCCCCGCTCATCCTGCGGGTGCGGCCGACCCGGACCGGCCTGGTACTGCGCCTCAAGCTCCGCCCCGGTCAGGACGCCTTCGACGTAGCGGCGTCGTGTGACCGGCTGCGGCACTCGTTCGCCCTGTACGGCGTCACCTCCCGTGAACTGCGCTCGGGCGTGGTCGAGGTGCGGATGACCGGCTATGACGTGCTCAAGCGGGTGCAGATGCCGACGTTGGTCGACACCCGGCCGATGCGGGTCCCGGTCGCCCTGCGCGAGGACGGAGCCGTGCACTACCGCGACTACCGGGCCGTACCCCACGCGCTCACCCTCGGCGCCACGGAGTCCGGCAAGTCCGTCTATCAGCGCAACCTCGTGGCCGCGCTCGCCCCGCACCGGGTCGCCCTGGTCGGCATCGACTGCAAGCAAGGGGTGGAGCTGTTCCCGCTGGCCCGCCGGTTCTCCGCGCTCGCCGACAACCCCGACACCGCCGCCCAACTCCTGGATGCGCTGGTGTCCCACATGGAGGGCGTCTATCAGCTCATCCGCGCCGAGCAGCGAATCACCGCTGACGTGCCGGATGCGGAGATCGCCGCCGACATCTGGGACCTGCGCGAGGACCTGCGGCCGGTGCCGATCGTGGTCCTGGTCGACGAGGTCGCCGAACTCGCCCTGTTCGCCAGCAAGGAGGAGGAGAAGCGGCGGGACCGGATCATCACCGCACTCGCGCGGCTCGCCCAGCTCGGCCGCGCCGCCGGCATCTATCTGGAGGTCTGCGGGCAGCGCTTCGGCTCCGAACTCGGCAAGGGCATCACCATGCTCCGCGCCCAGCTCACCGGCCGCACCGCCCACCGCGTCAACGACGAAGCCAGCGCGAACATGGCCCTCGGCGACATCGCCCCGGACGCCGTGCTGGCCGCGATCCAGATCCCCACCGACACCCCCGGCCTCGCCATCACCGGCGACTCCACCGGCGGATGGGCCCGCATCCGCGCCCCGCACACCTCGCTGCGCCAAGCCGTGAACACCTGCAACCGGCACGCCGACCTGACCCCGGACCTGCCCGCCCTCGCGTCGTTCCGGCCCGCGCTCGGCACCCTCAAGCCCGTTCCCTCCCCGGCCGTTGAGTCCGCCCCGGCCGCCGCCTGAGCCAGGAAGGAGAAGCCACCATGCCCCGCTCGGCCCTGCGTGTGGATGCCGTCCTGGTACAGGCCGTCATCGCCGGTGCCCTGTCCTTCGCCCACCTGCACGACCTCGCCGCCGCCGCCGGACAGGACGGCTGGAAGGCGTGGGCCTACCCCATCTCGGTGGACCTGCTCCTGGTCGCCGCCTGGCGTCGGCTCCGCTCCGACGGGCCGTCCCGGCTGGCCTGGTGCTGGTTCCTGATCGCCCTGGTGGCCTCGCTCGGCGCGAACGTGGCCACCGCCGGGTTCCTCGACCTGGACCACCCGCCCGCCCTGCTCCGCCTCGGCGTCGCCGGATGGCCCGCCCTCGCCTTCCTCGGCGGCACCCTCCTCGCCCACTCACCCGCGCACCGCTCCCCGGCCCCGCCGGCACCCGCCACCCCGGACCCGGATCCCGCGTCCGAGGTGGAGCCCGAACCGGCCGCCGTCGCCGAGCCGGACCCGGCGCCCGAACCCGTCGCAGTCCCGGAGCCCGAGGAGACCCCGGCCCTGCCCACCCCGACACCGCCCCCGGCCGTGCCGGTCCCGGCCGCGCTGGTCGACCACGCCCGCAAGGTCGCCGACGACCACCGCACTCGGACGGGATCCCCGATCGATACCGACACCCTTCGCGCCCGCCTCGGCGTCCCGCCGCACCTGGCCGATGCCGTCGCCGCCCAACTCGCCTGACCCGGAAGAGAGGGAACGCCGATGACGCGTGACCCGGCCGACCTGACGGCCGCCGACTACCTCGACGGCGCCCGCGAGATGACCGCCGCCAACCGGCCCTACCTCGCCCACCTGCTCGCCGAGGAAGCCGCCCAGCGCACCACCGACCCGGCCACCGCCGCCGGTATCCGCGCCTCCTTCCCTGACCCGGCCACGACCCGTGAGGAGACCGACTGACATGCCTGCCCGCGACTTCTTCCACTCCGTGATGCGGATCGGCCCCGTGCAGATCGGCACCCATCGCGACCGCCACGGCACCACCAAGCACGCCGCCGTGTGCAGCTCCGACGGATGCGGCTGGTCCGCCGACTACACCAGTCAGTCCGCTGCCCAGCTCGCCGCCCGCACCCACCGCTGCAAGGTCCGCTAGGAGGCCAACGCCATGCAGGTCCCGCTCTGGCTCGCCCTGCTCTGCGTCGGAGCCCTCGGCGTCAAGCTCATCCGCCCGCCCTGGTGGCTCGTCGCCGTGCTGCTCCTCGGCGGCTATCTCCTCGCCGACAGCCTCTTCGCCCCGGTCATCGACACCGCCGTCAAGTAACCCGCGAAAGGAGAAACGCCATGCTCCGGCCCAAGCTCCCGACCATGCCCCAGCCCACCGGCATCGTCACCCCGCCCGCGGTCGTCGTCGAGCCGACCGCCATCATCCTGGGCACCCCGGCCCCGCCGCCGGTCCCCGTCGCCCCGGTCCCGACCTCGACCCGGCCCACGATCCAGCTCACGCCCGGCACCGCGCTCGCCCTCGTCGGCGGCGGCACCGCCGTCGTCCTGGTCGTCGGCGCCGTCCTGGTCTCCATGCTCCTCGCGGTCGCCATCACCGGCGCCTCGGTCGCCGTCTGCGCCCTGGTGATCCGCTCCCTGATCAGCGCCGACAACCGGCGCCGCTGAGCGGCCCCCGGAGCGGCCTCGGTCGCCAAACTTCGCCCGCTCCGGGCGCCTTCCCACCCTCCAGATCCAACGGACCCGAAAGGCAAGCCCATGATGCCCCAGCACGCCCCGACCCGGCGTATCTGCCGCGACTGCGACGGCTTCGCCGCCGTCGCCATCACCACCGGCACCCGCCACACCGACGGCTCCCGCGTGACGGTCTACGTCACCTGCCCGACCTGCAAGGGCACCGGCCACCTCCTCCCCGCCGCCCTCGTCCGGGCCGGGAGGTAACAGCGTGACCGACACCGCCACCCTGGCGGGCCTGGACCCGACCACCCTCGGCGACCTGCTGCGGGTGGCCGGGTCCCCCGGCTTCGACCGCTGGCAAGACCAGATCCGCCGCACCGGCGGCTGCGCCGACCCCATCCACCTCACCGGCTGGGTCCTTCACAAGGACAGGACCACCGGCCAGACCCTGCACCACTACAGCACCGAGGGTGAGCCGGGCGGGCGGCTCCGCGTCGCCTGCGGCAACCGCCGCGCCTCCCGCTGCCCCGCCTGCGCCTGGACCTACGCGGGCGACACCTACCACCTCATCCGCGCTGGCCTTGCCGGGGACGACCGCCGCGACATCCCCGCCACCGTCCGGGATCACGCGCGCGTCTTCGCCACCCTCACCGCACCCTCGTTCGGACCGGTCCACAACCGGCCCGACCACGGCGCCTGCCGCTGCGGCACCCGCCACGCCCCGGACGCCCCCGAACTGGGCACCGCCCTCGACCCGGACACCTACGACTACGCGGGTGCCGTGCTGTTCAACAACCACGCGGGCGACCTATGGCAGCGCTTCACCAACCGGCTCCGCCGCGAGATCGCCGCCCGCGCCGGCATCACCCAACGGGAACTGAAGGAGTTGGCCCGGCTGTCGTACGGCAAGGTCGCCGAGTTCCAAAAGCGCGGCGCTGTGCACTTCCACGCCGTGATCCGCCTCGACGGACCCGACGGGCCGGACGCCCCGCCGCCGTCCTGGGCCACCGTCGACCTGCTCGCCGACGCAATCGGCGCCGCCGCCGCACACTCCTACACCTCGGTCTCCGTCCCGGCCGCCGGGGACCAACCGGCCCGCACCTTCCGCTGGGGCCGACAGCTCGACGTCCGGCCGGTCAAGGCGTTCGGGGACGGCTCCGACATCACCGAACAGGCCGTCGCCTCCTACGTCGCCAAGTACGCCACCAAAGCCGCCGAGAACACCGGCACCCTCGACCGCCGCATCGGCGAACTCGCCGAACTCGACCGCCACGGCGTCCCCGACCACACCCGACGCCTGATCGAAGCCTGCAAGATGCTCGACCCGCTGTACCCGGACCGCCGTTTGTGGGCCTGGGCTCACATGCTCGGCTTCCGCGGCCACTTCTCCTCCAAATCCCGCCGCTACTCCACCACCCTCAGCGCCCTCCGCCAGGCACGCGCCGACTACCGCGCCGCCCAGGAACACGGCGCCCTCGGCCTGGACGACGCCGAGCCGGACACCGTCCTCGTCCTCGCCGACTGGCAGTACGCCGGACACGGCCACACCCCCGGCGAATCCGCCCTCGCCGCCACCATCGCCCGAGACCTCCAGCTCAACCGCGAAACCGCCCGCGAAGCCCTACGCGACCAACTCGCCCAGGAAGGAACTGCTTCATGACAACAGCTGTGATCACGCGCAAGTGGTACAGCACGGCAGAGGTTGCCGAGATGCTCGGATTCGGGCTGTCGAAGACGAAGATGCTCGTCCTCACCGGAGAGATCCGCTCCGTGAAGGTCGGCCGCAACCGGCGCATCCTGCCGGAGTGGGTCGATGAGTACATCGGGCGCGTTACCGCCGAGTCCTGGGCGGTGTCGGCATGAGCGGCAAGCGCGCCAACGGTGAAGGCTCGATCTACCCGTACAAGAACGGCTTCGCCGCATACGTCTGGGTCGACACTCCGGACGGCAAGCGCAAGCGTAAGTACGTCTATGGCAAGAGCCGGGAAGAGGTCCACGACAAGTGGATCAAACTGCATGGTGAAGCCAAGAAGGGGCCGGTGGCCACCCGGCACCGCACCCTCGCCGCGTTCCTCGCGTACTGGCTCGACGAGATCGTGAAGCCGAATCTTGCACCCCTGACGTACGTCTCCTACGAGGGATCGGTGCGGCTCTACATCAACCCTCACCTCGGTACGAAGCGGATCGACAAGCTCACGGTCCGGGATGTGCGCGAGTGGATCAACAAGCTCGCCGCCACCTGCCAGTGCTGCGCCCAGGACAAGGATGCGAAGCGTCGCCCCGAACAGCGGCGTTGCTGCGCCATCGGCGAGTGCTGCGAGGCCTTCCCCTCGCGGCGTGTCGTCCAGGCGGCCCGCGATGCCCTCCGGGCGGCGCTCACGCACGCCGTGGCTGAAGAGGAGATCGGCAAGAACGTGGCCTCTCTGGTCAAGGTCCCCAAGCCTCGGCGCCGGAGAATCAAGCCGTGGTCGGTCGCTGAAGCCGGGCGGTTTCTCGCCGACTGTGCCGCTCGGGACGATCACCTCTTCGCAGCCTGGATGCTCGTGCTCTGCCTCGGCCTGCGCCGGGGTGAAGTCCTGGGCCTCACCTGGAACTCGGTGGACTTCGAGACCGGCGAGATCTACGTGGATCACCAGATCCAGCGAGCCGGGCGGCAGATCCTCCACCGCGAGACCAAGACCGAGGAGTCCGACGACTTCCTTCCGCTCCCGGCGCTCTGCCTAAAGGCGCTTCGGATGCGTCGGGCACAACAGATCGGCGACCGGAAGGCAGCCGGGGAGCTGTGGCAGGGCAGCCATGACCTGATCTTCACCACGAAGTACGGCACGCCGATCGAGCCGGGCAACCTCACCCGGATGTTCGCCCTGCGGGCTCGCCGTGCCGGCCTCCGAGTCATCCCGCTGCGGAACACTCGGCACACCTGCAGCTCACTCCTGGTGGCCTTGAAGGTGCACCCCAAGGTGGCACAGCGCATCCTGCGGCACTCGCAGATCGCCATGACGATGGAGGTCTACGCCGAAGCGAGCGAGGAAGAGGTGCGCGCCGCGATCAGCAAGCTGTCCGACGCGATGGGCGGTAGCGGTTGACGCGGTTGCTGTACTTCGCTGCTGTACGCCCCTGAAACGTCAAAGGCCCCGGATCACTCCGGGGCCTTTGACCTGTGTGCACTCGGCAGGATTCGAACCTGCAACCTTCTGATCCGTAGTCAGATGCTCTATCCGTTAAGCTACGAGTGCTTGTTCTGTTTTTGTCTTCGCTCCGGGCCCTTCCGGGCCGCTCGCGGCGACAGGAAGAACATTACATGACTGCCGCCGCCATGTGAAATCCATTCCCCCCACCCCTTGTGACCTGCGGAAACAAGGTCCGGAGCGGGACGGAACCGGCAACGCCGAAGCCCCGGTCCAGAGGGACCGGGGCTTCGGTGATCATGCGCGGAGGCGGAGGGATTTGAACCCTCGATGGGCTTTAAGGCCCAAACCGCATTAGCAGTGCGGCGCCATAGACCGGACTAGGCGACGCCTCCAGCACAACCGCTCACGCGAGCGCGCGAGTGGTGCGTGCAGATGATGACACAGCCGAGTGGGGTGTCACCAATCGCCCCCTACGGTACTAGGCAGGTGGGGCCCAGGGCAAAGCCCTTCCGCTGGCGTCGGGCGGCCGGGCCGCAACGTCCGGGGGCGCGAGGCGTTAGTCCGGGCATGACACAGATCGGATCACTCCCAGCCCGACGTTCCGCGGTGTCGCGGGCGCTGGCACTCGGCGCCTCCGCCGTGCTCGCCGGGCTCGCCTCGGTCTCGGCCGTGCCCGCCGCCTCGGCCGCGGCGCCGCCGCCCGTCCGGGTCGAGGACCGGGCCGGCGACCACCTCACCGTCACCGTGCGGCACGCGGGCCCGGGCAGGGACGGAACGTACAGGCTGTACTGCCACCCGGCCGGGGGCAGCCACCCCGACGCCCGCCGCGCCTGCGACGTGCTCGACCGGAACACGCACTGGGGGCGGGAGCCCTTCGCCCCCGTGCCCGCCGGCAGCGTGTGCACCATGCAGTACGGCGGTCCCGCCACCGCCCGCATCACCGGCACGTGGGCCGGGCGCCGCGTCGACGCGGCCTACGACCGTGGCGACGGCTGCCGGATCGACCGCTGGAACCGGCTCGTGCCGCTGTTGCCCGACCTCAGCGCTCCGAGGCCGGCCGCGGTGTCCCGTACCGGCGCGGGGGCGGGAACGGGCGCGCAGGCGCGCACCCGTGCGTAGGCGGGGACGGGGGCACCGGCGCGCAGGTACATGTCGAAGGTGCGGCGGACCGGGAGTCCGTAAAGGTCTCGCGGAGGTCGTGCGAAGCGAAATCGTCCGGTCACAGGTTCGACGTCAACTCCGCGTGCGACCTCCCTCTCATCCTGCGTCGCGGGAGCAACCTCTGCGCATAGACTCCCTCGCGTGACACGCTGCGGGCCGGTTGGCAAGATGGCCTCCGCGGTCGGCAAGGTGCGGTGACAGGGAGGAAGCGTCTCGTGAGCAGCAGGCCATCCCGAGGCGCTGCTCGCCTCGCTGCCATACTCGACGCGCTGCCCGACGCCCTGGTGCTGGTCAACGCGAACGGCACCGTCGTCAACGCCAACACCATCGCGCTGGAGGCCTTCGAGACGCCGGGCACCGCCCTCGTCGGACGCGGCCTGCTCGATCTGCTGCCGCAGTTCGACTCCAAGCTGATTCCCGGCTCCATGCGGCGCCCCGATCACATCGATCCGCGCGGGCGGACCAAGCCCACCCGGATGATGGCGCGGCGGACCGACGGGTCCGAGTTCCCGGTCGAGGTCACGAGCGCGAATCTGGAGAACAGCCAGCAGGCCTACGACGGCCACGGCTACAGCGGCGACGAACTGCTGATGCTGGTCGTCCGCGATCTGTCCGGCACCGTCGACACCGAGGCCGAACTGGCCCGTTCACAACGGCAGACCGAGATGATCCTGCGGGCCGCCGCCGAGGGTGTCGTGGGCACCGACACCGACGGGCGGATCGTGCTCGTCAACCCCGCAGCCGCCCAGATACTGGGCTACCGGGCCGGTGAACTCGGCGGCCGCGAGCTGCACACCCTCGTCCTGCACTCGCGCCCCGACGGCTCCCCCTTCGCGTACGGGGAGTCCCCGCTCGCCGACACCCTGCGCTCCGGGCGCAAGCACCGGGTGCGCGGACAGGTGCTGTGGTCCAAGGCCGGCGACAAGGTTCCCGTCGATCTGACCACCGCGCCGGTGCGCGACGGCGACCAGCTCGTCGGCGCCGTCATGACCTTCACCGACCGGCGCCCCTACGACGCGCTCGCCGACGAGAAGGCCGCCGAGGAGCAGCGCCACGAGGAGCGGCTCGACGAGCTCGCCGAGGCACACGCCTCCGAGCTCACCGCCCTGCGCCAGCAGCACGTCACCGAGATCGAGGAACTCACCGAGCGCCACGAGGAGCAACTCGCGGCGAACGAGGAGCGCTACGCCGCCCTCGGCGAGCGGGAGAAGGACCGCTACGAGGCGCTGGCCGGCCGGCACGAGCAGTTGCTGACCCTCCTCGGCGGCTCCCTGCGCGGGCCCCTGGACGAACTGCGCCGCGAGCTGGCCGCCCTCGCCGCCGACGACGCCGGACAGCTGTGGCCCGAGGCCAACCAGGTACTGCACCACCTGTCGGCCGGGTACTCCCGGATCACGACGCTGATCGACAACGTCCTCGGCTACCAGCGCCTCGACACCGGCAGCGAGGAGATCACCCGGACGAAGGTGATGCTGGACGCGGTCGTCGCCGCCGGTGTCGACGGCGCCGTCGAACTGATCGGCCCCGGGCGGGTGCAGTTCGCCGTGCACGCGCCGCCCATCGAGGCCGAGGTCGACCCGCGGCGCCTGGCCACCGCGCTCGCGCACCTCGTCGCGGACGTCGCAGGCGTCGACGCGACGGGGAACTCGCCCGTCTCGGCGGGCGGTTACATGGACAACACCATCGTGGTGGCGGCGGCGCAGCGCGGTGAGGTCGTCCGGATCGAGGTGCGCGGGCCGTACGCCGGGGGAGACCCGGTGCACGAGCCGATCGTGCGCGGGATCGTCCGTGCGCACGGCGGCGTGCTCCAGACCCACGAAGTGCCGGGCATGAGCGGCAGCGCGTACGTCCTGGAGGTGCCGCTCGGCGGCGGTGCCGGCGTCGTCGCGGCCCCGGCCCCGGCCCCGGTTCACGCCCTGGAGCCGGCCGCGGTTTCCGAAGAGCCTGCCCCGGCGGAGCCCGCCGTGCCCGAAGAGCCGTCGGGCGCCGGGCGGCGGCGGGCCCGGCGGTCCTCGACGGACGCGTTCCTCGAGAGCGGCAGCGAGCAGGACACCGCCGGTGCCGCGGCGGCTCCGACCGGTCGGCGCAGGCGGCGGGCGGCCGAGCCGTCCCAGGAGACGGGGCAGGTTCCGGCCCAGGACGCGGACGGCCCCGGCGGTACGGGACGGCGGCGCGGACGGCCCGGCGACGACGCGGCGGGCGTGTCCGAGGGTGCCGTGGTCATGGCGGCCGAGCACGGCGCGGGAACGGCGGCCTCGGGTACGGGACTCGGCGGTACGGTGCCGCCGCAGGGCGTACCCGCGCCCACCGGGCGGCGCGCCAGGGGCGAGGTCGGCCCGCCCGAGGCACTGCCGGCGGCGCTGCCCGCAGCTGCCGACGCGCAGACCGAGGCGGCGCAGACCGAGGCGGCGGGCGGCGAGAACCCGGCGGCTTCCGGCCCGCAGCCGACCGGGCGCCGTCGGCGTGCCCTGGCGGCGGCGACCGAGCGTGCCGCCGCCCAGGAGGCGACCCCCCGTCCCGTCTTCGCCCTGCCGCCCGCGGAGGCCGACCGGCCCGCCGAAGGACCGGAGGCCGCGCAGGCGCTCCGGGTGCCGGCGCAGGGCGCCCCTGCCGTCGCCCCCCTGGGTGACGAAGGGCAGCACCAGGCCGTGCCCCACGACCAGGCCGACGACCACACGCCGCCGCAGCCGCACCCCACGAGCGCGCCCACGGGACGCCGGCGGCGGGCGGTGGCCCAGCCGCAGGACACCGCGGCGGCGGGCGCGACGCCCGTGCAAGGCGCGCCGGGTGCAACAGGTGTTCCGGGTGTTCCGGGTGCGCCTGCCGGGGCTGTGCCCGTGCCGTTGCCGGGCGCGCCCGCACTGGGCACGGCCGGACCGGGCGTTCCGGCTCAGGCAGGCCCGGGTGGCGCACAGGCGCTCCCGCAGCCCGCTCCGCAGATGACTCCGGGTCAGCCCGCCGTGCCGCAGGGCGTGCCCGGTCAGCCCGTCGCACCGCAGGGCGTGCCCGGTCAGCCCGTCGCACCGCAGGGCGTGCCGGGACAGCCCACCCCGCAACAGCTGACCCCCGGTCAACCTGTCGCTCCCCAGGGCCTGCCCGGTCAACCCGCCCTGCCGCAGGGCGTGCCCGGTCACCCCGCCGTACACCAGGCGGCTCCCGGACAGCCCGCCGCGCCGCGTGGCGTGCCCGGACAGCCCGTCGCCCCGCAGGGCGTGCCCGGACAGCCCACCCCGCAACAGATGACCCCCGGTCAGCCCGTCACGCCACAGGGTCTGCCCGGTCACCCCGCCGTGCCCCAGGCGGCTCCCGGACAGCCGGGTGCAGGGCCGCAGGCTCCCGGGCAGCAGCCCGTTCCTGGACAGGCGCTGCCCGCGCAGCACCCGTCCGCGCAGGCGGCCCTGCCCGCACAGGTGCCGTCGCCGGAGCACGGGGCCGCAGGTACGGTGCCCGCTCCCGCGCACGGCATCGCCGGTCAGCCGCTCCCCCAGCAGCCCGCCGCACTCGCCCCCCTGCAGAACCCCGCCGTCCCGGCCCCGGCTCCCGCCCAGCCCTCGGCCGGGCCGCTCCCCGCGCAGCCCGTCCCCGCGCAGGGCATCCCGGCCCCAGGCACCCCGGCGCAGGCGGCCCCCGGCGCGGGTGGCGGCCCCGTACCGCCGAACGCCACCGGCGCCCCCATGCCCCCGGCCCAGGCCCTTCCCCAGCCGCCTGCCCCCGGAGCACCCCGTACCCCAGGTACACCGCCCCACGGCATCCCGGCCGCCGCCGGCCCCGTCCTCCCTCCCGAGCAGGCGAGGGGACAGGCCGCCGTACAGGCCCAGCCCACCGGACAGCAGCCCGGCCCCGGCGCCCCGGCAGCGCGCGCGGCCCAGCCGCTGCCCGCCGAGGCCGCCGCGCCCGTCGACCTCAACTCGACGCAGGGGCGGGCGATCAGCGTGCGCACGCTGGGGCAGGGCGTGCCGTTCAGCCGTCAGGCGGCACAGGTGCAGGCACCGCAGCCGCCGTCGGCCACGCCGCCCCCGCAGACGACCGGCGGTTCCGGCCGCCGCCGCAAACTGGGCACTCCGCCCGACCCGGCCGCCGCCGCGCGCCCCCAGACGCAGACCCCGCCGCAGACGCAGGCACAGCGGCCGGACCAGACGGCCCGCCCGCACCCGCCGGCCGAGCAGCCCCCCGCGCAGCCCTCCCTGGGCGGACCCGCCATGGCCGTCGGCACCGAGGGCGGCGGACGGTCGTACGCCATCGGGGCTCCGGACGAGAACGCCGCCGAGGGTCCCGAGCCGCTGGACGGTCCCGGTGGTGCCGTGGAGATCGCGGACACCCCGCGGCCGCAGCCGATGGACGACGAACTGCCGCCGGAACCGCTGGACAACCCGCGTCGGCTGCTGGTCTGGCCGGCCCCCGACGTCACCACCCAGCAGGCGCTGAGCGACCGCGGCTACCGGCCGGTCATCGTGAACTCGCGCGAGGAGGTGGACGCGCAGATCGCGGCCTTCCCCGCCGCGCTGTTCGTCGACCCGCTGACTGGGCCGATCACGCGCACGGCGTTGCAGTCGCTGCGGCAGGCGGCCGTCGCCGCCGAGGTGCCGGTGCTGGTCACGGCCGGACTCGGGCAGGCGACGCGCGAGGCGGCCTACGGCGCTGATCCGGCCGTACTGCTGAAGGCGCTCGCGCCGCGCGACAGCGAGCAGCATCCGCCGCGTGTGCTGCTGATCGAGGAGCACGCGGAGATCGCGCTGGCGCTGACGGCGACGCTGGAGCGGCGCGGGATGCAGGTGGCGCGGGCCGCGAGCGACAACGACGCGGTGACGCTCGCCGGGCAGTTCCGGCCGAACCTGGTCGTGATGGACCTGATGCAGATGCACCGGCGCCGCGCCGGGATCCTGGACTGGCTGCGCGCGAACGGGCAGCTCAACCGCACGCCGCTGGTCGTCTACACGGCCGCCGTCGGCCAGGCCGACCTGCCGCGGCTGGCCTCGGGCGAGACGGTGCTGTTCCTCGCGGAGCGGTCCACCAGCGACGAGGTGCAGAGCCGGATCGTCGACCTGCTGGCCCGCATTGGTACCAACTGACCAGCCGACCGACCAGCCGACCGGCTGGCCCACGTCCTTACGGCGCGGGGGCGCCGGGCGGGGATCCGTGGTGCTCCCCGCCCGGCGCCCCCGCGCCGTACGCGTGCGCGTGCTGTCCGGCCCGCGGTCAGATCCGGGTGACGTCCAGCTCTCCGGCGGCGTACTGCCTGCGCAGCACCTTCTTGTCGAACTTGCCGACGCTGGTCTTCGGAACGGCCCCGATGATCGTCCAGCGTTCGGGGAGCTGCCACTTGGCGATCCCGCGCTCCTCCTGGAGGAAGGCGCGCAGCGCCTCGAAGCCGGCGGTGGCGCCTTCCTTGAGGACGACGGTGGCCAGCGGGCGTTCGCCCCACTTGTCGTCGGGGACGGCGACGACCGCGGCCTCGGCGACGTCCAGGTGGGACATCAGGGCGTTCTCCAGCTCGACGGAGGAGATCCACTCGCCGCCCGACTTGATGACGTCCTTGGCCCGGTCGGTGAGGGTGAGGAAGCCGTCGGGGCTGATGGTGCCGACGTCGCCGGTCTTCAGCCAGCCGTCCTCGCTGAACTTGTCGGCCGGGCGCAGCGGTTCGGCGCCGGGGCCGTTGTAGTAGGCGCCGGCGATCCACGGTCCGCGGACCTCCAGCTCGCCCGCGGACTCGCCGTCCCAGGGGAGGCGTTCGCCGCCGGGTCCGGTCAGACGGGCCTCGACGCCGGCCGGGAAGCGGCCCTGGGTGAGGCGGTAGCCGAACTCCTCGTCGGTGCCGACCGCGTGGGCCGGCGGGCGGGCCACCGTGCCGAGCGGGGAGGTCTCGGTCATGCCCCAGGCGTGGCAGACCCGCATGCCCAGCCGGTCGAAGGCCTCCATGAGGGAGGGCGGGCAGGCCGAGCCGCCGATGGTGACCTGGGTGAGGGCGGAGACGTCGCGGGGCCGGGCGATCAGCTCGGCGAGCAGCCCCTGCCAGATGGTGGGCACGGCGGCGGCGTGGGTCGGCTTCTCCCGCTCGATCATCTCGGCGAGGGGAGCCGGCTGCAGAAAGCGGTCCGGCATCAGCAGGTTGACGCCGGACAGGAAGGTGGCGTGCGGCAGGCCCCAGGCGTTGACGTGGAACTGCGGGACCACCACGAGCGTGGTGTCCTGATCGGTCAGGCCCATGGACTCGCTCATGTTGACCTGCATGGAGTGCAGGTAGACCGAACGATGGCTGTAGACCACGCCCTTGGGGTCGCCCGTGGTGCCGGAGGTGTAGCACATGGCGGCGGCCTGGCGTTCGTCCAGCTCGGGCCAGTCGTAGGTGACCGGCTTGGCCGCGATCAGGTCCTCGTACTCGTGCACCCGGGCGTGGGAGCCGTCGAGCGGGGTGCGGTCGCCGGGGCCCGAGACGACGACGTGCTCGACCGTCTTCAGGTGCGGCAGGAGCGGGCCGAGCAGCGGGATCAGGGAGCCGTTGACGATGATGACGCGGTCGGCGGCGTGGTTGACGATCCAGGCCAACTGCTCCTCGGGCAGGCGCAGGTTGAGGGTGTGCAGCACCGCGCCCATGCACGGGATCGCGAAGTACGCCTCGACGTGCTCGGCGTTGTTCCACATGAGGGTGGCCACACGGTCGTCGGCCGCGACGCCGAGGTCGTCGCGAAGGGCGTGCGCCAGCTGGGCCGCGCGCTCGCCGATCCCTGCGAAGGAGCGGCGGTGCGGCTCGCTGTCACCGGTCCAGCTGATCACCTGCGACGCCCCGTGGATCGTCGACCCGTGGGCCAGGATCCTCGAGATCAGCAGCGGTACGTCCTGCATGGTGCTCAGCACGGCGTCCTCCCGGGGCGGCGTCGCCTACGCGGTGGTAATGGCTGCGCTGATTCTGCTCACATACCGCGTGGTATGTCACTAGCTCCGGATGATCGATCACACAACGTTCCCCCAACGGTCAGCGCACGCGCACCAGCTCCGGATCCTCCCGCAGCTTGCCGAGCGCCCGCGACACCGCCGACTTCACCGTCCCCACGGACACTCCGAGCACCTCGGCCGTCTGGACCTCGGAGAGGTCCTCGTAATACCTCAGGACGACCATCGCCCGCTGCCGGGCGGGCAGCTTCATGATCGACCGCCACAGGGCGTCGCGCAGCGCCTGCTGCTCCGCCGGGTCGGTCGCGCCGGGCGCCGGCTCCGGCTCGGGCAGTTCGTCGCAGGCGAACTCGTCGACCTTCCGCTTGCGCCACTGCGAGGTGCGGGTGTTCAACAGCGCGCGGCGCACATAGCCGTCGAGCGCCCGGTGGTCCTCGATCCGCTCCCACGCCACGTACGTCTTGGTGAGCGCGGTCTGCAACAGGTCCTCCGCGTCGCTCGGGTTCGCGGTCAGCGACCGGGCGGTGCGCAGCAGCAGCGGCTGCCGGGCCCGCACGTACGCCGCGAAGGACGGGTACGCCGCAGTCCGGGTCGCCGGTACGGCGGCTTTCGACACGCTGGTGCAGACGGGTGTGGTCATGGCTCCACGCTAGGAGCGGCACCCGCTCCCGCGGATCGCCCGCAGGTCCCGCAGCCGAGTCCGCCTCAGGTTGTAGGGGTGGGGCCGGCCGCACCTCCTGAAGGTGGAGGAACGGGGCGTGTGTACTGCGGGTTCACCCCTGGGGGACGTCCTGGACGGCGTCCCGGGCGGCCGCCCTCCCGGGCACGGCCGCCTGCCGTGGTCGCACGGCATACGTCTGCCCGGCGGTGCCGAAGCACCGCCGGGCAGAGGTGTGTTACGTCCCCACGAGCACACCCACCAGGGGGTTCAGGGCCGGCGGGTTCCCAGAGTGCGCGCCGGCCCGCCCCGGCTCACCACAGACGGGTGAAGTGGATGACGACGTTCTTGTTGCCCTGCTGGATGGCCGTGAACGCGGAGCGGTTGACCTGTGCGGTGTTGCTCCGGTTCGAGGCGCCCCATCCGACCGCCTGCTGCTGCGTGGTGGACGAGTTGCCGCCGTTGTCGCGGCCGACCCCGCTGCCGACGACGCCCGCGACGCCCGCGTTCGATCCGTCGCCCGCGATGGCTCCCGTGCCCGCTGCGGCGACGCCGGTGAAGAGCGCCGCGGCGAGGGGGATGGCCGCCGCGGCGGCGAGAACACGGGCGGTACGGATGCTTGCCATGGTGCTCCTCCAGTACGGGGTACACACCGGCCGCCTTGCCGGGGAGTACGTGAAGTACGGCTTTCACCTGGGCAGTTGGCCGACCGCCCGGGCCTTCTCACGACGTCGCGAGATCAGAGTTGCCCACCGGAACCCGGCGAACCACCCCGGAGCGCCCGATTCGCACGCAAGCGTGAGGACATATCGATAAACCCCTTTCGCCACCTTTCCTGCCGTCGTAAGCTCCGACGAGGGCGACGCGGACCGCCACTCCCCATGCGCCGCAAGGACTGAGGCGTTCCTTCGGAAGCCGCCCGAAAACCCCACCCCAACGACATGCCGCGCCCCGCCCCTCTTTCCTTTTTCGAACGTGCGTACGAACATAGGGGCATGGCCACCATCGACCGGCAGGCCACGACGCTGGCCCTCGCGCACGCCCTGTCAGCCGCCGAACGCGGACTGGCCGTCATCCCCCTGTCCCGGACGAAACTCCCGGCCCTGCGCTCCCCCCACCGCGACGGCCCCGGCCCAATGGGCCCGCCCGGTCCGCCCTGCCACGGCGAGTGCGGCCGCTTCGGCCACGGGGTGTACGACGCATCCACCGACCCGGCCCGCATCCGGGAACTGTTCGCCGCCGCACCCTGGGCGACCGGCTACGGCATCGCCTGCGGACTGCCCCCGCACCATCTGATCGGCATCGACCTGGACACCAAGACCGGCACGAACGCCACGGCGGCCCTGCGTGAACTCGCCCTGTGCCACCTGTTCACCATCCCCGCCACCGTGGTCGTCCTGACCCCCAGCGGCGGCCGCCACCTGTGGCTGAGCGGGCCGCCCGACGTCATCGTCCCCAACTCGGCAGGACGCCTGGCCCCCGGCATCGACATCCGCGGCGCCGGCGGCTACCTGGTCGGCCCCGGCTCCCGCACCGGGCACGGCGTCTACGCCACCTCCCCCGGCACCGCGCACCTCGCACCGGCCCCCTGCCCGCGCGCCCTCCTGCGCCTCCTGCTCCCCCCGCCCCGTGCTGCCCGCCACCCCGCACCGCCCTCGGCGGGCCGGCACGGCGAGGGCTTGGTGCAGTTCGTCCTGGGCGCCCACGAGGGCCAGCGCAACACCCGCCTGTTCTGGGCCGCCTGCCGCGCCTACGAGGACGGAATCGGCCCCGCCCTCTTCACCCCGCTGGTCGACGCGGCCCTGCGCACCGGCCTGACCGAACACGAGGCCCGCGCGACCATGGCCTCCGCGGCCCGTCTGACGGGCCACCGCCCCTGAGCCCCCCGACGGGAACGACCCCGAGCGGACACCCGATCACCGGCCTGGCCGGCTCCGGCTGCCGGTCGCACGGCCGCGCTCCCGGAACCACACTGGTCAGTGGGGCGCCCCCGCTGGAAGCGCGTCCCCACGACGGAAGGACGGATCCATGCCCACGGACACGCCTCCCGGCCCGCTGCGGTTCCTGGTCTTCGGCGCGGCACTGCGGACCGCTTCGGCCAACACACGCCTCGCCTCCCTCGTGGCCCGGCTCATCTCCGACACCGGTGCCACCGTCGACCTCGCCGGCATGCACGACTTCGACATGCCCTTGTACGACGGCGACATGGAGGCGGCCGAAGGGCTGCCACAGGGCGCCCTCGCCCTGCGCGACCGCCTCGAGCAGAGCGACGCCTTCGTCATCTCCTCGCCGGAGTACAACGCCTCCGTGCCGGGAGTGCTGAAGAACGCGATCGACTGGGTCTCCCGTGTCCGGCCCCAGCCGTTCAAGAGCAAGCACGCGATGCTCGTCTCCGCCTCGCCGTCCCTGATCGGCGGCAACCGCGGGCTGTGGGCCCTGAGGGTTCCGCTGGAGCACCTGGGCACCCGCGTCTACCCGGACATGTTCAGCCTGGCCGACAGCTACCAGGCCTTCGCCGAGGACGGAACGCTGGCCGACACAGGGCTCCAGCAGCGTCTCACCGAGACCGTGTCGGGTTTCCTGAGCCTCGTCGAAGCGGATGTGCGCTACGTCTGCCTGGAACGCCGGTGGTACGAGTTCCTGGGAGACCGCACCGAGGCGGCCATCACCCAGCGGGCCGAACCGTGATGCTGCGAACCCGGTGAGTCAGGGTGCGACAAGAGCACACGGAAGAGGTGCCACTGCGGAGAGCGGCGCCCCTTCCGACCTGGCCTTACGCTGACCTGCCACGACGGTTTTCAAGACCGTGCGCGGGACAGTTCCCAATCGGCCGATGACCTGTGCTTACACCGAGGGCGGGGCCAGGCGGTAGCACTGTTGGCCACAGGATGGCCGCGAGGTGCCACGGCTCGCCCGACGGGAGTCAGCGGCCGGCCTGCGTCTCACCACCTACGGCTCGTGTCCTCCTGTGGAGGGTGATCGCACGGCGGGCGCACACAACCGCCAGGAGCGCAAACCAGGTTCCCCCCAGGCATGGCCCGACAAGAGCCCACCAGTCCACTACCGGCTCCGTAAGAACCCCCACGACCCTCCCGACGTCGTAGGTCACGATGCCGGTCAGCACCACAGCCAGGAGAGCCGTCGTCCACCAGCGCTCAGGCCAACCCTTGCTCACGTTTCCCCCGCCAGAATCGCCACTGCCGACATCGCCCAGCGTGCCGTGCCCCCCGGCGTGCCCGTTCAGGCACGAGGCTGTGGGGACCCACGGTGAACCACGAGTCCAGCCGCATTCTCTCCCAGCTCAGGCACGTGGCAGCTCAGCAGGGACCCGCGCACGCGATCTTTGGTGCAGACCAACCTCCTGGGACGGCCCCGCTTCGCCCGTGGTGGGGGTACCTCGACCGATCCACGCCGCGATGCGTCCCGCACGGCCCGGCCGCAGGATGGTGCCATGACTGCTCGCGTGATCGTGAACCCGCCCGGGGAGGGCGGCGGCCGGCAGGTGCGAGCCGACGGGGCCACCCTCGGCACGGCGTACAGCCTGCACGAGCTGTCGGTCTTCATGGAACGGATCGGCCTGGAAGGCCTGGACGAACTGGACGTGGCGATGTCGCCCCTGGTGGAGTGGCGCGGCGGCGGGCCCGAGGTGTGGCCCGCGACGGATTGACACTGGAGCGGCCCTTCCCTTGCGGAGACGGACCTGAGACTTGTCGTGGCCGTGACCTCACGGTGCCGATCAGTCCTCGACCTCGATGGAAAACAACGCGTCGCCGGCGAAGTGCTACGTTCCCGCGCATGAAGATCCGAAGGTGGGTCAGCCGCGGCATGTCCGTGCTGGCCGTGGGTGGGGCACTGGTTCTGATGACGGCGTGCAGCGGGGAGGCCGGTAAGCCGGGCACGACCAGGGAAGCGAAGACGGCTGCAGCGACGGCCCCGACGGTGAAGCCCGATGAGATGAGGGCGACAAGATCTGCTGCGCTTCAGTACACGAGCTTCACTGCGGAAGAGACGTTCGCCGGTGGTTGTGTCACTGACCACCAATGCCAGGCGACTCTCACCCTGCTTCAGCCGCTTGCGGCTCCCGTGGCGCAGCAACTGCACGACGAGGCGGGGGTGGATCCGTACTACGCGGATCTCCGCGACCTGGCCGACAAGGTGTCCGAGGGTGTGCAGGAGACGGATCCGGCAGACCTGGCCGCGATGGATGCCCTCCTGAAGGACAGCGTGAAGCTGAAGGAGCGGCTGGACAAGGAGATGGACCTCGGGCACTTCTAGCCCCGGGCACGACCCGGCCCCCGTCGGCTCGCGCAGACGGGGCCGCCCTCACCTCACCCGTGGTCGGTCACGCCGGGTCGGTACGGTCGATGAACTCCAGCACGCGCTGATCGAACGGGGGTTGGCGGAGCACGAGAGTGGGGGCGAGGGACCCCGATTCTTGGCCGCAGGTTGGCCGGACGCCCTGGTCAGAGATGGGAAACCGGCGAATCAGGGTGAGACAAAGTCACGCGGAAGGGGTGCCGCTCCGGAGAGTGGCACCCCTTCTGACCTGCAAGCTTCTCACCTGCTACGCGGTGGGTGTGGGATTTGAACCCACGGTGACTCGCGCCACGACGGTTTTCAAGACCGTTCCCTTAGGCCGCTCGGGCAACCCACCTCGTCCCCACCCACCAGGAGCGGAGCGGGTACAGCGTACCGGCCTCCGACGTCTCGCGGGGTTCGTGGTCCACATGGGGTCCAGATGGGGTCCACCGGCTGACTTCCAGGTCGTGAAGGCCACCACGCCGAGCAGCTCTCGCTCGTTGCCCGTGCCTTCCGTGGAGGCCTGTGGCGCACCGGCTTTCACCCCGGCCGAGGGGGCACGACGGGCAGGCCACGGCATCGTTGAACGGCCGCGAGCTCTCGGGTAACTCCAGCCTGTTCCACTCGGCGTGAAGTACCGGAAGACCGCGGGACAGGGCTACTTCTGGACGGTGCATCAGCGGGAACCAATGCCTGGATTCCCGGGACAGGTAGATATCGCTACCGACAAGGGGAACCCGACACTCTTGTGGCCTGAGCGCAAAATTCAGAGCGTCTTCTCCGTGGACAACAAAGACGATGGAGGGTCTCTAACTCCTGATCAGTCCAAAGCGGCCGCCGAGAAATTCGCAAACCTCTTGTGTAGGGAAAAGCCCCGTACGTCCTGAGCTACCGCCGCTACGTGGACGACATCATGATGCCCATGCGCCTCGGAGAATGGCGCCCCGTCCGGATCGTCGACATGACCCCGGAGGGGGAATCGGAACCTCGGGGAGCAACCGTCCACCTTGATGCGGTGTCGGGCAAGATGGTCCAGCCCCGGGACTGACGGTCGCGCTCGACACAGAAGGGGTGCCCCTCTCTGAGGGGCACCCCTTCTGACCAGTACATCTGTGACCTGCGGAGGCGGTGGGGCAGGCGCGCCTGGGATCAGTTGTCGCCGACGCGGGAGCCGAGGGTGAGCTCCGCCGTGTGCTCCTTGCCGGCGCGCTTGTAGGTGACGGTGACCTTGTCGCCGGGCTTGTGGGTCCAGATCTCGCCGATCAGGGTGGGGCCGGAGTCGATGACCCGGTCGTCGAGCTTGATGATGACGTCACCGGGCTTGAGACCGGCCTCGGCGGCGGGGCCGCTCGGTTCGACCGGGTCCGAGCCGCTGACGCCCTGGTCGGTGATCTTGGCGCCGCTGGTCGTGTCCTCCAGGGAGACCGACGCGCCGATCTTGGCGTAGACGGGCTTGCCGTTCTTGATCAGCTGCTGGGCGACGTACTTGGCCTGGTTGATCGGGATGGCGAAGCCGAGGCCGATCGAGCCGGACTGGCCGGCGCCGCCGAGGCCGCCGCTGCCCGCGGACTGGATGGCGGAGTTGATGCCGATGACCGCGCCGCGTGCGTCGAGGAGCGGGCCGCCGGAGTTGCCCGGGTTGATGGAGGCGTCCGTCTGCAGGGCGCTCATGTAGGAGGCCTTGCTGTCGGAGCTGCCGTCGCTGGAGGCGACGGGACGGTTCTTCGCACTGATGATGCCGGTCGTCACCGTGTTCGACAGGCCGAAGGGCGCGCCGATGGCGATCGTCTCGTCGCCGACGGCCACCTTGTCGGAGTCGCCGAGGGCGAGCGGCTTGAGGTCCGAGGGCGTGTTCTTGAGCCGGATGACCGCGACGTCGTAGCCCTGGGCGTGGCCGACGACCTCGGCGTCGTACTTCCTGCCGTCGGGGAAGGTGGCGCTGAGCTTGCCGCCGTCGACGGCTTCGGCCACCACGTGGTTGTTGGTGACGATGTGGCCCTGGGTGTCGAAGACGAAGCCGGTGCCGGTGCCGCCCCGGCCGCCGGTTCCCTCGGCCTCGATGGTGACCGTGCTCGGCAGGGCCTTGGCGGCCACGCCCGCGATCGAGTTCGGGTCCCGCTTGATCTGCGAGGCACCGGCGTCGGAGGCCGAGACCGTGGTGGAGCTGCTGTCGTCGTTCCTGGCCAGTGTGTAGCCGAGGCCGCCGCCCAGACCGCCGGCGACCAGCGCGGCCACCAGGACCGCGGCGACCAGGCCGCCGCGCCGGCCGCCGGGCTTGGGCGCGGGCTGGTGCTGCTGGTACGCGGCGCCCCAGCCGGCGCCTCCCGCGCCGCCGTCCCCGTATGCGGGCGCGGCGGAGGACGGGGGCGGCCAGGAGCCGTCGACGGGCGAGCCGTGGCCCTGCGGTGCGGGCGCGCCGGCCCCGCCGTGCGCTCCCGGGACGTGCGGAGGCACGTCCGGGGGCGGAGGTGCCGACGGGCCGCCCTGGGGGACGGCCGGGTGCGGGGAAGCAGCGGGAGCATCCACCGGCACGGGAGGTGCGGACGGTGCCGGGGGTACCGTGTTGCCCTCGTTCTCGGTGCTCACAGCTCTTCTCCTTGCTCCACGGCTGTTGTTTTCGGTCGCACTCGGTCACGCTCGCCATGCCCGCCGGCGACCCGGCGCGCTCCAGCTGTGCATGTGCAGGTGTGTACGTAGTCAGCTTTTCCCACGGGCCGTCAGAGCACCGTAAGCCGATGCTGTGGGTCCGGGTGCATTCTTTATATAGGTCATCTCGCATGAAACAGACACATTATCGACGGCTCTCCGCCGTCCCGCCCATTCCGCCTCGGTGGCACCATGACGCGGTGACCCACGCACGGCAGCACCACATCCAAGTCGTCGCCCACCGCGGAGCCTCCGAGGCCGCCCCGGAGCACACGCTGGCCGCCTACCGGAAGGCCATCGAGGACGGCGCGGACGCCCTCGAATGCGATGTACGCCTGACCGCGGACGGTCATCTCGTCTGCGTACACGACCGGCGCGTCAACCGTACGTCCAACGGCCGGGGAGCGGTGTCCGCCCTGGAGCTCGCCGACCTCGCCGCGCTGGACTTCGGCTCCTGGCGCACGCGCGCGTCCTGGCGCGGCCGGGTCGAGGAGCCGGACTGGGAGGTGCGGCCCGAGGACCCCGAGGACACCTCCGTCCTCACCCTGGAGCGGCTGCTCGAACTCGTCGCCGACGCCGGCCGGCCGGTGGAGCTGGCCATCGAGACCAAGCACCCCACGCGGTGGGCCGGGCAGGTCGAGGAACGCCTGCTGACACTCCTGAAGCGGTTCGGACTGGACGCCCCGGCCTCGGCCACGAGGTCGCCGGTGCGTGTGATGAGTTTCTCAGCGCGCTCCCTGCACCGGGTGCGGGCGGCCTCGCCGTCCCTGCCGACGGTCTATCTGATGCAGTTCGTCTCGCCGCGACTGCGGGACGGACGGCTGCCGGCGGGCGTCGGGATCGCGGGGCCCTCGATCCGGATCGTGCGCAACCAGCCGGTGTACGTGGAGCGGCTCAAGCAGGCGGGACACCAGGTGCACGTGTGGACGGTGAACGATCCCGAGGACGTCGACCTCTGCGTGGAACTGGGGGTGGACGCCATCATCACCAACCGCCCGCGCGCGGTCCTGCACCGGCTCGGCCGCTGACCGGCCGCCGATCCAGCAACGATGACAGGGAGTGCTCCGGCGCGTTCGTTGAGTGACCGAGCGTTCCAAATGCGTCGCCGGACGCGATTCGGCCGGTTTCCGGTACAGGCCGGTGGGGCATCCACACCGTGGCGTGGGGCGAAGGAGGTCTCGGGGGTGGCGTTGGTGGTGGCACAGGAGGTGCCCACGTCGTCGAGCATGGCCGTACCCCATGGCCCTGCGGGCGTGGGGGAAGCAAGACACCGGATGCGTGATCAGTTGCGCAGTGGTGGCGTGGCGGAATCGGTCATCGACGACGCCGTATTGATCCTTTCCGAACTCTTGAGCAATGCCTGCAAGCACGGCCGGCCGCTGCGCGGCGCCCTGGCCGGCGACGGCGACGTCCGGGCCGCATGGCGGGTGGACGCGGGCGGCAGCCTGATCGTCGAGGTGACCGACGGCGGCGGCCCGACCCGCCCGTCCCCGGCCACCCCCTCGGTCACCGCGCACGGTGGCCGCGGGCTGAACATCATCACCGCCCTCTGCGACGACTGGGGGGTACGGGACGGCGTCGGCGGCGAGGTCACCGTATGGGTGGTCGTCCACGACGACGTGCACGACCCGGACGCCGGTCACCGCCGCGACGACTTCGCCTCCCGGATCACCGCACCGTCCGTGTCGGCCCTGCCCGACCTGGGCTTCACGGACGCCTTCGGCGACCTGGACTGAACACGTACGCGTGCGCCGCGCCCGGGCGATGCCCGGGTCGTGCCGCGGGCGCGGGCGCTCGGAGCCGGCCGCTTGTCCCCCTTCCCCGGCGTTACCCGCCATTGCGGCGTTACCCGCCATTCCCCCGCCGCGTCCACAGGGTCCCGTCGTTGACGGCGTGAACGGCTAGGCTCGCGCCGTACGAGACGAGCCGTAACCGGGAGACACCCAGATGGCCAAGAAGCGACCCCAGACGAAGGCCAAGCGCCCGCAGCTCACGGATGGAGAGATCCCGGTCGTCGGTGCGCGCGAGCCCTGCCCGTGCGGCAGCGGCCGGCGGTACAAGGCCTGCCACGGCCGGGCCGCCGCGCACGCGGTGACCGAGCTGGTGCAGCGGCCCTTCGAGGGACTGCCCGGCGAGTGCGACTGGGTGGCGCTGCGCGAGCTGGTCCCCGCCGCCACGGCCGGGCTGGCGCTCCGCGACGGCCTGCCCGACGGCGTCCCGGCGGTCACGCTCGCCACGGTCCTGCCGATGGCCTGGCCCGCACTGCGCCGCGACGACGGCTCGGTACTGCTCGGCCTGCAGAACGACACGGCGTCCGGCGACATCAGCCGCGACCTCGCCGACACCCTGCTGCGCGCCCTGGAGGCCAAGCCCGGCACCCCGGTACAGGGCCGCCGCGCCCCGGCCGACGGCCCGCGGCTTCAGGACCTGCTCGACCTCGAGGCCCCCTTCGATCCGGTGGTGCACGAGGGCTTCGAGTTCTGGGTGCCGGACGCGGAGAACGCGACGCCGGATGTCACCGCCTCCCTGGAGCGGGCCAACGCGGCGGCCATTCCGACCGTGCGCCTGGAGAGCGTCGAGGCGGCGTACTGGTGCCGGACGCCGGAGAAGAACCACCTGCGCTGGGTCATGCCGCACGCGGAGGAGCAGCTTCTGGACGCTCTCGCGCGGCTGCACGCGGCGGGCCGTTCGAACCTCGGTGAAGGCACCCGCCTCGTGGGCTCCTTCCGGGCGCACGGCCTCACCGTGCCCGTGTGGGACCTGCCGAGCGAGATGGGCGCCCAGGACGTGGAGAAGCCGGCCGCCGAGTTCGCCGAGCAACTGGCCGCCGCGCTGGCCACGCAGACGCCGCTGACCGGGGACGAGCGCCGGGCCCGCGGTGGTCTGACCAACCGCCAGGTCACGCTGAGCTGAGTGACGGCCGGGCGGCCGGCCCTCCGGTCGGCCGCCCGGCCCGCCGCCCCGCTCGGGCAGATCGGGTGACCCCCGTCACAACCGGCGGGCGGCTCGGGCGAGTCGGTGACCGGAAAGCCGGGATCGAATTTGCGAACTGCCGATCTCTTGTTACCGTTCCAGTAGCCCGGTTGCTGGTGCATCCCCCGTCGCCAGCAACCGGGCGCTTACGTGTCCGCCGCCGCTCACCCAGCGCAGTCGCACGTCAACCGCCCGTCGTCGCGGGCGAGTTGCTCCCGGACCGCAGCAGCAGCGCGGCACGTCCGCCGCGCTCCGCGAACTCCGCGACGGCGCTGTACTCCGCCGCCGTCCCCCTGCTGCGCTCCCGTGGTGTCTCACAGATCTCCGGCTCGTCGCCCCCGGCCCGCGCGCAGTGCGTCCGCACGGTGCGCTCGCCCGGACCCATCAGGGTCAGGTCGGCGTCCAGGGGCCGTCCGGTCGCGTTGCGGTGGTAGGTGCGCGCCCAGGTGTCCTGGCCCTGGGTCAGCACACAGGTCTGCGCCTCGACCCCGTCGGGCGAGGTGATCCCGGGGCCGCAGCGCGCGGCGGTCGCGAGCCCCAGACCGAGCACCAGCGGGGAACGGGCGGGCGCGGCGGAGGGCATCTTGTCGTCGCCGGGCGGCAGGGAGCGGGCGCCCGTACCGCTCTGGTCGCCCACCTGGCCCGCGGACGCGCCGGCCAGCGGCATGACGACGGCGCAGCCGATGACGCCCAGGAGGGCGAGCAGGCGGACGCGCCGGGGATCGGGACCGCCGCGCGGCACTCGGCTTCCGGGTCCGGCGGAACGACGCAGCATGCGGGGACGATAACGGCCCCGGGCGGGCGGTTCGCCCGCCGCGGCCGCGACACCCCTAGAACTCGGGGGCGCTCACACCCGTACGAGTGAGGGCCTCCACCACCGCGTCGACCACGGCCTCCACATCGGGCACCCAGGGCGAGGCGGAACCGGGCAGCGGGGCACGCTCCCAGCGGATCGGGCCGGCTCCGGTCTCGGAGGGGGGCAGGGCGAGGTAGCCGCCCTCGCCGTGGAAGCGGAGCGAGCCGGGGACGAAGTCCTTGGCGTAGAGCAGCTCGCCCAACTGCTCCAGGGAGTAGGGCTTGACGAGGATCGCCCAGCGCGTGGGCGAGGCGACGACCGGGCCGAGCCTCATGCCGACGCGGTCGAGCGCCGTGAGGGCGCGGGCGGCCGGGAGGGCCGGCAGGCTCACCGCGCAGGGGGCCTTGCCCCCGGTGGCCAGGACGATCGGCGCGGTGGGCCGGTTGGTCCACCACCAGCGCACCATGCGGGCGTCGGCGGTGGCCGCGAGGAGGCCGGGTTCGAAGGGGTGCGCGCCGGGCACCGTGCACTCCGGGTCGGGGCAGCCGCAGCGGTCGCCGCGCCGCGGATCCGTCGCCACGCCGGGCAGCACGGGCCACTGCCACCGGGTCGCGAAGGTCAGGGCCGCGCTGATCGGCTCAGGCCCCCCGTCACTGTGCTGGGACGGGAGCCTGCGTCGCCTTCCGGGGATCTCGCGCATGAGCGCTCGTTCCTTTCCGTTGCACCGCTGGCAACACCGTGGACCACTCACACCATGTGTCGATCACTGCACTGTGCGTACCTGTTGGCGCATCACACCCCTGCCTTCAGGCACGGGGAACCCCTATGGGCCGAGCATCGGCTGCTTCCACGGCAGCCCCGTCCATACTGCGTCTACCAGAAGCATGGGCGTGGCGCGGGGTGGCGGAGCGTGGCGTTATGCCGTCTTGTCTTCTGCTCTCCGCCTCCATCACGCAAGGATGGGGCACGGTCGTCGGTGGCTAAGACGCCCGGGTCCGTCGCCAGGTTCCGGGTAGCCCCCAACCACCCCTGGCCTTCTCCGAGTACGTACCCATCACGACCGCTGTGACGCTCTGTCGAGCAAGCCCAGTCGACCGCAACAGGCCGTCACCCGAGGCAGTTTCAAGCCAACTTCCCCTTTTAGCAAGAGGTTGGGAAGAAGACCCCGAGAACCCCTCTGACACCAGGAAACCCGGCAGGACAATGCTGGACATCCCCTCACGAGTCCGTGTACATGTGGAGACACTGCTGGCGGCGCAGAATGACATGGGGGTTTGCGATGCTTTTGAGCAATACGCACCGGTCGGAAAGCCGGACGCCATGAACGCCCCCCACCCTCCGAAAGTGGCTGGAATCGATTCGACGGTTCCGGCACCCGCACACACTGTCGCGCCCTCGCCCGCCACTCCGGACCCCTCGCCGAGCGGTCCGGCCGGTCCGCACGCGCCCCGCCCGCCGGGCGCCCTCCTCCAGGACCGGCTCGCGGGCTGGGTCTCCGACCTCACCACTCTGAACGAGCTCACCGAACGGCTGGCCCGTACGAACGGACTCGACGCAGCTCTGAAGGAGCTGCTGCGCGCCGGCGCCGCCCTCGTCGGCGCCCGGCGCGGCCTCGCCGTCCTCGAACCGGACGACGGACTGGGCCCCGACACCACCATCGGCCTCGGTCTCGCGCGGGCCGATCTCGGCCACATCGAGACCGTGCCGCGCAGCGCGATGCCCTACGGGACGCTCCTCGACACCGCGGCCGGGCTGCCGGGCGGCGACGGCGAGGTCGTGCGCCCCGACCTGTTCGCCGAGGACGGCCTCGATCCGCGCCACCGCGAGGTGGCCGGCCGACTCGGCTACGCCGCCAGCTACGCGCTGCCCCTGTCCACGGAGACCGCCGGCCGACTCGGCGCCGCCGTCTGGTTCTACGACGAGCCCGCCGAACCGGTGGAGCGGCAGCGCCACCTCGCCGGCCTCTACCTCCGCTTCGCCACCGAGCACCTGGCGCGCCTGCTCGACACCGAGCGCACGCGCGCGTGCATGGCGACGGTCTACGAGGAGCTGCTGCCCTCCCGACTGCCCCGCGTCCCCGGTGTCCAGCTCGCCTCCCGGCACCGCACCGGGCCGCGCGGCGGCGGCGACTGGTACGACGCGCTGCCGCTGCCCGAGGCCGCGCTCGGCCTCGCGGTCGGCTCGGTCACCGGCGCCGGGCCGGGCGCGATCGCCGCGATGGGCCGGCTGCGGGCGTCCCTGCGGGCGTACGCGGTGATGGAGGGCGAGGATCCCGTCGCCGTCCTGTCCGACCTCGAACTGCTCCTGCGGCTGACCGAGCCCGCCCGCTCCGCCACGGCCCTGTTCGCCTACTGCGAACCCGCCCTGCGCCGCATCACCCTGGCGGGCGCCGGGCACTGCCCGCCGCTGCTGCTCGGTGATCGGCGCACGGAGTTCGTGGAGACGTCCGTGTCCGCGCCGCTGGGCATGCTCGCCTGCTGGGAGGCGCCGAGCGTGGAGTTCCAGGTGGCCGCGGGCGAGACGGTACTGCTCTACACCGACGGGCTGCTGCACCGCACCGGCGATCCCGCGGACCGTGCCTTCGCCCGGCTGCACGCGGCCGCGGCGAGCGTCCCGCGCACGCTGCGCCACGACCCGGGGGCCGTCGCCGACCACGTCCTGCACACGCTCCTGCCGAACGGTCTCGACGTGACCGACGGCGCGGAGGACGTGGCGCTGCTGGCGGTGCGCTTCGAGTAGGCCGCCCGGTGATCCGGTAACAGGTGCTTCCGCCTCTGGCCCCCTTCCGTACGACCGTACGATGGGGGATGGCCCAATGGCTGTATCGAGGAGGAAGACCGTGGCGCAGGAGCTGCCGGAGACCCCGGAGACCGCCGAAGAAGAACCGATCAAGCAGCGGAAGAACGGCCTGTACCCGGGCGTGTCCGACGAGCTCGCCGAGAACATGAAGTCCGGCTGGGCCGACACCGAGCTGCACGGCCTCGAGCCGGTCGAGCAGGCGGAGCACACCGCGCGCCGCCGCGCCGCACTGTCCGCACGCTTCCCCGGCGAGCGCCTGGTCATCCCCGCGGGCAACCTGAAGACCCGTTCGAACGACACCGAGTACCCCTTCCGTTCCTCGGTCGAGTACGCCTACCTCACCGGCAACCAGACCGAGGACGGCGTCCTGGTCCTGGAGCCCACCGCGGACGGGCACCAGGGGACGCTCTACCTCCTGCCGCGCTCCGACCGTGAGAACGGCGAGTTCTGGCTCTCCGGCCAGGGCGAGCTGTGGGTCGGCCGCCGCCACTCCCTGGCCGAGGCCGAGACCCTGTACGGCATCCGGACCTCCGACGTGCGCGAACTGGCGGACACGCTGCGTGAGGCCACCGGCCCGGTCCGCGTCGTGCGCGGCTACGACGCCGGCCTCGAGGCCGCCCTGACCGACAAGGTCACCGCCGAGCGCGACGAGGAGCTGCGGGGCTTCCTCTCCGAGGCGCGCCTGCTCAAGGACGACTTCGAGATCGGCGAGCTGCAGAAGGCCGTCGACTCCACCGTGCGCGGCTTCGAGGACGTGGTGAAGGTCCTCGACAAGGCCGAGGCGACCAGCGAGCGCTACATCGAGGGAACGTTCTTCCTCCGCGCGCGCGTCGAGGGCAACGACGTCGGCTACGGCTCCATCTGCGCCTCCGGCCCGCACGCCTGCACCCTGCACTGGGTGCGCAACGACGGCCCGGTCCGCTCCGGCGACCTGCTCCTGCTGGACGCGGGCGTGGAGACGCACACCCTCTACACCGCCGACGTCACGCGCACGCTGCCCGTCAACGGCACGTACAACGAGATCCAGAAGAAGATCTACGACGCGGTGTACGAGTCCCAGGAGGCCGGCATCGCGGCGGTCAAGCCGGGCGCCAAGTACCGCGACTTCCACGACGCCGCCCAGCACGTGCTCGCGGAGAAGCTCGTCGAGTGGGGCCTGGTCGAGGGCCCGGTCGAGCGGGTCCTGGAGCTGGGTCTGCAGCGCCGCTGGACGCTGCACGGCACCGGCCACATGCTCGGCATGGACGTCCACGACTGCGCCGCCGCGCGGACCGAGACGTACGTCGACAGCACGCTGGAGCCGGGCATGGTCCTCACCGTCGAGCCGGGCCTGTACTTCCAGGCCGACGACCTGACCGTCCCGGAGGAGTACCGCGGCATCGGCGTCCGCATCGAGGACGACATCCTGGTCACCGAGGACGGCAACCGCAATCTCTCGGCCGGCCTGCCGCGCCGCTCCGACGAGGTCGAGGCCTGGATGGCGTCGCTGAAGAGCTGATGGGGGTCCGAAGGCCGGGTACCCGCGAGGTGCCCGGCCTTCCTGTGCCGGGGCGCGGGTCCCGGACGTGAATTCACGTACCTAGGGGGAGGGTTCTCGTGGAGGACTTCTGGTCCGGTGCCGGGTTGGACCTGCATCTGGAACCGGACGCGGCGGCGGGCCGCCGGGCGGGGCTGGAGAAGGCGCTCCGCGACGCGGTGCGGGACGGGCGGCTGGCGCCCGGGACACGGCTGCCGGCGACCCGCCGGCTGGCCGCCGAACTCGGCATCTCGCGGGGCACCGCGAAGGCGGCGTACGACCAGTTGGTCGCCGAGGGCTATCTGACGGCGCGGCAGGGATCGGGCACCCGGGTCGCCGCCCTGCCGGCCGTCGACGCGCAGGAGCCGGGAGCGGCGGCACACGCGCGTGCTCCCCGTTTCGACCTGCGGCCGGGCAGCCCGGACGTCGGCACCTTCCCGGCGGCGGCCTGGCTGCGGGCACTGCGCCGCGCCATCGCGACGGCGCCCTCGCTGACCTACGACTACGGCGACCCGCGCGGCCGGATCGAGCTGCGCACGGCGCTGTCGGGCTATCTGGGGCGGGCGCGCGGGGTGATCGCTCCGCCCGAGCGGATCGTCATCACCTCCGGGTACGTGCAGGGGCTGGCGCTCCTCACGCGCGTACTGGACGGGGCCGAGGTCGCCATGGAGGACCCCGGGCTGCCCTTCCACCGGGAGGTGGTGCGGCGGGCGGGCGGCAGCGTGGCGCCGGTCCGGGTCGACGAACGCGGTGTGTGCGCCCAGGACCTGGGCGAGCAGAGGGCCGTCGTCGTCACCCCGGCGCACCAGTACCCGACCGGTGTGACCCTGCACCCGGAGCGCCGGAGGGCGCTGACCGACTGGGCACGCGCGCGTGGAGGGCTGATCGTCGAGGACGACTACGACGGCGAGTTCCGCTACGACCGCCAGCCGGTGGGCGCGCTCCAGGGCATGGCGCCGGGTCAGGTCGCCTATCTGGGCACCGCCTCCAAGACCCTGGGGCCGGCCCTGCGACTGGGCTGGGCGGTGCTGCCGCCGCACCTGGTCGACGCGGTGGCCGAGGCCAAGCTGCACAGTGACCACCACACCGAGACCATCGGCCAGTTGGCGCTCGCCGAGCTGATCGACAGCCACGCCTACGACCGGCACATACGCGCGTGCCGCCTTCGCTACCGGCGCCGCCGGGACCAGCTCCTGGACCGCCTGGGCTCCCGCCGGGTGCGCGGGATCGCCGCCGGTCTGCACGCCCTGGTGGACGTCGCCGACGAAGCGGGGACACTGGCCCGCGCGGAGGCGGAGGGCCTGGCCCTCGGCCGCCTGGCCGACCACTGGCACACCCCGGGCGAGGGCCGCCCCCAGGGCGTGGTCGTCGGCTACGGCACCCCCCGGGAACGGGTCTACCCGGAGGCCCTGGAGGCCCTGGCGAAGCTCCTGGCCGACGCCTGAGCGGGTTCCGTGTCGCCGACGGCATGCGGGCCGCGAAGAATCGCGCCGGACCCGGGACACGCCCGGACTCCTGGCCGGCGTCCCGCACGGCACCGCACCGCGACCGGCTGCGCTACACCGCCACCAGCGGGGCGTCCTCGCGCCACTTGAGGATCTTGTCGAAGCTCACCACCGCGCCGCCCCGGCCCGGCCTGTTGCGGATGTGGACATGGTCGGCGAGTTCCTGGATGAGATACAGGCCGCGGCCGTGCTCGGCGTCGACGCGCGCGGCGCGGACCGGGCGGCGGCGGCCCGCCGGCGGAAAGCCGGGGCCCGCGTCGGCCACCTCGATGCGGCACTTCTCCCCGTCGAGAAAGGCGGTGACGCGGTAGCCACCGGAGGATTCGGTGTCCCCGCCGTACTCCACCGCGTTCGCGCAGGCCTCGCTCAGGGCCACGGACAGGTCGTAGGAGATGTCGGGGTCGACGCCCGCGGTCTCCATCGTGCCGAGCAGCAGTCGCCGCGCGAGCGGCACGCTCGCGGCGTCACGCCGCAGATGGAGTGACCACCAGATGCTCATGCTCCAGCCTCCCGGCGCGGCTCGACATACCGTTACGTATTGCCCCGAGTGCCCTGCCGTAAGCACGGCGTTGACACGACACGGTCCGATCGGCGGACGCGGCGGGGCGGTGAATCGGTGTATGTGCGGGCCGACGACATCAGAACGTGACCTTCCGGATCTACCGCATCTTGTGGACCTGCCGTACGAAGGGCCCGGGTCCAGTGGGATGATGAGGCCGCCATGTCTGCCCCCCGCCCGCGCACGGCACCCGCCGGACGCGGTCTCCGGATCCTTCGGGCCGCGGTGTTCGCCGCGGTCTGCGTCGTGCTGGCCGCAGCCGGGCACACGCTGGCCTCCTGCGCCGCGGTGCCGCTGTGGACACTGGGCGCGGGGTTCCTGGGGGCGCTGGTCGTGGTGGCGCCCCTCGCCGGGCGCGCGCGTTCCCTGCCGGGGATCGCGACGCTGCTCGTGGTCGGCCAGACCGTGCTGCACAGCCTGTTCGGCATGGGGCAGAGCGGCATGGGCGCCGTGGCCTCCGGTGCCATGACCATGGGCTCCACGGGATCGACGGGACCGACGGGTTCGCTGCCCGTGCTGTCCGACGCCGAGCTCGTCCAGCGGGCCGCCCGGTACGTGTGCGGGGCCACCGCCGCCGTGATCAGCCCGGCCCAGGCCTACCGGATACTCGTCGACGCACACGCCTACGGCGGCGCCGGCACGGGCCCGAGCGCCCCGCACCACCCGGCGGGCTCATGGTTCCCCATCGGCGCGGCCGCCGCGCTGCTGCCGTCCCTGCCGATGCTGCTCGTCCACGTCCTGGCCGCCGTCGCCACGGGCTGGGTGCTGCGGCGCGGCGACCTCGCCCTGCTGCGGCTGATCGAGCTGTCGGCGCACGGAGTCGCCGAGGCCGCGCTCGTTCGGTCCCTGCGCGGGGCGCTCGCCCTGGCGCGCGCCCTGTGCGCCGGGCTGCCCACGGCGGCCGGCACCGGCCCGCGCTTCCGGCGCACCGCCGACTCCGCGCCCCTCGTCCCCCACACCACCGCACTCCAGCACACGGTGATCCGCCGCGGCCCGCCGGCCGCCGCCGCACTCGTCCTCGCTGCCTGACGCGACGCGACCACC
The DNA here is from genome assembly GCF_044756885.1 of Streptomyces sp. NPDC091412. NCBI lineage: Bacteria > Bacillati > Actinomycetota > Actinomycetes > Kitasatosporales > Streptomycetaceae > Streptomyces > Streptomyces sp. NPDC091412. Next base: position 225,699 of record NZ_JBIVTV010000006.1, on the reverse strand, counting down.
ACCCCACCGAGCGGGTCTCCGCCGGGGGAGCGGCCGCCGTCGTGCGGCACGCGCGCGCGTGCCCGCCCGGCGGGAACACCGGGGCACCGGTCCCGCCCCGCACGCGCACCCCTCAGACACCGGAACTCACTCGAAGTGGAGTGCACCCCCTATGAAGGCTTCTCGACTCGCCGCCACCGCCGCCGTCGCCGGCTCGGCCGTCCTCGCCCTGTCCGCCCCGGCGTTCGCACACGTCAGCGTCCAGCCGGAGGGCTCCGCCGCCAAGGGCGGCTACGCCGTCGTCGACTTCAAGGTCCCCAACGAGCGCGACAACGCCTCCACCACCAAGATCGAGGTCAACTTCCCGACCGACCACCCGCTGGCCTCCGTGATGCCGCAGCCGATGACCGGCTGGAAGATCGACGTCACCAAGTCCCAGCTGGACAAGCCGCTGGAGATGCACGGCAAGAAGATCTCCGAAGCCGTCACCAAGGTCACCTGGACCGCCGACGGGGACGGCATCAAGCCCGGCTTCTTCCAGAAGTTCCCGGTCTCCATCGGCACGCTGCCCGAGGACGCCGACCAGCTGGTCTTCAAGGCGATCCAGACGTATTCCAACAAGGAGGTCGTGCGCTGGATCGAGGTGCCGCAGAAGGGCCAGGCGGAGCCGGACAACCCGGCGCCGGTGCTTCAGCTGACCGCGGCCTCGGAGGGTGACGGACACGACGCGTCGGCCGAAGACGCCGCTGCCGACACCAAGCCCGCCGCCCAGACCACCGCCGCCGACACCTCCAAGAGCGGCAGCGACACCACCGCCCGCGTCCTCGGCATCGTCGGCATCCTCGTCGGCGCGGCCGGCGTGGCCTACGGCGTACTCGCCGGCCGCAGGCGCACCACCGCCTGATCCGGCTCGTCCGTCACGCGCTCCGGGGGTCGTGCCACTCTCGCGTACGGCCCCCGGCGCGCGCCGGAGTTCTCACATCTGGGACATTTCTCTATGCGCAACAAGACCTTCGTCGCGGCCGCCCTGCTCGCCGCGGCCACCCTGACCCTCTCCGCCTGCGGCAGCGGCAACGACGGCGGGAAGCCCGTCGCCGTCGTCTCCGAGGACACCTCGCAGAAGGCCGCGACGGTCCTCGACAAGCCGTTCGAGAAGCCGGACCTGGTCCTCACCGACACCCAGGGAAAGCAGTACGACCTCCGCAAGGAGACCGCCGGCCACCCGACGCTGGTCTACTTCGGCTACACCCACTGCCCCGACGCCTGCCCGCTGACCATGAACAACATCGCGGTCGCCAAGAAGGCGCTGTCCAAGGCCGAGCAGGACGACCTGCGCGTGGTGTTCGTCACGACCGACCCGGACCGCGACACCCCGGCCGAACTCGGCAAGTGGCTCAAGATGATCGACCCGCAGTTCATAGGACTGACCGGCGACTTCTCCACCATCCAGGCCGGCGCGCGCACCCTGGGCATCTCCATCGAGCCGACCACGAAGGACAAGAACGGCAAGCTCGTCTCGATGCACGGCACCCAGGTGATCGCGTTCTCCCCGAAGACCGACGCCGGATACGTCCTCTACGGCGAGGACGCCACCGTCGACGACTACACCAAGGACCTCCCCAGGATCGTCAAGGGGGAGAACCCGTGAGGCGGCCGGCACCGGCGGCGGCGCTCCTGGCCGCGACCCTGACCGGTACCGCCCTGCTGACCGGCTGCGCCGCGTCCTCCGGGACCGGCGACGCGAAGGCCGAACTGTCCGTCCACTCCGCCTACATGCCCCAGCCGCTCTCGGCCGCGATGGCGGCCGGCTTCCTGACCATCGAGAACAAGGGCGGCGCCAAGGACGAACTCACCTCGGTCACCAGCGCCGAAGCCGAGGACGTCACCGTGCACCAGACCGCCGGCGGGGTCATGAAGGAGGCCGGCCCCCTCACCGTCCCCGCGCACGGGCGACTCGTGTTCGAGAGCGGCGGCAACCACCTGATGTTCGACAAGCTGAAGCGCGCGCCCCGGCAGGGCCAGACGGTCCTCGTCGAACTGCACTTCGCCGAGTCCGGCACCGTCAAGGTCGAGATGCCGGTGAAATCGGCCACGTACAACCCCACGACCGGACACTGAGGGAGGGACCACCTTGTCGCAGACCATCGCCCCACGCTTCCGGACCCTGATGCTGCTGCTCATGGCCGTCGCCGGCGTGCTCCTCGCCGGAGCCGCCCCGGCCTCCGCGCACGCCGCGCTGACCGGCAGCGATCCGCAGCAGGGGGCGGTGGTCGACAAAGCGCCCGCCCAGGTGTCGCTGACCTTCTCCGAGCAGGTCGCCATGAGCGACGACTCGCTGCGCGTCCTGGATCCCAAGGGCAACCGCGTCGACGCCGGGAAGCCCGCCAACGTCAGCGGGACGACGTACGCCGTGCGACTGCGCAGCGGACTGCCGGACGGCACCTACACCGTCGCCTACCAGGTGGTCTCGGCCGACAGCCACCCCGTCGGCGGTGCCTACACCTTCTCCATCGGCGCCCCCTCCAAGACTTCCGCCGCGGTCGGCGACCAGACGGCGGGCGGCGGGATCGTCGGCGGGCTCTACGGGATCGGGCGGTACGTGTCGTACGCCGGCTTCGTCGTCCTGGCCGGCGGTGCCGCCTTCGTACTGGCCTGCTGGCAGCGCGGCTCGGGAGTGCGGGCGGTGCAACGGCTCGTCGTCTCCGGCTGGGTCGCGCTCACCGCGTCCACGCTCGCGCTGCTGCTCCTGCGCGGCTCCTACACCACCTCCGGAAAGATCGGGGACGTCTTCGACCTGACGCTCCTCGGGCAGGTGCTCCAGACCAAGACCGGGGCGGCCCTCGTCTCCCGGCTGCTGCTGCTCGCCGCGGCGGCGCTGTTCGTCGCGGTGCTCTTCGGGGAGTACCAAAAGCGCGCGGACGACGAGAAGCGCGACCTGACCTTCGGGCTCGCGATCGGCGGCACCGTGGTCGCCGTCGGGCTCGCGGCCAGCTGGGCCATGTCCGAGCACGCCTCGACCGGGCTCCAGCCGGGCATCGCGATGCCGGTCGACGTCGTCCACCTGCTCGCCGTGGCCGCCTGGCTCGGCGGTCTCGTCGCCCTTCTGGTCGCGCTGTACCGGGCGCCCGCCGAGACCCCGGTCGAGACCGCGGCCGTACGCCGCTTCTCCCAGGTCGCCTTCGGTTCCGTCCTGGCGCTGGTCGCGACCGGCACCTATCAGTCCTGGCGCCAGGTCGGCTCCTGGTCGGCGCTCACCGACACCCGCTACGGACAGCTGCTCCTCGTGAAGGTCGGTCTGGTGGCGCTGATGGTCGGCGTCGCCTGGACCTCCCGCCGCTGGACGGGCCGGCTGGCGCAGACGGCCGCCGCGAAGGCACCGGCCAAGGCACGCGCGAAGGTCGCGGCGACCGCGGGCAGGAACCCCGGCCCGGACGCGAAGGCCGGGGCCGGGAAGCCCGGGACCGGGAAGACCGAAACCGGGAAAGCCGACGGCGACAAGGTCAAGCCCGGCGGGAAGGCGGCGAAGGGGGAGGCCGCCCGGCGGGCCGCCCAGCTCGCCCGGCAGCAGGCCGCCCTGGACACCGCACGGCAGAAGCGGCTGCGGGACGCCGACCCCCATCGCTTCGGGCTGCGCCGGTCCGTACTGATGGAAGCGGGTGTCGCCGTCGTGCTGCTCGCCGTCACGACCGTGCTGACGCAGACCGAGCCGGGGCGCACGGAGACGGAGGCCAGGACCGCCACGTCGTCCGCCGCGTCCTCGTCCTCGTCCTCCGGGGTGGGCGCGGTCACCCTCGACATGCCGTTCGACACCGGTGGCAAGGACGGCAAGGGCGTCGTACGGATCGACATCGACCCCGCGCGCGTGGGCGGCAACGAGTTGCACATCTTTTCCCTCGGACCGAACGGGCGCCTCCGCGACATCACCGAGCTCAAGATCGCCTTCACGCTGGCCGCGAAGGACCTCGGACCGCTCCCGGTGAACCCCGACCACGTCACCACCGGACACTGGGTGGCGAGCGGGGTGCAGATCCCCATGGCGGGCGACTGGCAGGTCGCCGTGACCGTGCGGACCTCCGACATCGACCAGGTCACCGTCACCAAGAACACGCAGATCGGCTGAACCGCACCATGACCGACCAGTCCACCCCGGAGGCCACCTCCCCGAACCCCTCGCCCGCGGCGACCGCGTCCGCGCGGGCGGGCACCGCCGCAGGAGCGGGCGTGTCGCGCCGGCGACTGCTCGGTACGGCCGGTGCCACCGGGCTCGTCCTCGGCGCGGCCGGCACGGGCCTCGGCTACACGGCGGCGCCCGCCGGTGCCACCCCGCTCACCTCGCTCGGCGCCGACCGGGCGATGTTTCACGGGAAACATCAGCCCGGCATCACCGACGCCCTCCAGGCCCGCGGCCATCTCGTCGCCTTCGACCTCGCGCCCGGAGCGGGCCGCACGGAGGCCGCCGCGCTGCTGCGCCGCTGGTCGGCGACGGCCGAGCGGCTGATGGCGGGTGAACCGGCCGCACACGACGACACCGACGTGGCACGGGACGCGGGCCCCTCGGCGCTGACGGTCACCTTCGGCTTCGGCCACTCCTTCTTCGACCGGACGGATCTGCGCCGGCAGCGGCCCGGCGCTCTCGACCCGCTGCCCGACTTCTCCTCCGACCGGCTCGACAAGTCCCGCAGCAACGGCGATCTCTGGGTCCAGATCGGCGCGAACGACGCGCTGGTCGCCTTCCACGCCCTGCGCGCCCTCCAGAAGGACGCGGGCGGCGCCGCCCGCGTCCGCTGGCAGATGAACGGATTCAACCGCTCCCCCGGAGCCACCGCGCATCCCATGACGGCCCGCAACCTGATGGGGCAGATCGACGGCACCCGCAACCCGAAGCCGGCCGACCCGGACTTCGACCAGCGCCTCTTCGTGCCCGCGAACGGCGAGCCGGCCTGGATGGCGAACGGCTCCTACGTCGTCGTACGCCGCATCCGGATGCTCCTGGACGACTGGGAGAAGCTGCCGCTCACCCAGCAGGAGGACGTCATCGGGCGCCGCAAGTCCGACGGGGCGCCGCTCGGCGGGGGCACCGAGACGACCGCGATGGACCTGGAGAAGACCGGCAAGGACGGCACCTACGTCGTCCCGGTCAACGCCCACGCCCGGATCACCCGGCCCGACCAGAACGGGGGCGCGGCCATGCTCCGGCGCCCCTTCTCCTACCACGACGGCTTCGACGCCGACGGCACCCCGGACGCGGGCCTGCTGTTCATCTGCTGGCAGGCGGACCCGCTGCGCGGCTTCGTACCGGTGCAGCGCAAGCTGGATCGCGGCGACGCGCTGTCGGCGTACCTCCGGCACGAGGCGAGCGGTCTGTTCGCGGTGCCGGGCGGGGCGGCGAAGGGCGAGTACGTGGGGCAGCGGCTGCTGGAGGGGTGAGCACGGCGGAAGCCGGCGCGATCACACCCGTCACACCCGGTTCACCCGGGGGAGGGGCTTCCGTGAGACACGCGAGCCGGGTCCGGCCGAGGCCATTAGGGTGAGGTCATGCCAGCGAGCTATGCGTATCTCGGCCCCGAGGGCACCTTCACCGAAGTCGCCCTGCGCACCCTTCCCGAGACGGCCACGCGGGAACTGGTCCCGTACGTGTCCGTGCAGTCGGCGCTGGACGCCGTCCGGGCCGGCGCGGCCGAGGCCGCTTTCGTGCCGATCGAGAACTCCGTCGAGGGCGGCATCACCACCACGCTCGACGAGCTGGTCGCGGGCCAGCCGCTGATGATCTACCGCGAAGTGCTGCTGTCGATCACCTTCGCGCTGCTGGTCAGGCCCGGTACGACGCTGTCGGACGTCAAGACGGTCACCGCCCACCCGGCCGCCCAGCCGCAGGTGCGCAACTGGCTCTCGGCGAACCTCCCGGACGCCGTCTGGGAGTCGGCCGCCTCGAACGCGGACGGCGCCCGCCTGGTCCAGGAGGGCCGCTACGACGCCGCGTTCGCCGGTGAGTTCGCGGCCGCGCGGTACGGGCTCGTGCCCCTGGAGACGGGCATCCACGACGCGGAGAACGCACAGACACGGTTCGTGCTGGTCGGCCGGCCCGCTCGGCCCGCCGCGCCGAGCGGCACGGACAAGACGTCGGTGGTGCTGTGGCAGCGCGACGACCATCCCGGCGGGCTGCGTGACCTGCTGGGCGAGTTCAGCACCCGCGGTATCAACCTGATGCTGCTGCAGTCCCGCCCGACGGGCGCCGGCATCGGCAACTACTGCTTCTGCATCGACGCCGAGGGCCACATCAACGACCGCCGGATGGCGGAGGCACTGATGGGCCTCAAGCGGATCTGCCTCCAGGTGCGCTTCCTGGGCTCGTACCCGCGGGCGGACGGCGACACGGCGGACGTACGGCCTCCGCTGGCCGGGACCTCGGACCAGGAGTTCGTGGCGGCGGCGGACTGGGTGGCGCGCTGCCAGGACGGCCGTTTCTAGTGCTGTGGCCGGGAAGGTTTGCCGGGAAGCTCGCGGCGTCCGGTGCTGGGGGCACCTCCCACGCCCTTCGGGCAGTGGGGGAGCCTCGCGAGGCGGAGCATTGCCCGCGTACGGGATGTACTCGGGTGATGCGACAACGCGGCGTGGGGGTACCCCCGGCCGAAGGCTGGGGGAGTGCCGTGCCGGGCGTCGCGAGCCGGTGAACCTTTCCGGTCACAGCACTAGTCGCTTGTGCCGCTTCCGGCCGGTGCTGTCCGCGAGTGTTGGTTGTCCACAGAAGTTATCCACACCCCCCTCTCTCGACCTGGGGACAAGTCGACACCCAACGGGGACTCAGTCGACAAATCGCCCTCCGACCCTCAAGATCGGTCAAGGCCCCACAGGTCACCCTTCGTCCACTCGTCTCCTTTGGTTCATCTTTTGGGGCGACCCCTTTCCGCCGAAAGTGGGCGTCCGGGCGCTTCGAGACAGGAATTCCTCCCTCCGCGCAACGCTTCCGGAGTGATCAATTCCGAAATCCACAGATCTTCCACACAGCCTGTGGATAACTCTCCGGAGGGCGTGGACCCCTGTGGACAACCCGGCTTCAAGTCCCCTTCCGCACAAGGGAATCAGGTCAACCCGGCACCCACCGGCTGCCTCGTTCCAGGGAGGCGGGGTCTGCTCCCTTGACACCGGAAGCAATTCCTCCATAACGGTACGTACGGCATGGTTCGGAATACTGGGTCGTGGGGTGGAACGTCGCACCGGTAGCCTTGACCGCGTGATTGACCTTCGTCTGCTCCGTGAGGACCCCGACCGTGTGCGCGCCTCGCAGCGTGCCCGTGGAGAGGACGTCGCGCTCGTCGACGCCCTCCTGTCTGCCGACGAGCGGCGCAGGTCGTCCGGCGTCCGCTTCGACGAGCTGCGCGCCGAGCAGAAGGCGCTGGGCAAGCTCATCCCCAAGGCCTCCGGTGACGAGAAGGCCGAGCTGCTGAAGCGTGCGAGCGGGCTCGCCGCCGACGTCAAGACCGCCGACGCCGAGCGCGACGCGGCCGACGCCGAGACCCAGGAGCTCCTCCTCCGGCTCGGCAACCTCATCCACCCCGACGTGCCCGTCGGCGGCGAGGAGGACTTCGTCACGCTGGAGACGCACGGCACGATCCGCGACTTCGCCGCCGAGGGCTTCGAGCCCAAGGACCACCTGGAGCTCGGCCAGCTCCTCGGCGCGATCGACGTGGAGCGCGGCGCGAAGGTCTCCGGCTCGCGCTTCTACTTCCTCACCGGTGTCGGCGCCCTGCTGGAGCTGGCGCTGGTGAACGCGGCGATCGCCCAGGCCACCGCGGCAGGCTTCACGCCGATGCTGACCCCCGCGCTGGTCCGCCCCCAGTCGATGGCGGGCACGGGCTTCCTCGGCCAGGCGGCCCAGGACGTCTACCACCTCGACAAGGACGACCTGTACCTGGTCGGCACCTCCGAGGTGCCGCTGGCGGCGTACCACATGGACGAGATCATCGACGCCGACCGCCTGCCGCTGCGGTACGCCGGGTTCTCGCCGTGCTTCCGCCGCGAGGCCGGCTCGCACGGCAAGGACACCAAGGGCATCTTCCGCGTCCACCAGTTCGACAAGGTCGAGATGTTCTCCTACGTCACCCCCGAGGAGTCGCAGGAGGAGCACCGCCGGCTGCTGGAGTGGGAGAAGCAGTGGCTGACCTCGCTGGAGCTGCCGTTCCGCGTGATCGACGTAGCCTCGGGCGACCTGGGCGCCTCGGCCTCGCGCAAGTTCGACTGCGAGGCGTGGGTCCCGACCCAGGACAAGTACCGCGAGCTGACCTCGACCTCGGACTGCACCGAGTTCCAGTCCCGCCGGCTCCAGATCCGCTTCCGTGACGGCAAGGCGGTCCGCCCGCTGGCGACGCTCAACGGCACGCTGTGCGCCGTCCCGCGCACGATCGTCGCGATCCTGGAGAACCACCAGCAGGCCGACGGCTCCGTGCGGGTGCCGGAGGTGCTGCGTCCCTACCTCGGCGGCCGGGAGGTCCTGGAACCGGTGGCCAAGTGAGACCCGCCGCCGGGCCGTTCCCCTACAAGCTGATCGCGACCGACCTCGACGGGACGCTCCTGCGCTCCGACGGGTCGGTCTCGGAGCGCACCCGTGAGGCGCTCGCCGCGGCCACCGCGGCGGGTGCCGCGCACCTGGTCGTCACCGGCCGCGCGGTGCCCTGGACCCGGCACGTCCTCGACGACCTCGGCTACCGGGGCCTCGCGGTCTGCGGCCAGGGCGCCCAGGTGTACGACGCCGGGGAGCACCGCCTGCTGACCTCGGTGACCCTGGACCGGCAACTGGCGGCGGTGGCCCTGGCCAAGATCGAGGCGGAGGTCGGTCCGCTGTACCTGGCGGCCAGCCGTGACGGTCTGGACGGCGAGGTGCTGGTCGGTCCCGGCTACGCGGTCGCGGGCCCGCTTCCGGCGACGCCGTTCACGGACGTCGCGGAGCTGTGGAGCGCGCCCCTCAACAAGATCTACGTCCAGCACCCGGACCTCACGGACGACGAACTGGCCGACGTGGCCCGCCGGACCGCCGGCGGTTTCGTCTCGGTGACCATGGCCGGCGAGGGCATCGTCGAGCTGCTGCCGCTGGGGCTGTCGAAGGCCACGGGGCTCTCGCTGGCCGCGCGGCGGCTGGGCCTGAAGGCGGCGGACGCCATCGCCTTCGGCGACATGCCCAACGACGTCCCGATGTTCTCCTGGGCCTCCCGGGGCGTGGCGATGGCCAACGCCCACGAGGAGCTGAAGGCGGTCGCCGACGAGGTGACGGCCTCGAACGACGAGGACGGCATCGCGGTGCTGCTGGAGAAGCTGGTGGGCTGAGCCCTCGGTCTCTGCGGAGGATGCACGGATCGAACGTGCGCGGGGGTGACCCCCGACCGCGGCTTGAACCAAGCCGGTGCCTTGCCACTCGGCCAATCCTCCGGGTGGGCGGCCCACGCGAAGGGATTCGCGTGCTCGAAGCGGCCGCCCCGGGCAGCTCCCCGTGCGAGGCGGGCTCGACGGAGCCGGTAGTTACTCCGGAGCCCGCCGCGGGCTGCCCTGTCGGGAGCTCGGCGTACTGCCGTGCATCGACATCGCCCAGCTCCTCTCCCAGAACGTGGCGCCGATGCGGTCCGGCGCGGTGAACACCACCACTGTGCCGCTACGACGACTTCGACGCCACCGAATTACCGGACGCCCCGGACCTCTTCACCGCCGCCGCCACCGACGCCGGCGGGCCTTGCTGAAGAACCAGCTGGCGGGCGGCTCGTCGGAGCGCCACGGCTGCGGCTCGGGCTCCTCGCGCCGCCAGCGCGCGGCGAGCATCCGTGCCCGGCCGGACGGCTCGGCGGTCCCGGCGGCGCGTATGAAGTCGGCGTCCAGGACCACGTCGTCCCACGTGTCCCCGGTCGTCCCCCGGCCCTCGCACTCCGGCACTTCGCCCGCCATCACGTCCTCCTGCCGCTTCATCCGCTTTGCCCAGTGTGCCCGGGTGAGGGTGAAGCCTCCGTCAAGGCCGGGCGGAACCGCCCGGCCCCGATCGGACGCCTCACTCCTCGCCGGCGAGGGTCAGCGACCGCAGTTTCTGCCCGGCGTACCAGGTGGCCAGGACGGTCACCACCACCAGCAGCACCGTCGCCGTCGGCAACCCGACGTCGGAGGTGACCATGTCCCCGCCGGCGACCTTGTGCGCCACGGCCAGCGCCCACTGCTGGATGCTCAGCGTGCGTGCCCCGGGCACCAGGGAGCCGAACAGCGCCTCCCAGACCAGCGCGTAGACGAGCCCGAAGACCACCGCGTGCCGGGAGACCGTGCCCAGCAGGAGGAAGAGGGCCGCGTAGGCGATGGAGGCGACCAGCGCGGCCACGGTGTAGGCGACGGCGATCTGCTGCCCGTTGCCGTTGAGGATCAGCCCGGCGACCAGCGTCGGCACCGCGGAGAAGACCATGGTCACCGCGATCGCCACAATCAGCTTGGTGAAGATGATCGTCGACCGCTTGAGCGGCTTGGACAACAGGTACACCACCGAGCCGTCGTCGATCTCCGGTCCGATCGCTCCGGTGCCGGCGATGACGCCGATGATCGGCACCATGGTGGCGAGCGCGAACCCGCCCAGGACGTTCACCGCGGTCTGGTCGTCGGCTCCGGCGAGAGCGCGGACGGCCGCGGCGATCACGATGAGCAGCAGCGGCAGCGCGCCGAGGATGAGGGCCCGACGGCGGCCGAGCAGGGCCCGGTAGGTGAGCCGGGCGACTGTGGGGTCATACATCTTCGGCCTCCTACGCCGCGACCAGATACGAGAAGACGGACTCGAGGGACTCGTCGGAGGGCGAGACCGTGTGCAGCCGGATGCCGTGGTCCCGGGCCACCCGCGGCAGCAAGGTCGTGAACCGGCCGAAGTCGACGGCCTGGACGCGCAGCGCGCCCTCGGCGAGGTCGACCTCGATGCCGGACGTCGACGGATCGGCGATCAGCGCGGCCGCCAGGGCACGGTCGTCGCTGGAGCGCACCAGGTAGCGGTGCGGCCGGTCGGTCATCAGGCGGCGGATCCTGCGGAAGTCGCCGCTGGCGGCGTGCCGTCCGGCGACGACGACCTCGATGTGCCAGGCGAGCTGTTCGACCTCCTCAAGGATGTGGGAGGAGAACAACACGGTGCGGCCCTCGTCGCCCATGCGCCGCAGCAGGTCCATCAGCTGCATGCGCTGGCGCGGGTCCATGCCGTTGAACGGCTCGTCGAGCAGGAGCAGCGAGGGGTCGTGGACCAGCGCGGAGGCCATCTTGACGCGCTGGCGCATGCCCTTGGAGTAGGTGGAGATCTTCCGGTCCTGCGCGTACTCCATCTCGACGGTGGCGAGCGCCTTCTGGGCGGCCTTGGCGCCCAGGCCGTGCAGTTCGGCGTTGGCGACGACGAACTCGCGGCCGGTGAGGAAGTCGTACATCGCCTCCCGCTCGGGGACGATGCCGATGTGCCGGTAGATCTTCTCGTTGCGCCACACCGGCTGCCCGTCGAGGGTGACCGTGCCGGTGGAGGGGGCGAGGAAACCGGCCATCATGTTGATCAGCGTGGACTTTCCGGCGCCGTTGGGGCCGAGCAGGCCGGTGACGCCGGGGCCGATCGTCATGGTGATGTCGTTGACGGCGACCACGTTGCCGAACCAGCGGGAGACGTGGTCGATGCTGAGGGTCGTCACAGTCCCACCTTCTTGTAGCGGCGCAGCAGGAGGCCGTATGCGGCGGCGATGAGGCCGAGGACGACGAGGACGTAGACGACGCCCTGTCCGCTGCCCGGGCCGGCGGCGCCGGGTGCCGAGGAGGTCGCGCCGAGGAAGGCGGTCTGCACGCCGTCGACGAGGGTGACCGGTGAGAACAGGCCGATCCAGGGGATGGCGCCGGAGTTGTTCCGGGCCTCCGCGATGGCCTGGAGGGTGGAGACGGCGCCGTAGGAGATGACCAGTACGGCGATCACGGCGGCGATACCGAAGCCGCGGCGCGGCGTGACGGCGGCGACGACGAGGCCGATACCGGCGAAGAGCAGTGAGAGCAGTGCCACGGAGACGACTCCCTGGGCGAATCCCTTGGTCTGGTCGGCGAAGTCCATCTTGGCCAGCAGCGCGCCGACGTAGAGCACGAGCAGCGGGGCCGCGGTCAGGATGAACAGCGCGGAGGCCAGGGCCGCGTACTTGGCGCGCACGTAGTCGGCGGTCTCGATGGGCCGTGAGAAGTACAGCGGCACGGTCTTGAAGCGCAGGTCGCGCGAGACGGACTGGGGTGCCTGCGAGGCGACGTACAGGCTGATGACGCCCTGCATGATGATGGCGTAGCGCGTGTACTCGATGGGCAGGCCCTTGGCCTTGGTGGCGACCGCGACGGCGACCATGATGGCCGCGGGCACGCACATCACCACGAACAGCAGCATCGGCAGCACCTTGGACTTCACCGAGCGGCCGAGGCCGTAGGCGCCGCGCAGGGACTGCGAGTACAGCGAGCGGCGGGCGTAGGCGCGGCCGAGGCGGGGGCCGTCGTAGCTGCGGTAACCGATGTTGTGGATGCGGGTCTGGTCACCCGTGGGCACTGCCGCGGTGGGTTCAACCGCCATGGCCGACCGCCTCCTTCCCCTGTGCGTCGCGCTGTTCGTCGCTGTCCCGGAAGACCTCCGAGATGTGGTGCCGTCGCTGCTCCATGCGCACCAGGCCGAGGCCGAGGTCCGCGATCACGTCCCGCACCAGGTCGTACGTCTCCTCGCCCTGGGCGGTGAGCAGCAGGACGTGTCCCGCGCCCGGCAGGCCGGTGCCGTCCTGGGTCTCCACCCCGCGCGCGTGGAGCGCGTCGCGCACGGCGCGGGTGCCGTCCGGGTACTCGTCGCTGTCGGTGACCTCGATGGCGAGGGTGGTCGTGGTCTGGGTGAAGTCGGTGGTGGAGCTGGAGCGCAGGAGCTTGCCGCCGTCGATGACGACGACGTGGTCGCAGGTGCGCTCCAGTTCACCCAGCAGGTGGGAGGTGACCAGGACGGAGATGCCGAAGTCGGTGTGGATGCGGCGGATCAGGCCGAGCATGTCGTCACGGCCGACCGGGTCGAGGCCGTTGGTCGGCTCGTCGAGGAAGACCAGTTGCGGATCGTGCACCAGGGCCTGGGCGAGCTTCACGCGCTGCTTCATACCGGTGGAGTAGCCGCCGATGGGGCGGTAGCGCTCCTCGTACAGGCCGACATGGCGCAGGGTGTCCGCGGTGCGCTCACGGGCGGCGGTCGGGGGCAGGCCGGACATGCGCGCCATGTGGACGACGAACTCGGTGGCCGAGACGTCGGGCGGCAGGCAGTCGTGCTCCGGCATGTATCCGACGCGCTCACGGATGGCTGCGCCCTCGGTGGCGACGTCGAGGCCGAGCACCTCGGCGCGGCCCTCGGTGGCGGGGGACAGACCCAGCAGGATCTTGATGAGTGTGGACTTGCCGGCTCCGTTGGCGCCGACGAGTCCGGTCACACCCGGTCCGACGTCCACGGAGAGCCGGTCAAGCGCGGTCACCCGTGGGAACCGCTTGCTCAGGCTTTCGGTCGCGATCACAGTCACGTCTTCGACGGTAGTGATCCGGACCACGCCGGTCGTCAGACCCCAGAGCCGTCTTGGGGTCCGCCTCGAGTATTACGGGGACCTTAGGGGTCGGACCCCTGAGGGCCGGGCGGCCTGCGGAGTTCCGGCATCCGGACCGCACTGTTGACGACTGGTCTAACAGCTGCAACAGTCGCCGGCGTCACGGCAGAGGCACGTTCGGCAGCCGTATCCGGCCTCGGTGGAGGAGAGCGGAGGAGAAGTGACGATGCTGAAGGGCGCGCGGGAACGCCGGGTGCGCACGGGCGGAGTCGAGCTGTGCGTGGCCGAACTGGGCGACGCACGGCGGCCCACGGTCGTCCTGGTGCACGGCTACCCGGACAGCAAGGAGGTCTGGTCGGAGGTCGCCGAGCGCCTCGCCGGCCGCTTCCATGTCGTGCTCTACGACGTCCGCGGCCACGGCCGCTCCACCGCGCCGCGGCCCCTGCGCGGGGGCTTCACCCTCGACAAGCTGACCGACGACTTCCTGGCGGTCGCGGACGCGGTGAGCCCCGGGAGGCCGGTGCACCTGGTGGGGCACGACTGGGGCTCGGTGCAGTCCTGGGAGTTCGTCAGCGTGCGGCGCACCGAGGGCCGGATCGCCTCCTTCACATCGGTGTCCGGGCCGTCCCTCGACCACTTCGGCCACTGGATCGCCGGGCGCGTCAAGCGCCCCACCCCGCGCCGCGTGGGCCAGCTCCTAGGCCAGGGCGCCAAGTCCTGGTACGTGTACCTGCTGCACACGCCCAAGCTGCCCGAGCTGGCCTGGCGCGGCCCGCTCGGCAGGCGCTGGCCGGGCATTCTGAGGCGTGTCGAGAAGGTCCCCGGCGACGACTACCCGACCTCGTCGCTGCCCCGGGACGCGGCGCACGGCGCCTGGCTGTACCGGGACAACGTGCGGGCCCGGCTGCGCAGACCACGGGCGGACGCCCACGCGCACGCGCCGGTGCAGCTCATCACCCCCCTCGACGACGCCTTCCTCTCGGAGAGCCTGTACGACGACCTGGAGCGGTGGGCACCCGGCCTGGTGCGCCGCACGCTCCCCGCCGGGCACTGGATCCCGCGCACCCGGCCCGACCAGCTGGCGGCCTGGATCACCCAGTTCGTCATGGCCACCGAGGACGGGCAGCCACGGCCGGCCGCCACCGGGAAGTACGCCGACCGCTTCGCCGGGCAGCTCGTCCTGGTCACCGGCGCGGGCAGCGGCATCGGACGGGCCACGGCGTACGCCTTCGCCCGGGCCGGCGCGCGGGTGGTGGCCGTCGACCGGAACGCCGAGGCCGCGGCCCGCACCGCCGAGCAGTCGCGGCAGCTCGGGGCGCCGGCCGCCTGGGCCGAGGCGGTGGACGTCTCCGACGAGCAGGCCATGGAGAAGCTGGCCGAGAAGGTCGACGCCGAGTACGGCGTGGTGGACGTCCTGGTGAACAACGCGGGCATCGGCCTGTCCGGCTCGTTCTTCGACCACACCACCGAGGACTGGAGGAAGGTCCTCGACGTCAATCTGTGGGGAGTGATCCACGGCTGCCGGCTGTTCGGGAAGCGGATGGCCGAGCGGGGACAGGGCGGCCACATCGTCAACACCGCGTCCGCCGCGGCGTACCAGCCCTCGAAGGCCCTGCCCGCCTACAGCACCTCCAAGGCGGCGGTGCTGATGCTGAGCGAGTGTCTGCGCGCGGAGCTGGCCGCGCAGGGGATCGGCGTCACAGCGGTCTGTCCCGGTTTCGTCGACACCGCCATCACGTCCACGGCGCACTTCGCGGGCGTCCCCGCGGAGGAGGAGAGGCGCCGGCGGCGGCGCGCGACCCGCCTGTACGGACTGCGCGGCTACCCGCCGGAGAAGGTGGCCGACGCGATCCTGCGCGCGGTCGTGCGCGACGAGGCGGTGGTACCGGTGACGCCGGAGGCCCGTCTCCTCCGTGCGATGTCCCGCTTCACCCCGCGGGCGCGGCGCCGGCTCGCACGGGCGAAACCGCCGCTGGGTGCCGCGGATCCGGGTCAACACCCCTGAATCGGAGACCAGTTGTCCACAGCTTCGCGCCTCTTGCCTGTGGACAACATCACTTGGCTGTGGATCAAACCTCCCGGGCGAAATTGACCTGCGTGATCCGCGTCTCTCCCGGCAGGCTGGTGACATGGACGAAAGACGCACCGTGAAGGTGTCGAAGTACCTCGCCAAGCACCTTCGCCACCAGCCCGAGAGGATCGGGCTCACCCCCGACGAGGGTGGCTGGGTCGAGATCGACGCGCTGATCAGGGCGGCGGCCGCGAACGGCTTCCGGTTCAGCCGCGAGGAACTGGACCACGTGGTCGCCACCAACGACAAGCGGCGCTTCGCGATCGACGGCAGCCGCATTCGCGCCAGCCAGGGGCACAGCATCGGGGTCGACCTCGGACTGCCGGCCGCGACACCGCCGCCGTACCTCTACCACGGGACCGTGGCCCGCAACCTGGAGGCGATCCGCAGCGAGGGGCTGCGGCCCATGAACAGGCATGACGTCCATCTCTCCCCCGACCGCGAGACCGCGATCCGGGTCGGCGCCCGACGCGGTCGCCCGGTCGTCCTCGTGGTGGACGCGGCCGCCATGCACCGCGACGGCCATGTCTTCCATGTCAGTGCCAACGGTGTGTGGCTGACACAGTCCGTACCACCCCGGTACCTGCGGTTTTCCGAGGCCCACTGATCCACTTCAGTCCATCGCCTTCGGCCTGCTGGGGTGACCGTTTCACGTGAAACAGCCATGTGTGTTTAGGCTCGGGGCCATGAGTCTGCGTCTGAGCACCGTGATCCTTCCGTACCGCCGCTGGCACGAGGGCGGCCGTTCGGCATGGATGCGTGCCGAACAGCTCGGCTTCCACGCCGCCTACACCTACGACCACCTGTCCTGGCGCAGCTTCCGGGACGGCCCGTGGTTCGGGGCCGTGCCGACGCTGACCGCCGCCGCGGCCGTGACGGACCGGATGCGGCTGGGGACCCTGGTGACCTCGCCGAACTTCCGGCACCCGGTCACCCTCGCCAAGGAGCTGATCTCCCTCGACGACATCTCCGGGGGCCGGATCACCCTCGGCATCGGTGCGGGCGGCACCGGCTTCGACGCCACCGCTCTGGGGCAGGAGTCATGGACGCCGCGGGAGCGGGCCGACCGCTTCGCCGAGTTCGTTCCGCTGCTCGACCGGCTGCTGACCGAGGACGCGGTGTCGTACGAGGGCGACTTCTACTCGGCGCACGAGGCGCGCAACATCCCCGGGTGTGTGCAGCGGCCCCGGCTGCCGTTCGCCGTGGCCGCGACCGGGCCGCGCGGGCTGCGGCTCGCCGCTCGGTACGGGCAGGCCTGGGTGACCACGGGCGACCCGAAGCTGTACGAGAACGGCACGCCGGAGCAGTCTGTTCAGGCCATTCGCACCCAGACCGAGAAGCTCGCGGACGCGTGTGCCGCGGCGGGCCGTGACGCCTCCGCGCTCGACAAGGTCCTGCTCACCGGATTCACCCCCGACCGCGGTCGTCCGCTCGAGTCCCTCGACGCGTTCGTCGACTTCGCGGGCCGCCACCAGGAGCTGGGTTTCACCGAGATCGTGATCCACTGGCCGATCCCCGGCTCGGACTTCGCCGCGGACCAGAAGGTCTTCGAGCGGATCGCCATGGAAGCGCCCTCCCAGCTGACGTGACCGAGACAACCCCTCAGATGTGCGAACTCTCGCACGATCGTGCGGACATATAGACGACAATGACGCGGTGACCTCAGCGACTCGACGGCCCGAGACCCCGGCCTCATCCCAGCTCTCGACCTCGTTCGAGCCGGGGGGCACCCCCGGCGTTCCGCCTCGGCTGATCGCCACCGATCTCGACGGCACCCTGCTGCGCGACGACAAGTCGGTCTCCCCACGCACGATCGCCGCCCTGGCGGCGGCCGAGGAGGCGGGCATCGAGGTCTTCTTCGTCACCGGCCGCCCGGCCCGCTGGATGGACGTGGTCAGCGACCATGTGCACGGACACGGTCTGGCGATCTGCGGCAACGGCGCCGCCGTGGTCGACCTGCACGGCGGTCCCGGCGCCCACCGCTTCGTGAAGGTGCGGGAGCTGGCACGGGAGAACGCACTGGACGCCGTACGGCTGGTGCGCGAGGCGGCACCGGGCACGGTGTACGCGGTCGAGCAGACCTATGGCTTCCATCAGGAGCCGGTCTATCCGAAGCTGCACATGGAGATACCCGACGTCCTCGCGCCGGCCGAGGAACTGCTGGCGCCGGACGGAGTCGGAGCCGGTCAGCCGATCCTGAAGATCCTCGCCTACCACCCCACGCTGGACCCCGACGCCTTCCTCACCGTCGCCCGCCTCGCCGCCGGCGAGCACGTCACCATCACCCGGTCCAGCCCCAGTGCCCTGCTGGAGATCAGCGGTCCGGACGTCTCCAAGGCGAGCACTCTGGCCCTGTGCTGTGCCGAGCGCGGCATCTCGCAGGACGAGGTCGTCGCCTTCGGCGACATGCCGAACGACGTCGAGATGCTCACCTGGGCCGGCCGGTCCTACGCCATGGGCAACGCGCACCCCGCCGCGATCGCCGCGGCGTCCGGACGGACGGACGCCAACAACGAGGACGGGGTCGCTGTCGTCATCGAGCGGCTGCTGGGGGAGCGGCCGTAGCGGGCGGGCCGCCCGCCGGGGGCGGCCCGTGAACGGGCCGCTACCGCGCGCCCACCAGCAGCTCCGTCTGCGCCTCCCGTTCGACCATCCGCCGCAGCGGTCCCGGCAGCGCGGCCAGTTCCGCGTACGGTCCCCGCTGGACGACGCGCCCCTCGTCGAGGACGATCACCTCGTCCACGGCCGCCAGCCCGGCCAGGCGGTGGGTGATGAGCAGCGTCGTACGACCCTCGGTGGCGGCCAGCAGATCGCCGGTGAGCGCGTCGGCGGTCGCCAGGTCGAGGTGTTCGGCGGGTTCGTCGAGCACCAGCACCGGGAAGTCGGCGAGCAGGGCGCGGGCCAGGGCCAGCCGCTGACGCTGTCCGCCCGACAGCCGGGCACCGTGCTCGCCGACAAGTGTGTCGAGTCCGTCGGGCAGGGCGTCGACCCAGCCGAGCAGCCGGGCCCGAGCGAGGACGTCCCGCAGTTCGGCCTCGGTCGCGTCCTTCTTCGCGAGCAACAGGTTCTCGCGGACCGAGCTGTCGAAGAGATGCGCGTCCTGGGCGCACAGCCCGACCAGCCGCCGTACATCGTCGCCGTCCACAGCGTGGGCGTCGACGCCGCCCAGGGTGTACGTGCCCGTCTCCGCGTCGAGGAAGCGCAGCAGCACCTGGGCGAGCGTCGTCTTGCCGGAGCCGGACGGCCCGACCACGGCGACCCTGCGGCCCTGCTGGAGCGTCAGGTCGAGTCCGGCGAGCGCCGCCCGGTCCTGCCCCGCGTACCGCGCCGTCAGGTTCCTGACGGCGAGCGGGAACGGCGAGGCGGGCGCCGGCCGGGGCCGCTCCGGTTCACGGACGGGCTCGGGGGCGTCCAGGACCTCGTACACCCGCTCCGCGCTGCGGTGTACCCGGTGCCGGTAGCGCACGGCGAGCGGCATGCCGAGGACGGCTTCGAAGGCGGCCAGCGGGGTGAGGACGACGACCGCCATGGTCACGCCGCCGAGCCGCCCGTCGGCGACCGCCTGAGCGCCGACGAGGGCGGTCGCCGCGACGGTCAGGCCGGAGATCAGCGCGGTGAGCCCGTCGCCGAGCGCGGTGGCGGTGGCGGCACGCGAGGCGATCCGGGTGAGCAGCCGGTCGGCCCGCCGGGTCTCGGTGATACGGGCGGGCAGGGCGCCCGCGACGGTCAGTTCGGCGGTTCCGGTGAGCAGTTCGGTCACGCGGGTGGCGAGGGCCCCGCGCGCGGGGGCGAGCCGGTGCTCGGCGCGCCGGGCCACGGCCACGGTGACCAGCGGGACGCCGGCCCCGGCCGCGAGCAGGCCGGCCGCGAGCACCGCCCCGGCCTCCGGCAGCAGCCAGGCCGTGAAGGCGACGG
This sequence comes from Streptomyces sp. NPDC091412, assembly GCF_044756885.1. Taxonomy (NCBI): domain Bacteria; kingdom Bacillati; phylum Actinomycetota; class Actinomycetes; order Kitasatosporales; family Streptomycetaceae; genus Streptomyces; species Streptomyces sp. NPDC091412. The sequence goes on along the minus strand of NZ_JBIVTV010000006.1, from coordinate 206,169 downwards.
AGGCGGCGGACACGGTCAGGGCCGCGCCGGCGGGCAGCAGCCACCGCAGCCAGTAGTCCTGGAGCGCGTCCACGTCGGCGACGAGCCGTGTCAGCAGGTCGCCGCGGCGCATCCGGCGCAGCCCGGCGGGCGCCAGCCGCTCCAGCCTCCGGTAGACGGCCACCCGGGTGTCGGCGAGCATCCGCAGCACCGCGTCGTGCGAGACCAGCCGCTCCGCGTACCGGAAGACCGCACGCCCGATACCGAAGGCCCTGGTCGCAGTGACGGCCACCATCAGGTAGAGCACGGGTGGCTGCTGGGACGCCCGCGAGATGAGCCACCCGGAGGTCGCCATCAGCCCGACCGCGCTGCCGAGCGCCAGGCTGCCCAGCAGCAGGGCGAGGGCGAGTCGGCCGCGCCGGGGGCCGGACATCGCCCGCACCCGGGCGAGGACGCCGCGCGCGACGGTGGTGGCCCCGGTCCCGGGTTCGACCTGAGCCGGGACCGGTCCGGGCTCCGCCGTTCGCACGGGGCGTGCCTCGGCGGTGCGGGCCACGGCCGGCGCCGGCCCGGAGGACTCCGTCCCGTCGAGACGCACGACCCGGTCGGCCACGTCCAGCAGTGCGGGCCGGTGCACCACCAGGAGCACCGTCCGGCCCGCGGACAGCCGCCGCACCGCGTCCACGACCTCCGCCTCGGTCGCTCCGTCCAGGGCGGCCGTCGGTTCGTCGAGCAGCAGGACGGGACGGTCGGCGAGGAAGGCCCGGGCGAGCGCGAGCCGCTGCCGCTGCCCGGCGGAGAGCCCGGCCCCGTCCTCTCCGAGCCGGGTGTCCAGTCCCTCCGGCAGCGTGTCCACGAACTCCAGCGCACCGGCGTCGGCCAGCGCCCCGCGTACGGCGGCGTCGTCCGCGTCGGGCCGTGCGAGCCGTACGTTCTCGGCGATCGTGCCCGCGTACAGGTGCGGCCGCTGCGGCACCCAGGCGATGCGCGAGCGCCACTGCTCCAGGTCGACGTCGGCGAGATCGGTCTCCGCGACGCGTACCCGGCCCGCACTGGGTTTCACGAACCCCAGCAGGACGTTCAGCAGTGTCGACTTGCCCGCACCGCTCGGTCCGACGAGCGCGACCGTCTCCCCCGGCCGCACCGAGAAGGACACGTCCGTCACCGCGTCCGCGGACCGCCCGGGAAAGCGGACGCTCACGCCCTCGAAGGTCAGGGCCCCGGCGGGCACGGCCCCGGTGCCGGACTCCGGCACCGGGGTCTCCAGCACGGCGAAGATCTCCTCGGCGGCCGCCAGTCCCTCCGCCGCCGCGTGGTACTGCGCGCCCACCTGACGCAGCGGGAGGTAGGCCTCGGGCGCGAGCACGAGGATGACCAGCCCGATGTAGAGGTCCATGTCGCCGCTCACGAGCCGCATGCCGATCGTCACGGCGACCAGCGCCACCGACAGCGTGGCGAGCAGCTCCAGGGCGAAGGAGGACAGGAAGGCGATCCGCAGCGTGCGCATGGTCGCCCGCCGGTACTCCCCGGTGATGCGCCGGATCGACTCCGCCTGTGCCTTGGCCCTGCCGAACACCTTCAGGGTCGGCAGTCCCGCGACGACGTCCAGGAAGTGCCCCGACAGCTGGGACAGCAGCCGCCACTGGCGGTCCATGCGGGACTGCGTGGCCCAGCCGATCAGCATCATGAAGACGGGGATGAGGGGCAGGGTGGCGACGATGATGGCCGCCGAGACCCAGTCCTCGGTGACGATCCGGGCGAGCACCGCCACCGGGACGGCCACGGCCAGCCCCAACTGCGGCAGATAGCGCGAGAAGTAGTCGTCCAGGGCGTCGACACCCCGTGTCGCCAGGGCCACGAGCGATCCCGTGCGCTGCCCGCTCAGCCAGCCGGGGCCGAGTGCCGCCGCACGCTCCAGCAGCCGCCCGCGCAGCTCGGACTTCACCGCCGCGCTCGCCCGGTGGGCGGCCAGCTCGGTCAGCCAGGAGACCAGCGCACGGCCACAGGCGACAGCGGCCAACAACAGCAGGGGAGTACGGAGTTCGGCGACCGGCATCCGGTGCTGGAAGGCGCCCACCACCACCTCGGCGATGAGCATCGCCTGGACGATGACCAGGCATGCCCCGATGGCACCCAGCCCGACGACGGCCCCCAGGAAGAGCCGGGTGGCACGGGCGTGACGCAGAAGTCGCGGATCAATCGGTTTCATGGAGAACATGCCCTTCGGCCCCGAGGGTGTGTTTCACGTGAAACACACCCTCACCGGACTCAGTGCGCGGGTTCGGCGATGTGCTGCGTACCGATCCGCTTGCGGAACACCCAGTAGGTCCACCCCTGGTAGAGCAGGATGATCGGCGTGGCGATCCCGGCGCACCAGGTCATGATCTTCAGGGTGTACGGGCTGGACGAGGCGTTGGTGACCGTCAGGCTCCAGTCCGCGTTGAGCGTGGACGGCATGACGTTCGGGAAGAGCGACAGGAACAGCATCGCCACGGCGGCCACGATGGTGACGCCCGACAACGCGAACGCCCAGCCCTCGCGCCCCGCCTGGTTCGCCACGAGGGCGGACACCAGGGTGACCACCGCCACGAGAAGCGCTACCAGGCTCCTGCCGTTGCCCGTGTGGGCCTGGGTCCACAGCAGGAACGCCAACGCCGCCACGGCCGTCACCAGCCCTACGCGCAGAGCCAGCTTCCGTGCCCGTTCACGGATGTCACCGACGGTCTTCAGGGCCGTGAACACCGTGCCGTGGAAGGTGAACAGCGTCAGGGTGACCAGTCCACCGAGGAGCGCGTACGGGTTGAGCAGGTCTCCGACACCGCCGACGTACTCGAGGTTCCGGTCGATCTTCACCCCGTGCACGATGTTGCCGAAGGCCACACCCCACAGGAAGGCGGGGATCAGCGAGCTCCAGAAGATCGCGTTCTCCCAGTTGCGCTGCCAGTTCTCCTCCGGCCGCTTGGCCCGGTACTCGAAGGCGACTCCGCGCACGATCAGGCAGACCAGAATGACGAGCAGAGGCAGATAGAAGCCGGAGAAGAGCGTGGCGTACCACTCCGGGAAGGCGGCGAAGGTGGCACCGCCCGCCGTGAGCAGCCAGACCTCGTTGCCGTCCCAGACCGGGCCGATGGTGTTGATCAGCACCCGCTTCTCGGGCCGGTTCCGGGCAAGCAGCTTGGTGAGGATGCCGACCCCGAAGTCGAAGCCCTCCAGGAAGAAGTAGCCGGTCCACAGGACGGCGATGAGGACGAACCAGACGTCGTGCAGTTCCATGACTGTGCAGCTCCCTCGGCCTAGTACGAGAAGGCCATCGGCTTGTCGGCGTCACGCTCGTCGCCGCCGATCTTCGTGGGCGGGTTGAGGTCGGCCTCCGTGAGCTCGGGCGGGCCGCCCTTCACGTACTTCACCAGCAGCTTGACCTCGATCACGGCGAGGACGGCGTAGAGCAGCGTGAAGACGGTCATCGAGGTGAGGACCTCGCCCTGGGAGACACCGGGGGAGACCGCGTGCCGGGTCTGCAGCACGCCGTAGACGACCCACGGCTGGCGGCCCATCTCGGTGAAGATCCAGCCCCAGGAGTTGGCGATCAGCGGGAAGGCCAGCGTCCAGATCGCGATGCGCCAGTACCAGGTGGTCAGCCGCGGGCCGAGTGCCTTGTTCGGCAGCAGCACCAGATGGGGCACCTCGTCGTCACCGACCCGCAGACGCTGCGGCAGCAGGAACTTCTTGCGGGTCAGCCACAGTCCCGCGAGGCCGATGGCGAAGGACGCCATGCCGAACCCGATCATCCAGCGGAATCCCCAGTAGGCGACGGGGATGTTGGGCCGGTAGTCGCCGGGCCCGAACTTCTCTTGCTCGGCCTTGTTGACGTCGTTGATGCCGGGGACGTAGGAGGTGAAGTCGTCGTTGGCCAGGAAGGACAGCAGGCCGGGGACCTCGATGGCCACCGTGTTGTGGCCCTTGTCCACATCGCCGTAGGCGAAGACCGAGAACGGCGCCGGCTCCTGTCCGTCCCACAGCGCCTCGGCCGCGGCCATCTTCATCGGCTGCTGCTTGAACATGACCTTGCCGAGGACGTCACCGCTGACCGCGGTGAGCAGGCCGGCGATGACGACCGTGATCAGGCCGAGCCGCAGCGAGGTCTTCATCTCGCGCACGTGCTTCTTGCGGGCGAGGTGGTAGGCGGCGATGCCGACCATGAAGGCGCCACCGGTCAGGAAGGCGGCGGAGAGCGTGTGGAACGCCTGGCTGAGCGCCGTGTTCTGGGTCAGCACCGCCCAGAAGTCGGTGAGTTCGGCGCGCCCCTTGGCCTCGTTGATCCGGTAGCCGACAGGGTGCTGCATCCACGAGTTGGCAGCAAGGATGAAGTACGCCGACAGAATCGTGCCGAGCGACACCATCCACATGCAGGCCAGGTGGATCTTCTTGGGCAGCTTGTCCCAGCCGAAGATCCACAGTCCGATGAACGTGGACTCGAAGAAGAACGCGATCAGTGCCTCGAAGGCGAGCGGGGCGCCGAAGATGTCACCGACGAAGCGCGAGTAGTCCGACCAGTTCATGCCGAACTGGAATTCCTGCACGATGCCGGTGACCACGCCCATGGCGATGTTGATCAGGAAGAGCTTGCCCCAGAACTTGGTGGCCCTGAGGTACTTCTCCTTCTCCGTGCGCACCCAGGCGGTCTGCAGTCCGGCCGTCAGGGCGGCCAGCGAGATCGTCAGGGGAACGAACAGGAAGTGGTAGACGGTCGTGATGCCGAACTGCCAGCGCGCCAGTGTCTCCGGCGCCAAAGCCAGGTTCACGTCGTCACTCTCCTTACGTCACCGCGATCACGGTGGCGGTTCATCCCGATGTGCCCTGCACAACAGGCAACAATCGGACCCGCTTGTGAACGCGTTCACATTCACAAGCAATTATGGCGCACCTGTTTTCGAACAGCGAAGGGGGGTCCCCCCAAGTCCTGGGGGGACCCCCCTCCTCACGAGATGCCGCGACACCCTCGGCCGACCGAGGGCCGGCTCGGATCAGACCTGCCGGACCGGGCCAGACCGCATCAGACCTGCCGGACCAGACCGGACCCGACCGGATCAGGCCTCCTTACGGAACGCCTCCGCCGTCTTCAGGAAGATGTCGTTCGCCTCGGTCTCCCCGACGGTGACCCGCACGCCCTCGCCCGGGAACGGCCGGACCACCACGCCGGCCCGCTCGCAGGCCTGGGCGAAGGAGACCGTCCGCTCCCCCAGCCGCAGCCACACGAAGTTGGCGTGCGTCTCGGGCACCGTCCAGCCCTGGGAACGCAGCGCGTCGACCACACGGGTGCGCTCGCACACCAGCGAGCCGACCCGGCCCAGCAGCTCGTCCTCGGCGCGCAGCGAGGCGATCGCCGCCTCCTGCGCCAGCTGGCTCACCCCGAACGGCACGGCCGTCTTGCGCAGCGCCGCCGCCACCGGCTCGTGGGCGATGGCGAAACCGACGCGCAGCCCGGCGAGGCCGTACGCCTTCGAGAACGTGCGCAGCACGCAGACGTTCGGCCGGTCGCGGTAGAGCGTCACCCCGTCCGGCACCTCGGCATCGCGGATGAACTCGCGGTAGGCCTCGTCCAGGACCACCAGCACGTCGGAGGGCACGCGGTCGAGGAACCGTTCCAGCTCGGCCCGCCGCACCACCGTGCCGGTCGGGTTGTTCGGGTTGCAGACGAAGATCAGACGCGTGCGTTCGGTGATCGCGTCCGCCATCGCGTCCAGGTCGTGCACATCGCCCGGCGTCAGCGGGACCCGTACGGAGGCCGCCCCGCTGATCTGCGTGATGATCGGGTACGCCTCGAAGGACCGCCAGGCGTACATGACCTCGTCGCCGGGGCCGCTGGTGGCCTGGATCAGCTGCTGGGCGACACCGACGGAACCGGTGCCCGTGGCCACGTGCGCGGCCGGTACGGCGAAGCGCTCGGCCAGCTCGTTGGTCAGGGCCGTGCACGCCATGTCCGGGTAGCGGTTGAAGGAGGAGGCGGCCGCCGTCACCCTCTCCATGACCCCCGGCAGCGGCGGGTAGGGGTTCTCGTTCGAGGACAGCTTGTACGCCACCGGACCGCCGGCCGCGGCGGGCTTCCCCGGCTTGTAGGTGGGGATACCCTCCAGCTCGGCACGCAGCTTCGGGCTTGTCTCGCTCACCGCAGTCCTCCTCGTGACCACCACCGGCATCCAATACTGCACACCTTATGAGGATTGGACGCCGCTGCGTATGGGTCGGATGCCATCACTCGTGCGCGAGGCCGACCTCGTCCGTCTCACCGACATCCGGGGCGTCTTCATGTGAATGTGCATGAAATGGGGGGCGCGTCCACATATATCTATGCGCCGGTGGCTTGCGCCGTGGCGCGCATCCCTCGTGAAGGTGAGTTGAGACCTCTTCGAGACATCGAGGGGTCGGCAGGCCCATACGTGCCACCACGTCACGTCCTAACATGACACCGGGTAACTGCCATGGTTTCAAAGGTACTTGGGCCTCAACGACCATGCAGAAACGTGCCTGTCAACGCGTGCATATGCGTCCGCACTACCCCACCGCAAGAGCCCTACTATCGGCTCGCCATGACAGCAGCAGGGAAGCACCAGGTGAGCCGCGCGGAAACCTCACGCCGAGGGAGCCGGCCGGGCCGGGCGGGCATCAGAGACGTGGCCGCCGCCGCCGGGGTGTCCATCACGACCGTCTCCGACGCCCTCAACGGCAAGGGGCGCCTCCCCGACGCCACCCGGCGCCATGTCCGCGAGGTCGCCGACCGGCTGGGGTACCGCCCCTCGGCCGCGGCCCGCACTCTCCGTACCGGCAAGTCGGGCCTCATCGGCCTGACCGTGACGACGTACGGGGATGAACCTTTCACCTTCACCGAGTTCGCGTACTTCGCCGAGATGGCCCGCGCCGCCACCTCGGCCGCGCTCGCCCGCGGCTACGCCCTGGTCATCCTGCCCGCGACCTCGCGCCACGACGTGTGGTCGAACGTCGCCCTGGACGGCACGGTCGTCATCGACCCCTCCGACCAGGACCCGGTCGTCGGCGAGCTGGTGCGGCAGGGCTTACCGGTGGTCAGCGACGGCCGCCCGGCCGGCGCGCTCCCGGTCACCGCCTGGGTCGACAACGACCACGAAGCCGCAGTCCTCGGCATCCTCGACCACCTCGCCGAGGCCGGCGCCCGCCGTATCGGCCTGCTCACCGGCACCACGACGGACACCTACACCCACCTGTCGACGACCGCCTACCTCCAGTGGTGCAAGCGCGTCGGCCAGGACCCGGTGTACGAGGCCTACCCCGCCCACGACCCGTGCGCGGGCGCCGTCGCCGCCGACCGGCTGCTGGCCCGCCCCGACCGGCCCGACGCCGTCTACGGGCTGTTCGACCCCAACGGCACCGATCTGCTCGCCGCCGCCCGCCGCTACGGCCTGCGCGTCCCCGAGGACCTGCTGCTGGTGTGCTGCAGCGAGTCCACGGTGTACGCCAGCACCGAGCCGCCCATCACCACGCTCTCCCTGAAGCCGCGCCGGATCGGCACGGCGGTCGTCCAGCTCCTCATCGACGCCATCGAAGGGGTCGAGTCGGACCAACCGGTCGAGCAGGTCATACCGACCGAGCTGATCGTGCGGACCTCGTCCCAGCGGCGCACCCGGCGCAGGACGATCAGCCCGCCCCGCGCGTCGGAGGACCGCTAGGGCACGGGTGGCCGCGGGATGACCCAGGACACGAGTGGCCACAGGATGACCCGGGACACGAGTGGCTGCGGGATTGCCGAAGACTGCCCAATCGGGGCGAAAGCCACGGTGAACCGGAGTCCAGTCCCGATTCACCACCCCTGGGTCATCACATGGCGCGATCCGCGTTCCTATGATGGGCCCACGACACCGCGGGCCGCTGCGACCAGGCAGTCCGAAGCGGTGCACAGGCGGCGCGATGGTGGAGGGGTCGATGACTCAGGGGGCCGGTCAGGGACCCGAGGTGGAGCGGACGGCTACGCTGCGCGACTTCCGGGTTCCCGCGTACGTGAACGAGACCGGTCCGTACGCCCACGGCACGCAGCCCGCCGAAACGGTCCGGCCGCCCGAGGAGGCCCCCGCGGCTCCCGCGGCTCCCAGGGAGGGCTACCCGGCCGCGTACACGCCCACCGAGCGCGACCTGCCGGTCATCAAGCGCGGTGACACGCATCAGGTGGCGGTCGACCCGGTCTCCGCGCCGACCCGGCAGTCCGCCACCCGCCCGGGTCCCCTCTACGTCGTCGGTGACGTGCACGGCTACCTGGATCAGCTCGTCGCCGCGCTCCAGGAGAAGGGGCTCGTCGACTCCGCCGGCCAATGGTGCGCGGGCACCGCGCGGCTGTGGTTCCTCGGCGACTTCACCGACCGCGGCCCGGACGGCATCGGCGTCATCGACCTCGTGATGCGGCTGTCCGCGGAGGCGGCCGCAGCCGGCGGCTACTGCAAGGCCCTCATGGGCAACCACGAGCTGCTGCTGCTCGGCGCCAAGCGGTTCGGCGACACCCCCGTCAACTCCGGCGCGGGCACCGCGACCTTCCAGGCGGCCTGGCTGCTCAACGGCGGCCAGAAGTCCGACATGGACCGCCTGCAGGACCACCACCTGCAGTGGATGGCCCGGCTCGACGCCGTCGAGGCGGTCGACGGCTACCTGCTCGTGCACTCCGACACCACCTCCTACCTCGACTATGGTGCCTCGATCGAAGAGGTCAACGACACCGTCCGCGAGACGCTCACCCGCAACGACGCGAACGAAGTCTGGGATCTGTTCCGCAAGTTCACCAAGCGCTTCTCCTTCCGCGACGAGGGCGGCGCCGACGCCGTGCGCTCCCTGCTCGATACGTACGGCGGCACCCGCATCGTTCACGGCCACAGCCCCATTCCCTATCTGCTGGGCGAAGTCGGCTCCGAGGACGGCGAGGAGTCCGCGGGTCCGGTCGTGGAGGGGCCGCACGTCTACGCCGACGGACTCGCCATCGCGATGGACGGCGGCGTGACCATGGCCGGAAAACTGCTGGTCCAGCAACTGCCCCTCGACAACTGACCGTTCACCGGGCAGCCCGCCTGTCGAGACGACCGCGCAGGTCGGCACCCAATTTGTGGAAACCCCCTGTCACCGCGCGCCGTCACGGCTCTACCATCGGCTTATCCGTAGCAGGCTCCCCTCCGTTTCTGCCCGACGGCTCGCCGCCATGCGAGCCCCAAGCCCTACGGAGCATCGGGGGATGCACATGAACAGCGTTCCGCAGCACCTGCTGAGCGAGGACCGCCAGGAATACGAGCGGATCCTCGATGAGGCGCTGCGCTCCGCCCCACACCACCCGGAACTGGCCGCTGCCGGACAGCGGCTCAACTCGGAACAACTGCGGACCATGGCGCTGAGCGCCACCGCCGTCATAACGGCGGCCGCGGCGACCGAGTACCACCACTACGTCAAGGTCCGCGAGGAACTGCGCCGGCCGGCACCGGCCGTCCCGTCCTCCCTCATCGAAGCCGACTCGGCCGAGCCGGGCGGGCCCCTCCGACCAGCCGCCACCATGGGTGAGGTCGCCGAGACTCACGGCGCGGGCGCGGGTGCCGTCGTCGCGGTCCTCGCCCCCGTCCTCGCCGGGACCGCCGCGGCCCTCTTCCTGCTCGTCGGCTACATCCTGAGGATGCTGGACCCGACCCAGGCGTTCGCCCAGTCCATGATCACCGCGGGCTGGGTGTTCGGTGCCCTGACCGCGGCCGCGATCCTCGCCGCCGCCGCCGGACTGCTGCTCACCGCGCTGCGCAACCGACCCTCGCTCGACAGCGGCGCCTACGCCGAACTGGGCGAGGAGGTCGCCCAGGCCAGGGAAGCCTGGCAGGAGGCCCTGCTCGAACGGGGCATCCTGCCGTTCCTGCGCGACGCGCTCGCCGAGCCCCGCTCCCCCGCACCGGGGCATACGGGCCCGGCGGCACCGACCGGCCGCATGCCGCAACTCGGCTATGGCCGACCAGGTTTCAGCAGCCCGGACGACGGAGCCCCGAGCCGCCGCCCGCGCTTCTCCAGTCCCGACTTCAGCAGCCCGGACTTCGGAGGCCCGGACCACCAACCGGAGTAACCAGCGCCCCGCGCCCTCACCCCGGCCAGGACCGCACCCTCGCCCCCAGGGCCCGGCGCGCGCCCCGCCACCCCGTCCCGCACCTGCCGGGCCGGGGCGCCGGGGACGCCCGCACACGGCGAGCCCACGCAGGCCATTCAGAGCAGCCGTAGTTCAGGCAGACAGTCGACCACGACTACGACACACACGAGATTTCCGGTGCTCGAGCGCCCCAGCCACCACGCCGTTGGGCCGACCGAACAGCGGCAAAGGGAGCGGTGCCCTTGCCTGCTCGCCAAGAGCACCGCCCGCCATGCATCAGTCGGCGATCGGCAGGTACACCCGGTTACCCGCCTGCGCGAACTCCTTCGACTTCTGCGCCATCCCCTCGGCGATCTCGGCCCGGCTGGCGCCGTGTTCACGACGGATGTCCTGCGAGATCTTCATCGAGGACGGCTTCAGTCCGGAGTAGGCCCCACGCGTAAGGAGAACTGCAGACCGTCGGCTCCGTGAGGACGGTGAAGCTGCGCCGAGCATCGGCCCGCTGTCATACCGGGATGGCACAGTGCAGCACCATGAACATTGATCGTTTCTGGAGCATCATCGAATCCGCGCGCTCTTCGGCCGCCGTCTCCGGAGTGCTCTTCGACGAGGCGCTGGTGGACCTCCTCGCCGGCTGCCCGCCGCAGGAGATCCTGGAGTATGCCGAACGGTTCGATGAGGTACACGATGCTCTGTACCGGTGGAACGTATGGGCGGCCGCGTACCTCATAGGCGGCGGCTGCTCCGACGACAGTTTCATGGACTTCCGAGCGGGAGTGATCGCACTGGGGCGGGACTGGTACGAGCGCGCAGTTCTGGATCCGGACAGCCTCGCCGAACACCCCACTGTCATCGAAGCCGCGAGCACCCACCGCGACGAGGCGGTGTTTTACGAGGACGTGAACTACGCGGCCAGTGGCGCTTTTGCACGCCTCACAGGAAACCCGGACGCCTTCTACGATGCCTGGGCCGAGTACCGGTCAGCTCACGAGCAGGACAGTGACGCAGCGGACATGGGGGAAGACTTCGACTTCGACGACGCGGATGAGATGCATCGGCGATTGCCCCGTCTGGCAAGGCTCTACCTGGAAGCCGGCGACTAGTACTCCAGTCTGGTTTTGTGATCTCGCGTAAGGAACGTCTGGGTGTCTTACGGGCTGTGTGCGGGCTGCTGGATCTCGGTGCGGATCATTGGGCACCTGGAGGTCGCCGGAGTGGCGGGTCCGCGCAGCCGCGTCCGGTTACGAGCTCGAGGGTGGTCTTCCTTCGCCGGTCAGTGAGCTGTCGCAAGCCGCTGATACACCGTCACCCGTCGGCCCGGATTTGCTCGTCAGCCACTGGTGTGAAGTGCTTCTTCAGCACGGCGGTCTTGATCTTGTCCCGCTCGGCCGTCACCGGTTTCGCCACCTGCGTTGCGTCCGTCACCAGCAGTATCCGTTGCTGGGCAAGCATCGCGGCACGTATGTGATCCGGGCTTGCCTCCACACCCTTCAGGGTCCCGGACTTCTCTGGGCTCTCTACGAGAGCGATGTCTCGCAGCCCGGAAAAGGCACTTGGCGAGACGGACTTGGTGTCCCGACGTGCCGACGGGATGAAGAGCACCGCACTTCCGGTCGTTCTCATCCGCCGGACGTTCGACGCTATCGCCAGGACGTCGTCCACCCTGCTTGCCGGGGACCGCTTGACCAGTGACTGCGGCAACAGTGCCACCATCGCTGCGACGACCACTGCGGGGAGAATCCACTTCGACGCTCTCGGGAGCCGGGGCCTGGCTGCCTGTATCGCCGAGCCAATGGTGGTGCCGATCAGCAGTGCCAGACCCAGCATGCTGTAGAGGATGTAGCGGTCCAAGAACAACGGCTGGATCAGGGAAAGAGCGATGAGGTCGATCTGCGGCACCGCCAGCAGCGGTAACCCGACGGCTGCTGCCGACGGTCGGCCTGCTCGGGGCCGGTCCAGTAGGGCGCCGACGCCACCGATTGCCAGCAGGACCGCGGGTCCGATCAACATGTGCCAGGACATCGGCGGTATCCATGACACCTGTGCGGACTGGCCCCGGCTGAAGAGGATCAACGGCAGCACACAGGCGGTGGCGGCCGCGGAGGCCGTCGTCCAGCGTGTCCAGATCTCGCGCCCGGCTCGGGTCCACAGCAGAGTTGCCAGGTGTGCCGGGAGGATCACGAGCGAGAGCCAGTTCAGCAGCCCCATCAGCAGGACGGTGCTGCTGTATGCAGCCCAGTGCAGCGTACGAACACGCCTTTGGAGCGCGGTCGTGAGGAGCAATGTGGAGATCCCGGCTCCGGCTGCGACCAGTGCATAGGGCCGACCCTCTTGGAGGTAGAACTGCACAGCCGGCAGCAGCCCGAACGCCATCCCTCCCGCTAAGCCCGCCCACACGCCGGCCAGCCTGTGGCCGATGACTGCCACGCAAGCCGCCGCGATCCCCGTGGCCAGCACCGAGGGCAGCCGCAGAGTTGTGGTGCTGGGCCCAAAGCACTCAAACAGCGCGTGCATCAACAGGTAGTAACACCCATGCACGACGTCGACGTTCCCCAGCATGTGCCAGATCTCAGCCGTGGAGCGCTGGGCTACCTGCCAGGTCGCGGCCTCGTCCCGCCATACGCTGTCCTGCCGCGAAAGCCCCCACAGGCCAAGGGCAACAGTCCACAGCATCGGAAGCAACCAGACGAGAACAGTGCGACGCAGGGCAGTTTCTGCCATGAAAGTTGTTCCGACTGCCGGGTAGCGAGGCGGCAAACGTAACTTGCGGTCAATCGACATGAAGGAGGGCTTCCGGAACGGCCGTTGAAGAGGGCGGGTTGTCAGGTATCACTCACTGACCACGAACCCTATGCACCCTAGCGCCCGCGCGCAGCCGAGTGGATCTTGAACCGGCCTCACGAGCACGATGGTCGCCGTCCAGAAGCTGAACGAAACGTCCTGGTATTCCACTGCGGTTTTGCGATCTATCCAGCGGGTTCGTTGGCGGTCCGTCGTCGGTAGTGGCTGCGTCGGGCTGTTGCCTGGTGGCGTCTGCGCCAGTTGGACCAGTGCAGCAGGCTGGCCGCGGTCACGGCTGGTGGGTTGAAGACGGCGGCAAGTAGGTGGCGGATCTCCGGGACGGTCAGCGTGATCGGATCGCGGCTGCGGGCGAGGTGGTGCGCGTCGGCGGGCCGCTGGGGTGCCGCGTCGGCGGCGAGGGCGGTCAGAAAGGCCAGGGCGAGCATCGCGAGGGTGATGTGCCGGTGCCATGAGGTCCAGTGTCTGACCTGGTAGTGGTCGAGTCCGACCTGGCTCTTGGCGGCCTGGAAGCATTCCTCGATGCTCCAGCGGATGCCAGCGACGCGGACCAGTTCGGACAGGGGCATTTCGGTGGGTGACCAGCACAGGTAGAAGGCGAGTTCGCCGGTGGACCGGTTGCGTCGGATGAGCAGGTGCCGGTGGCTGTCGGTGTCGATGTGGATCCAGGCCCAGTCGTAGTACCGCGGGCCTTTCGCTCCGTTTCCTGCGCTCTGACGGTGCCAGGCCATGGCGGGCAGGCGGCCGGCGACAGTATCGGCGCGAGCGGGAGTGCGGCCGTGGTTGATCCTCACCCGTGTCGAGCAGGCAACGGCCATCACGTAGCCGATGCCGCGTGGCTCGAGGGCGGCGCGGAGCTGGGGGTCCTGGCCGTAGGCTTTGTCGCCGGTTACCCAGGAGGCGGTGATCCCGGCTTCCAGCGCGGCGGCGATCATCTCCGAGGCCAGACGGGGCTTGGTGGCGAACTGCACGGTCTCGGGTATCCCGGCCGCGGTGCGGCGTTCGGGATCATTGGACCAGGAGTGTTCCGGGAGGTAGAGCCGTCGATCGATCAGGGCCCGTCCCCGGCTGGTGGCCAGGGCGAGGAACACGCCGACCTGGGCGTTCTCGATGCGTCCCGCGGTGCCGGTGTACTGCCTCTGCACTCCTGCCGAGGACCGGCCCTTCTTCAGGAAGCCGGTCTCGTCGACAACGAGAACGCTGCCGTCGGAGCCGAGGTGTTCGGCGGCGTAGGCACGCAGGTCGTCGCGGACGGCATCGGCGCCCCAGCGGGCGTAGCGCAGCAGGCGTTGCAGCGGCCCAGGCTGCGTATGGCCCGCCTGTTCGGCCAGCTGCCAGCAGTTCTTCCGTTCGGCGCTGGACAGCAGCCCGAGCAGGTAAGCGCGGGCTGCGGCCCGGGGCTCAACTCGCCTGAATCTGCCCGCGATCCGGGCCATGACCTGGTCGAACATCGCCCGCCAGCGGGCAGGGTCTACGTTATGGCCTGCGGCCACCGCACGATCTTCAGGAGTCCACACAACCCCCGATGATCACGCGGTGGCCGTACCCGTACCCAGCCGGGTCCGCGACAAGATCGCGAAGTCAGACTGGAGTACTAGCTGGAGCGGAACGGACGGCCCGCGACTGCTCACAAGGCGCGGGCCGTTCCGTGGAGATACAGGTCACTCCGCCAGCGGCAGGTACACCCTGTTCCCGCTCGCAGCGAACTCCTTCGACTTCTGGAGCATCCCCTCCGCGATCTCCTCCTGAGACGTCCCTTCAGCCGCACCGCCGAACCGCTCTGTGATGCTTTGGCTAATCTTCATCGAGCAGAACTTCGGGCCGCACATCGAGCAGAAGTGGGCCGTCTTGGCGGGTTCCGCCGGGAGGGTCTCGTCGTGGAACTCCCGTGCCGTGTCCGGGTCGAGGGAGAGGTTGAACTGGTCCTCCCACCGGAACTCGAAGCGGGCGTCGGACAGTGCGTCGTCCCACTCCTGCGCGCCCGGGTGCCCCTTGGCGAGGTCGGCCGCGTGGGCGGCGATCTTGTAGGTGATGACACCGGTCTTGACGTCGTCACGGTTGGGCAGCCCCAGGTGCTCCTTGGGCGTGACGTAGCAGAGCATGGCCGTGCCCCACCAGGCGATCATCGCGGCGCCGATGCCGGAGGTGATGTGGTCGTACGCCGGGGCGACGTCCGTCGTCAGCGGGCCGAGCGTATAGAACGGAGCCTCATCGCAGATCTCCTGCTGGAGGTCGATGTTCTCCTTGATCTTGTGCATCGGGACATGGCCCGGGCCCTCGATCATGGTCTGTACGTCCAAACGCCTGGCGATCCGGCCGAGTTCCCCGAGCGTGCGCAGTTCCGCGAACTGTGCCTCGTCGTTGGCGTCCGCGATCGAGCCGGGCCGGAGTCCGTCGCCCAACGAATACGTGACGTCGTAGGCCGCGAGGATCTCGCAGAGCTCCTCGAAGTTCTCGTAGAGGAACGACTCCTTGTGGTGCGCCAGGCACCAGGCGGCCATGATCGAGCCGCCGCGCGAGACGATGCCGGTCTTTCGGTTGGCGGTCAGCGGCACGTAGGCGAGGCGTACACCGGCGTGGACGGTCATGTAGTCCACGCCCTGCTCGGCCTGCTCGATGACGGTGTCCTTGTAGATCTCCCAGGTCAGCTCCTCGGCCTTGCCGTCCACCTTCTCCAGAGCCTGGTAGAGCGGGACCGTGCCGATGGGGACGGGGGAGTTGCGCAGCACCCACTCACGGGTGGTGTGGATGTTGCGGCCGGTGGAGAGGTCCATGACCGTGTCGGCGCCCCAGCGGGTCGCCCAGGTCATCTTCTCCACCTCCTCCTCGATGGAGGAGGACACCGCGGAGTTTCCGATATTGGCGTTGACCTTCACCAGGAACCGCTTGCCGATGATCATCGGCTCGATCTCCGGGTGGTTGACGTTGGCCGGCAGCACCGCGCGGCCCGCCGCGATCTCCTCGCGGACGGTCTCGGGAGCAACGTTCTCCCGGATGGCCACGAACTCCATCTCCGGCGTGATCTCCCCGCGGCGCGCGTAGGCGAGCTGCGTCACCGCTCCTCCGTCGCGGCCGCGGCGCGGCTGGCGCGGCCGCCCCGGGAACACCGCGTCGAGGTTGCGCAGACCGCCGCGTGGCGAGGTGTGCTTGATCCCGTCGTCCTCGGGACGGACGGGACGGCCCGCGTACTCCTCGGTGTCGCCGCGGGCCACGATCCAGTTCTCGCGCAACGGCGGCAGGCCCCTGCGGACATCGGTACCGACGAGTGGATCGGTGTACGGGCCGGAGGTGTCGTACAGCGTGACGGACTGCTCGTTGGTGAGGTGCACCTGACGGACCGGCACTCGCAGATCGGGGCGTGAGCCCTCCACGTAGCCCTTGTGCCAGCCGATGGACTTCCCGGCCTCCCCGTCGGCAGCGTCGGAAGCGGTCCGCTCCGCGTCGCTGGAGATCTGATCGGAGGCAGGCGTGCGTACGTCCTTGTTGGTCATGAGACCTACTCCCTACGCCGGCATTACCCGGTAACAGGTTCGGCGGTCGACGCAGCGGATTCCGCCTGCCGGCGTTTCCTGTGAAACATCGCACGTTCCACGTGAAACATCGCAAAGACGGAGGTCAGCGCCCTCTCAGCCCGGTGCTCCGAGCTCCCGCGTGTGCAAAGGTGCCTCCACGCTAACGTCATTTGTGGCGCGGTGAACAGTGGGCCTGTGCCGTTCTTGCGATGATCGGGCGGTGACCACGACAGAGCAGTTCCCCCATCCGCCGCCCGAACCCCGACGCGGACAGGACGTCCGGCACGGCCAGGAAGCCACCGCCACGGACCACGGACACGGCCCCGCGACGGGTGGCGGGCACGGCCCGGGGAGCAGTACCGGTCACAGCCCGGGGAGCGGCACCGGGCACGGCCCGGGGAGCAGTACCGGTCACAGCCCGGGGAGCGGCACCGGGCACGGCCCGGGGAGCAGTACCGGTCACAGCCCGGGGAGCGGCACCGGGCACGGCCCGGGAAGCGGTGGCGGGCACGGCCACAGCCACAGCCACGGACCAGCCGCACCCGTGTCGAAGCACCTCCGCAAGGTGATCGCGGCGATTCTCATCCCGTTCGCCGCACTGGTGGCGGCCGGACTCGCGGTGCTGTGGCCCGGCGGCGCCCCGTCGCACGAGCGCACCGGTGTGGGCTTCGACCGGCAGACGCAGCAGGCCACCGTCGTCGAGGTGCTCCAGGTCAGCTGCCAGTCGGTGAACGTCTCCGGTGACACACCGACCGGCGACACGTCCACCGCCGAGGGTTCCTCCGCACAGCAGCAGCAGTCCGGGAACTGTAAGAAGGCCACGATCCGGGTGGACGGCGGCAAGGACAAGGGCCGTACCTTCACCGAGATCGTGCAGCCCGACCAGTCCCGGCAGCTGCACCAGGGCGAGAAGGTCGTGGTCGCCTACGAGCCCTCGGCACCCAAGGACTTGCAGTATTCGGTCACCGACGTCAACCGGCGCTTTCCGATGGCGCTGCTGGCCGGTCTCTTCGCACTCGCCGTCGTGGTCGTCGGGCGGATGCGGGGCGTGATGGCGCTGGTCGCGCTGGCCATCAGCTTCCTGGTGCTGAACCTCTTCGTCCTGCCCGCGATCCTGCAGGGCTCGAACCCGCTGGTCGTGGCGGTGGTGGGGGCCAGCGCCATCATGCTGATCGCGCTGTACATGTGTCACGGCCTGTCCGCCCGTACCTCGGTCGCGGTGCTCGGCACGCTGATCTCGCTGATGCTGATCGGCTTCCTGGGCTCGCTGTTCATCGGCTGGGCCGCGCTGACCGGCAACACCGACGACAGCACCGGTCTGATCCACGGCCTGTATCCGTCGATAGACATGAGCGGCCTGTTGCTCGCCGGTGTCATCATCGGCTCGCTCGGCGTCCTGGACGATGTGACGGTGACACAGACCTCGGCGGTCTGGGAGCTGCACGAGGCCAACCCCGCGATGGGCTGGCGCGGGCTGTACCGCGCGGGCATCCGTATCGGACGCGACCACATCGCCTCCGTCGTCAACACCCTCGTCCTCGCGTACGCGGGTGCCGCGCTCCCGCTGCTGCTGCTGTTCTCCATCGCGCAGAGCAGCGTGACGACCGTCGCCACCAGTGAGCTCGTCGCGGAGGAGATCGTGCGCACGCTGGTGGGCTCGATCGGTCTGGTCGCCTCCGTTCCGGTCACCACGGCGCTGGCGGCACTCGTGGTCTCGGCCGACCGCACGGGACGGACGCAGGCCGCGGCACAGGCCACGCTGCCCGCTCCGGCGCGCGGTGGAAGGGGCAGGCGCCGCAGGCGCTGACTGCGTACGCGGAGGCTCCTTGGGCGGCCGACGAAGCGTTCCTGCACCCCCTGAGGCCGTGGCGAAGCGTTACACCACCGCCGCGTCCGCTGCCGTACCCCTCAGCCTGCGCTCTGTTCCTCCGCCAGGATGCGGTCCAGGGCTTCGTCGAGGTGGGCGTCGAAGTCGGCCAGCGCACCCTCCTGCCCCAGGGGCACCAGCTTGTCCGTACGGTCCAGGAACGCCACCAGCGGGGCCGTCGAGGAGCGGAACAGCGCCCGGTCCCCGCCGACCTGAAGCCGGATCAGGACCTCGCTCAGCGAGTCGCGGCCGGCCGGTGAGATGCGCACGTCACCGTCCCCGCACGGCGTCCCCACCCCGTCGATCAGCAGCTCTCGCCCGAACGCCCAGGTCACCGGGGCGTCTCCCGGCAGATGGAAGGTCAGCCGCACGGCATAGGGATCACAGGTCTCGTACCGCAACTCCACCGGGATGCGGAAGGAGAGCTCCTCGGACACGAGAAAGCTCATCATGACCTCTGCCTGTACGGACTCGCGCATCGCTACCCCGTTGTTTGCCGTCGACTGGCCGGGAATCCATCCCGTAACAATGGTGCATCTTGCTGAACGTACACATCAGATCACAAGGAGTGAGTTTTCAGATACTGATAGAGAGCGCCAGGGTGCCCAGACGCCGTCCCACCTCGTGTTGCAGCCGGCGTGCGGCGGGCAGCAGCCGGTCCGCCTGATGGGCCGGCAGGGAGAGGGCCATCGCGGCCGCCGTGGTGCCCACCGTGATGGGAATCGCCGCGCACACCGCCCCCAGCGCGTACTCCTGCCGCTCGGTCACCGGCTCCATCGGCCGGGCCCGTTCCAGGCGCCGCAGCACCGTGTGCTCGTCACGGACCGTGTACGGAGTGAGGGACTGCACGGGGTAGCGGTCGAGGTGATCGCGGCGGCCCCTGTCGTCCAGCTGGGACAGCAGGCACTGGCCGATCGCGTGCGCGTGCCCGGTCTCGCGGAAGCCGGCCCATTCCTCGACCGCCGGAATGGCCGCGGTGGCGGAGACGCACATGAGCTCGATCTCGCCCTCGCGGTACATCGCGTAGTACAGCGGCGCACCGATGGCATCCCGCCACTGGGCGAGCGCCTCGACGATCGTGGTGCGACGTTTCTGCGCCGCTCCGCTGCTACTCAGCCGCTCAGCGGCCTCACCCAGGAAGAACAGACCCCGGTCGCGGCGCAGATAGCCCTCGTGAACGAGGGTGCGCAGCAGGTGGTAGGCGGTGGGCAGGGCCAGACCCGTCTCACGGGCGAGCTGCTTGGCGGGCGCTCCGTGCTCGTGCCGCGCGACGGTCTCCAGCAGGCGCATCGCACGCTGCACGGATCCGATGAGGGTCGGGGGCTGCTGGGGCCTCGGCTGCTCCGGGACCGTGGCCCTGGGCCGTTCCAACGGGGCCGACGAACGCGGCTGCGCCGGGAGGGCCGTCGAGCGGGACGGCCCCCGGGGTGCGGGCGGCGCGTGCCGTTCTGCGGGTGCGGTGTCAACCGTGGCCAAGGGGTCACTCCCGTAGCGCGAGGGGGCAGCCGTGCGGGGAACACGAATGGGGGTGTACGCCGCCCGCGGGGGCCGGCCCCCGCGTCGATCTCCGGACCTTATCCGCCTGTCACCGCACACGGACGGCTTGTCCGGGAAACTTCCCTCCCGCGAGGGAACCGGCGACTCCCGTTACCGGTTCACCGGTACCCCCTGGCACTCACCAGTCGCTGCGTGAGGACGACCCCGCCATGAACTTCCGCACGATGTAGATCAGCCCGCCGACCAGCGCGACGAAGATCAGCACCTTGAACAGCAGCCAGACCACGAAGCCGATCACGCTCGCTATCACGCCGCCGAAGACGACCAGAGCGATGACGGGCACCGCGATCCACTTCACCCACCACGGCAGACTCGCGAAGATCTCTCGCATTGCCCTCGTCCTCATCTCTCCGCCGGCGCGGTGCCGGGCCCTGTCGGCATCCCGCACTCCCCGGTGCGGGCCCTGTCGATGTTCTGCACTCGATGCTAGAGCCGGGAGGGCGCCCCGCGGAGCCCTCGCACCCCTTGTCCTGCCCTGACCGGTCCCCTAGGGAACCCCGAGACGCCGCCTCAGGCTTCCGGGGGAGAGAACACCACCAGGACCCTCAGATCCTCGCTGATGTGGTGGAACTTGTGGGCGACTCCGGCCGGCACGTACACCACGCTGCCGCGGGCCACCTCGGTCGTCTCCAGACCGACGGTGATCGAGGCGCGGCCGCTCACGACGAAGTACACCTCGTCCTGGTTGTGCGGCTTCTGCGGGTCGTGCTCGCCCGCGTTGAGCGCGTACAGACCGACCGACATGTTCCGCTCGCGCAGGAACTGAAGGTAGGCGCCCTCGTTGGCGGCTCGCTCCGCCTCCAGTTCGTCCAGCCGGAATGCCTTCATCGCCCTCGCCCGTACTCGTAGTCGATCTGGTCTGCCACGATCAGACACATGAAGAATTTCGTAGTCAAGACGATCGCCAACGCGGGCGCCCTGGCGGTCGCCGTGTGGCTGCTCGACAAAATCACTCTGACCGGCGACAGCACCGCCAAGAAGGCCGGCACGCTGATCGTCGTCGCTCTGATCTTCGGGCTGGTGAACTTCCTGGTCAAGCCGATCGTGAAGGTACTGACCTTCCCGTTGTTCATCCTGACGCTGGGCCTGATCACCCTGGTGGTCAACGCTCTGATGCTGCTGCTGACGTCGTGGGTGTGCGGCAAGCTCAACCTGAGCTTCCACGTCGAGGGCTTCTGGACGGCCGTCCTGGGCGGCCTGATCGTCTCGGTCGTCTCCTGGGCGCTGAACCTGGTTCTGCCGGACGAGGACTGAACCGAGGGGCCGAGGGAGCGCCCCGAGGGGGAAGTGGGCGGCGGGCCGCGCGGCGCTCGCCGCAGGACGACAGCAAGCGAAGGAAGGCAGAGCGGTATGAACGACTCCGCTGCGGACGACCCGAACGGCACCCGGGAGCAGTCCCGTTTCCCCACCGGGGCCGGTGACGGCACGCGTGCGGTGCGGGCCGGGCTGCCCGAGCCGGTCAAGCACGAACCGACACTTCCGGGACCGGTGTTCGCCGCCCACTTCCATCTGCCGGGCGACCCCACGGGCCCCTACACCTACGGCCGCGACGAGAACCCGACCTGGACGCTGCTGGAGCGCGCCATCGGCGAGCTGGAGGCACCCGGGCAGGACGGCGTCGAGACGCTCGCCTTCGCCTCCGGCATGGCCGCCATCTCGTCGGTGCTCTTCTCCCAACTGCGCGCGGGGGACGCGGTGGTGCTGCCCAGCGACGGCTACCAGGCGCTGCCCCTGGTGCGTGAGCAGCTCCAGGAGTACGGGATCGAGGTACGCACGGCACCGACCGGCGGGGACGCCCAGCTCGACGCGCTGGACGGGGCACGGCTGCTGTGGATCGAGTCCCCGTCGAACCCGGGGCTGGACGTGTGCGACATCCGGCGGCTGGTCGAGGCGGCACACGCGCGTGGCGCCCTGGTCGCCGTGGACAACACCCTGGCGACCCCGCTCGGGCAGCGGCCGTTGGCGCTGGGCGCGGACTTCTCCGTGGCCAGCGGCACCAAGCAGCTCAGCGGACACGGCGACATCCTGCTGGGATACGTCGTCGGCCGCGACGGTGAGGCCATGGCGGCCGTACGCCGCTGGCGCAAGATCGTCGGTGCCATCCCGGGACCGATGGAGGCCTGGCTCGCCCATCGTTCGATCGCCACCCTGCACCTGCGCGTCGACCGGCAGAACGCCTCCGCCCTCGCTCTCGCCGAGGCGCTGCGTGGCCGGCCCGAGGTGACCGGGCTGCGCTACCCCGGGCTGCCCGACGACCCCTCCCACAAGATCGCCTCACGGCAGATGCGGCGCTACGGGTGCGTGGTGTCCTTCACGCTGCCCACGCGTGCGCGTGCCGAGCGCTTTCTCGACGCGCTGCGACTCGTGGACCCCGCGACGAGCTTCGGCGGGGTGCGCTCCACGGCCGAGCGGCGAGGACGGTGGGGCGGTGACGCGGTGCCGGAGGGCTTCATCCGGATGTCCGTCGGTGCGGAGGACCCCGAGGACCTGGTGGCGGATGTGCTGCGCGCGCTGGAGGAGTCGGCCGAGCCGGCTCACTGACCGCTTCCCGGACGCCGGCCGGTCCCCGGCAGGCGCCTGCCAGGTCTCCTGCGAGTGCCGGCGGTCTCCGTCCGTTTCCGTCCGTGCACAGCGGGCGGTCCGAGCCTCCCCCCTCGTGGCTCGGACCGCCCTCGGTTCCGCGCGCGAAGAACCGCGCGAACAAGGCTAGTTGACTCTGTGTCAGTGTCCAATCACAGTAGCGACAGAGACCTATCGACATATTTATAGTTGGGCGGGGCCGGGGGGGCCGCACAAGAGGGCACCAAGAGGGGTGGGCGTGCCATGGATCTGGCATTGCTGCGCACGTTCGTGACCGTGCACCGAGCGGGCTCCTTCACCCGCGCCGCGGCGCTCCTCGGTCTCTCCCAGCCGGCCGTCACCTCCCAGATCCGCACGTTGGAACGGCAGTTGGGACGTCCCCTGTTCCTGCGCCAGGCCCGCGGTGTGACGCCCACGACCATCGGCGACGAGCTCGCGCACAAGGCCGCGCCGCATCTGGACGCGCTCGTGGAGATCACCGAGACCGGCCTGGACGACGAGTCCTCCCTGCGCACGCTGCATCTGGCCGGGCCGCCGGAGTTCATCGCCGAGCGGGCCCTGCCCGCGCTGACCGGGCTGACCGGCGACGACGGGGAGGGCTTCGCGCTGCGCACCTCCTTCGGGACCGCCGAGGAGGCCCTGAACGGCCTGTCCGCCGGACATCACGATCTGGCCATCAGCACGGCCCGGCCCCGCGGCGGACTGCTCACGGCGGCTCCGCTGTGCGACGAGGAGCACGTCCTGGTCGCCGCTCCGCGCTGGGCCGAGCGGATCGACCAGGCGACACCCCGCCGTACGTCCGTACCCGCCCTGGACACCGTCCCCGTGATCGAGGTCCACGAGTCGCTGCCCTTCGCCTCCCGCTACTGGGGGTCGGTCTTCGAGGCCCGGCCCGCGGCCTCCGGCACGGTGATCGTCCCCGATCTGCGCGCGGTCCTCGCCTGCGTGGTGGCGGGCGCGGGGCTCGCGGTGCTGCCCCGGTATCTGTGCACGGCCGCCCTGGGGCGGGGGGAGATCGTGCCCCTGCACGAGCCGGCGGTGCCACCGCTGCGCACCTACTTCCTCGCGGTCCGTACCGGAACGCTGGCGATGCCGCACATCGCGCGGGCCCATGAGTGGCTGCTGCGGGCGGCCACCGCCTGGTGCTGAGCGGAGAAGAAGGGAGGACAGGGGAGGGCAAGGGAACACGGGGCGGGAGAAGTGCGCGGCATGAGACCGGGGCGGCATGCGATGTTTCACGTGGAACCAGCCGGGCCACATTTCTCCCATGACCGTCCGACCCGTGGTCAAGCGCACCGCCCGTGCCGTTCTCCTCGATGGTGACGACCTGATCCTGATCAAGCGCACCAAGCCCGGTGTCGATCCCTACTGGGTCACTCCCGGTGGCGGGGTCGAGCCCGGGGACGCGACCGTCGTCGACGCTCTGCACCGCGAGGTGCACGAGGAACTCGGCGCCAAGATCACCGACGTGGTGCCCTGCTTCGTGGACACCGTGGAGCACATCGGCGAGGACGGCGGCGCGACCGGTGTGAAGGTGCAGCACTTCTTCGTCTGCCGGCTGGAGTCCATGAACCTCTCCCAGCGACATGGCCCCGAAGTGGATCAGCCCGCCGGCGAGTACGAGATCGTACGGGTGCCGTTCACACGAGTCGGCATCGCCTCCGTCCATCTGGTTCCGCTGTCCCTGCGCCACTACCTGGACGGAAACATCGAGGGCGTGCGGGCCATGCACGCTCCCGACCTGGGCTGAGGAACGGGTCACCCGGCCGTGGCCAAAAGCACGTACGTCCGGTCCGAAACGGGTGGACGCCGAGGGGGTCCTTCGGACAGCCTGACCTGCGTGTCGACTCCTTCTCCCGCTCATTCCCCCATCCGCCGCCTGACGCTTCGCGATCTCACCGCCTGCGCCGACTTGTCCGAGGACCGGGGGTGGCCGCGGGAGGAGCACAAGTGGAGCTTTCTTCTGACGGCCGGGACGGGCTACGGCATCGACGACCCGGACGGAGGACTCGTCGCCGCGTGTGTCGTGAGCGAGTACGGACCGCAGGGCCGCCCGGATCTCGGCGCCATCGGCATGGTCCTGGTCGCCGAACGGCATGCCCGCCAGGGCATCGGACGGCGGCTGATGCGCCACGTGGTCTCGACGATGGGCAGCACCCCTCTGACCCTCCATGCGACCCCGCTCGGCCGCCCGCTCTACGAGGAGCTGGGCTTCAAGGTCACCGGCAGGGCGGAGATGGTGGTCGGGCACTTCACACCGGACGCGTCGCGGACTCCTGTCGCCACGCGCGCGGCCACCGCGGCGGACCTTCCGGGCATCCTGCGGCTCGACGAAGAGGTGTTCGGCATTGATCGAACCCCGGCCATCACGCGACTGCCCGCGTTCGCCGACCAGTTGCGCGTCGCCGAGGAGCACGGCCGGATCATCGGGTACGCGGCGGCCTGGCCCAACATGGACACCCATGTCGTGGGTCCCCTGATCGCCCGGGACACGGAGACGGCCAAGGCCCTGATCGCCTCCCTCGCCGCTCGAACCGACCGCCGGCTGCGCACGGACATCGACGTACGCCACGAAGAGCTGCTGGGCTGGGTGACGGAACGCGGGCTGGCGCCGGTGATGCGCAATGACGTCATGATGTACGGCGTCGCGGAGTCGCCCGGGGACTGGACCCGTCGGTTCGCACCGCTCACCGTGGCGGCGGGCTGAGGCAGCCGCTCCGGGCTCATGTCTTCCCGGAGCTCCCGGCTTCCGCCAAGCCGGAAGGGCGCAATAGTTGCGTGCGCGCTATACCTCCAAAGGCTGTCTATCGTTGCGCTGCCCTATCCTGGATTCAGCCGCTCCGGGACGGAGGAAACGCCCATGACAGCGAGGGACCCCGCGCTGACCGCCCTGGCCCAGGGCTGGTCCGCGCTCGCCCTGCTGTACGGCAGGATCGAGACGCACATCGAGCGCGCCCTTCAGGCCGGGCACGATCTCAGCGTGCGCGAATACTCGCTGCTCGACGTGCTCAGCCGGCAACACGACGGTGAGGGTGGCCATCTGCAGATGAAGCAGGTCGCGGACGCGGTCGTCCTCAGCCAGAGCGCCACCACCCGGCTGGTCACCCGGCTCGAGGACCGCAGTCTGCTCGAGCGCTATCTGTGCCCCACGGACCGCCGCGGCATCTACACCAACGTCACCGAAACCGGTCTCAAGCTCCTGGCCCAGGCCCGGCCGACCAACGACGGCGCCCTGCGCGAGGCACTCGACGAAGCCGCGAAGAACCCCGATCTGGCACCGCTGGTCCGGGCCGTCGAGTCCTTGCACGCGACCGCCCCGGCATAGACCCGCCCCGGCATGGTCCCGGTGCGGGCCGGACCAGCCCATAGGGTGCGGGACATGGAAGATCTCGCCATACGAGCCGCTGTCGCCGCCGACGTCCCCGCCATCGTGGCCATGCTCGCGGACGACCCGCTGGGGGCGCAGCGTGAGTCCCCGGACGACCTCGCGCCCTATCTGACCGCGCTGGAGCGGCTCAGCGCCGATCCCCACCAGCACCTGGTGGTCGCCGTGCGCGAGGACCGCGTCGTCGGCACGCTCCAGCTCACGATCATTCCGGGCCTGTCCCGGCGCGGCTCCACCCGGTCGATCATCGAAGGCGTCCGCATCCACGCGGGCGAGCGAGGCAGCGGCCTGGGCACGCGGCTCATCGAGTGGGCCGTCGACACATCACGGCGCGAAGGCTGCCAGTTGGTCCAGCTGACCTCGGACAGGACACGCACCGACGCCCACCGCTTCTACGAGCGGCTGGGTTTCGAAGCCTCGCACCTGGGCTTCAAGCTTCACCTGTGAGCACCTCGAACACGCCGAGGGGTGGGCGTTTCACGTGAAACGCCCACCCCACACGGCCACCACCGCGCAATCCCCATCAGCCCCACCCCCACCCGGCCACCCCGCCGCGCCCGCAACCCTA
>NZ_JBIVTV010000006.1:10498-179789 GCF_044756885.1 Streptomyces sp. NPDC091412 | reverse complement strand
CTCCGGGCGGGTGGGTTGCGAAGCCTCGCACGTGGGATACACGATCCCCGTGTCCGCCCCGCCAACCCGCGGGGGGGGGGGGTTTACCCGTCACCCCCCCACCCCTCAGGGCATCCAGGGCGCTATCCGATGCCGCGCCACCCCTCCGGGTCCACGCCGCCGGGCACGGAAGCGTCCACGTCGTACGGCTGACGCGTGAACACGAACGACCCGAGGTCCAGATGGTCCACGGCCCCGTCCGGCCGTCGCACCACCCGCAGCACCTCTCCGGCGTAGTAGCCCTCCAGTCCCGTCCAGGTCCCGTCACCGTTCGACCGGAACCGCGAACGCCGGCCATTGCCGGACAGCGGCTCCAACGAGGCGAGTCCGTCGGCCGTCAGCCGCAGGCCGAACCCGTAGGTCCCCCAGTACCACTGCCCCACCAGCTCCAGCACCGACGGCTCGACCTTCCGCAACGGCCGCCAGGGCTCCGGGATCCGCGGCTCGGCGTCGGCGACGATCCGCACGAGGTCGGCCCCCACCGCGGTGACCGCCGGCCCGGACGTGCAGTTCGCCAGCACCACCGCTGCCACGTCGTCCTCCACACCGATGGTGAGCGAGGCCAGGAAGCCCGGAAGCGACCCGCTGTGCCCGACGAGGAGGCGCTCACCCCACCGCCGCACCTCGAGCCCCAGGCCGTACGCGTACCCGGACGCCACATCCGCCGCCTCGGGCGGAGCCGCCGGAGTCCTCATCTCCCGCAGCGACTCGGCGCTCAGCACCCCGTCGTCCCCCTGGACCAGGAAGGCGGCGAAGCGGGCCACATCACCTGTCGTGGACCACAGTTGCCCGGCCGGAGCCATCCGCCCGAGGTCCTCGGCAGGCTCGGGCAGCAGCGCATCGGCCCAGGGATGCACCGCCCAGCCCCCCGCGTGCGGCGCCTCGGGGCGGGCATTCGTGCGGTGCAGACCCAGGGGTTCGAGCACTTCCCGCCGCAGAACCTCCTCCCAGGGAGCGCCCCGCAACTCCGCGACGAGCGCACCCAGCAGGGTGTAGCCGGGATTCGAGTAGTGGAACCGCCGGCCGACCGGATGCCGCAGCGGTTCCTCGCCCAGTACATCGGCCAGTTCGGGACGCAGCGACCCCGGCGATCTCTCCCACCAGGGCGCCGGCGACTCGGCGGCCAGCCCGCCCGTGTGCGCCAGCAGATCGGCTACGGTCGCCTCCCCCACGCCGGTGCCCGGCAGATGCTTCTCCAGCGGGTCCCCGAGGTCGAGCAGGCCCTCGTCGCGCAGCCGCAGAACGAGCACGGCGGTGAAGGTCTTGGTGATCGAGCCGATGCGGTACTGCGTGTTCTGGTCCGGTGCGTGTCCGTCCACCGACGTCCGCGCACCGTGCCAGACCGTCCGCCCGTCCCGCACGACCGCCGCGACGAGCGACGGCGCCCGCCCCTCCGTCTGGGCCACGGCGATCCGGTGCAGCAGCGCCCGGCGGGTACCGGGAAGCAGGTCATCCTGAGATGTCGTCATGCCCCCAGTCCACCCGCAGCGTCCGGCACACGTCGAGCAGATTTCTCCGAACGGCCGCGGAGAACCGTGCTGGGGCGGTCCGCGCTCGCCTGTGGGGTCTCGCCGCTCGTGACATGTCGATCTTGCGTGACCTGGTCGTTCTTGGCTGTCTCACGGCCTTGTCACCCGTGATCAGTCTCAAATCCGTGGCATTTCCCCGCGAGGACGAGGTCGAGATCAGGCGGCTTGCCCGTGTCGGCCGAGTACACCACGCTGAGCCCCGAGCACGAGGACTACCGGCGAGCCCAGATCGCGCACCGATGAGTTTCCCGCGCCGCGCTGGTCTATACGCCGGACACCCACGGACGGAAGGCTGGGCCATGCGGAAACTGATCTACGCCATGAACCTGACTCTGGACGGCTACATCGCCGCGGCCGGCGACGACATCGGCTGGAGCGGACCGCCGAGCCGCGAGCTGTTCCAGTGGTGGCTCGACCACGAGCAGGCAAGTGGCCTGTCGCTGTACGGGCGCAAGCTGTGGGAGTCGATGAGCTCCTACTGGCCGACCGGCGACCAGCAGCCCAACGCCACCCCGGCGGAGATCGAGTTCGCGCGGAACTGGCGGGACACGCCGAAGGTGGTGTTCTCCTCGACGATCGACAAGGTCGACTGGAACACCCGCCTGGTCACCGGCGACGCGATCGCCGAGATCACCCGGCTCAAGGCCGAGGACGGCGGCCCAATGAACATCGGCGGCGCAACGCTCGCCGGGGCGGCCATGCGCGCCGGGCTGATCGACGAGTACGTGATCGCCGCCCATCCGGTCCTGGTGGGCGGCGGCACGCCCTTCTTCACCGCGCTGGACAGCTGGGTGAACCTGAACCTGGTGGAGACGCGGACGCTTTCCGGCGGCGTGGTCCTGACCAGGTACGAGACGAGGCGCTGAGCAGCAGCACCCACGCGCTGGTCTCACGGTGATGTCGTATACGACATCGGTACGACACGGCCCGTGAGATCACGACATCAGCCGCGAGACCCTACACGGTCGCCGGATCAGGTCTGTGCCATGTCCACGAACCGCGAGTAGTGGCCCTGGAAGGCGACCGTGATCGTCGCGGTCGGACCGTTTCGGTGCTTGGCGACGATCAGGTCGGCCTCGCCGGCGCGCGGCGACTCCTTCTCGTAGGCGTCCTCGCGGTGCAGCAGGATGACCATGTCGGCGTCCTGCTCGATGGATCCCGACTCACGCAGGTCGGAGACCATCGGTTTCTTGTCGGTGCGCTGCTCGGGGCCACGGTTGAGCTGGGAGAGGGCGATGACCGGGATCTCCAGCTCCTTGGCCAGCAGCTTGAGGTTTCGGGACATGTCCGAGACCTCCTGCTGCCGGCTCTCGGCACGCTTGGAACCGCCGGACTGCATCAGCTGGAGATAGTCGATCACGACCAGCTTGAGGTCGTTGCGCTGCTTCAGGCGCCGGCACTTGGCACGGATCTCCATCATCGACAGGTTCGGGGAGTCGTCGATGTAGAGCGGGGCGGCCGAGACGTCCGGCATCCGGCGGGCCAGCCGCGTCCAGTCCTCGTCGGTCATCGTGCCCGAACGCATGTGGTGCAGGGCGACCCGGGCCTCGGCGGACAGCAGACGCATCGCGATCTCGTTGCGCCCCATCTCCAGCGAGAAGATGACGCTGGGCAGGTTGTTCTTGATCGACGCCGCCCGCGCGAAGTCCAGCGCGAGCGTCGACTTGCCCATCGCGGGGCGCGCGGCGATGACGATCATCTGACCCGGATGCAGACCGTTCGTCAGGGAGTCGAAGTCGGTGAACCCGGTGGGCACACCGGTCATCTCCCCGCTGCGCGAGCCGATCGCCTCGATCTCGTCGAGCGCGCCCTCCATGATGTCGCCCAGCGGCAGGTAGTCCTCGCTGGTCCGCTGCTCGGTGACCGCGTAGACCTCGGCCTGGGCTCGGTTGACGATCTCGTCGACGTCGTCGTCGGCCGCGTATCCCATCTGGGTGATGCGTGTACCCGCCTCGACCAGGCGGCGCAGGATCGCCCGCTCATGGACGATCTCGGCGTAGTACGCGGCGTTGGCCGCCGTCGGCACGGTCTGCACGAGCGTGTGCAGATACGAGGCGCCGCCGACCTTGTTGATCTCGCCGCGCCTGGTCAGCTCGGCGGCGATGGTGATGGGGTCGGCCGGCTCGCCCTTGGCATAGACGTCGAGGATCGCCGTGTAGATCGTCTCGTGGGCCGGCTTGTAGAAGTCATGGCCCTTGAGGATCTCCACCACGTCGGCGATGGCGTCCTTCGACAGGAGCATGCCGCCGAGGACCGACTGTTCGGCGTCGAGGTCCTGTGGGGGAACGCGTTCGAAGGCGGAGCCCCCGTCGTCCCACGCGCGGTTTTCCCGGCCGCGATCGTGCTGCTCGTCCCGGCCACGCTCCCCGTCGGGCCGGCGGCGGGAGGCGGGCAGACGATCACCTGGACCGCTGTCGGCCCACGGGTCGTCCAGGGGCTCGGAAATGCTCACCGAGCAGCCTCCTCCCGTCCGCCGAGCGGACCTCGCCGTGCCCCTCTGTTGTACGGGACGGCACTGACAAAATGAGAGGCCCAACTCCGCTTCAGGCGCGTCAGGTTTATGACGCTTTGGAAGCCGGCGGACGGAGCGGGCGCCGGACCACGGTAGGGCCCAGAACAGCGTCAGCCAATCTGGTTATCCACAGGCCATGTGGACGAGCGCCCCGATGCTGTGGAGAACTCGGCGAAACCTGTGCACGAGCCGGTGGACAGCCCTGTGAAAAAGCCCTCGGCGCCACCCACAGGACCCCGCTGACCTGCTACTTTCCCGTCCACCGGCTGTGCAGAAGAAAAACTTTCCCAGTCGGACCAAGATCGCCTCGAACGGTACGCACAAGCGAACGCCGCCAAACCTAAAGTAAGGACTGCAAAGGCTTTGCATCTCTTACCTGTGGACGATTACATTGATGCTCATGACACAGGCCCCCGCACGCCGCCCGGCCACCCGGCGCCGGCACGACCGAGAGATCGTCGCGCTGGCCGTACCGGCCTTCGGCGCACTCGTCGCCGAGCCCCTGTTCGTGATGGCCGACAGCGCGATCGTCGGCCATCTCGGCACGGCGCAGCTCGCCGGACTCGGTATCGCCTCGGCCCTTCTGACCACCGCCGTCAGCATCTTCGTCTTCCTCGCCTACGCCACCACGGCGGCCGTCGCCCGCCGCGTCGGCGCGGGCGATATCCGGTCAGCCATCCGCCAGGGCATGGACGGCATCTGGCTGGCACTGCTGCTCGGGGCCGCCGTCATCGCGGTCGTCCTGCCCACCGCACCCGCCTTGGTGGACCTTTTCGGTGCATCGCACACGGCGGCACCGTATGCGACGACCTATCTGCGCATCTCCTCACTCGGCATTCCGGCCATGCTGGTCGTGCTGGCCGCGACCGGAGTCCTTCGCGGGCTCCAGGACACCCGGACGCCGCTGTATGTCGCCGTCGCCGGGTTCGTCGCCAACGCCGCCCTCAATGTCGGGCTCGTCTATGGCGCCGGACTCGGCATCGCGGGCTCGGCCTGGGGCACCGTCATCGCCCAGTGCGGCATGGCGGCGGTCTACCTCTGTGTGGTCGTCCGTGGGGCCCGCCGGCACCACGCCTCCCTGCGGCCTGATCGGGCCGGCATCAGGGCATCCGCACAGGCGGGCGCTCCGCTGCTCGTCCGTACGCTCTCCCTGCGGGCGATCCTGCTGATCGCCACGGCCGTGGCGGCCCGCCTCGGTGACGCGGACATCGCCGCCCACCAGATCGTCCTGTCCCTGTGGAGCCTGCTCGCGTTCGCCCTCGACGCCATCGCGATCGCCGGACAGGCCATCATCGGCCGCTATCTCGGCGCCGACGATCCGGAGGGCGCTCGCGAGGCCTGTCGACGCATGGTGCAGTGGGGGATAGCCGTCGGATTCGCCCTCGGGCTCCTGGTGATCCTGAGCCGACCGCTCTTCCTGTCGCTGTTCACCAGTGACGCCCTCGTCAAGGACACGGCACTGGCCGCACTGCTCCTGGTGGCGTTCTCCCAGCCGATCTGCGGCGTGGTCTTCGTCCTGGATGGTGTGCTGATGGGCGCGGGGGACGGACCGTATCTCGCCGGCGCCATGCTGGTGACCTTGGCGGTCTTCACGCCTGTGGCGTTGCTCGTTCCCCTTCTGGGCGGCGGGCTCACCGCGCTCTGGGCGGCCATGACGTTGATGATGACCGTGCGGATGCTGACGCTGTGGCTGCGTTCCCGCTCGGGCCGCTGGATCGTCACGGGAGCGACACGCTGACCGTTTCACGTGAAACACCGCGGGCTGCCACGTTTCACATGAAACGCCGTTTCCCGCGCCCCTGCCCTCGGCGCCATGACCCTAGTGCTGTGGCCGGGAAGGTTTGCCGGGAAGCTCGCGGCGTCCGATGCGGTGCCTCGCAGGGCGGAGCATTGCCCGCGTACGGGATGTACTCGGGTGATGCGACAACGCGGCGAGGTGCCGTGCCGGGCGTCGCGAGCCGGTGAACCTTTCCGGTCACAGCACCAGTCACGCGGAAGGGGCCGCATCCTCGACGGATGCGGCCCCTTCCCGACTACTCAAGCCGAGCAGAGTGCCTTACGCGGCGACGACCTCGATGCTGACCTTGGCGGCAACCTCGGGGTGCAGACGCACGGACGTCTCGTGACCGCCCAGGGTCTTGATCGGCGCGCCCAGCTCGATGCGACGCTTGTCGACCTCGGGACCGCCGGCAGCCTTGATCGCCGAGGCGACGTCGGCCGGGGTGACGGAACCGAACAGACGGCCGGAGTCGCCGGAGCGGACGGCCAGGCGGACCTTCACGCCCTCGAGCTGGGCCTTGATCTGGTTGGCCTGCTCGATGGTCTGGATCTCGTGGATCTTGCGAGCACGACGGATCTGCTCGACGTCCTTCTCGCCGCCCTTGGTCCAGCGGATCGCGAACTTCCGCGGGATCAGGTAGTTGCGAGCGTAGCCGTCCTTGACGTCCACGACGTCGCCCGCGGCACCGAGACCGGAGACCTCGTGGGTGAGGATGATCTTCATGTGTGGCTCACCCTTCCCTTAGCGCGCGGTGGAGGTGTAGGGCAGCAGCGCCATCTCACGGCTGTTCTTGACAGCCGTGGCGACGTCACGCTGGTGCTGCGTGCAGTTGCCGGTCACGCGACGGGCACGGATCTTGCCGCGGTCGGAAATGAACTTCCGCAGCATGTTCGTGTCCTTGTAGTCCACGTACGTGACCTTGTCCTTGCAGAAAGCGCAGACCTTCTTCTTAGGCTTGCGCACAGGCGGCTTCGCCATGGTGTTTCTCCTGTGTGATCAAGAAGTGTGGGTACGGCCCGCCTAGAAGGGGGGCTCGTCCGAGTAGCCGCCACCGCCGCCGGAGCCGCCGCCCCAGCCGCCGCCACCCTGGTTGCCACCGGCGGGAGCACCGGTCGCCCACGGGTCGTCGGCGGGAGCACCGCCGCCCTGCTGGCCGCCGCCGGGGCCACCGCCCCAGCCGCCGCCACCCTGGCCGCCACCGCCGCCGCTGTAACCACCCTGACCACCGCGGCCCGAGGTCTTGGTGACCTTGGCCGTGGCGTTGCGCAGGCTGGCACCGACTTCGTCGACGTCCAGCTCGTAGACCGTGCGCTTGACGCCCTCACGGTCCTCGTAGGACCGCTGCTTCAGCCGGCCCTGCACGATGACGCGCATGCCTCGCTGGAGCGACTCGGCGACGTTCTCCGCCGCCTGACGCCAGACCGAGCAGGTGAGGAAGAGGCTCTCGCCGTCCTTCCACTCGTTCGTCTGGCGGTCGAAGGTGCGGGGAGTGGACGCGACGCGGAACTTCGCGACCGCCGCACCGGACGGGGTGAAGCGCAGCTCGGGGTCGTCGACAAGATTGCCGACGACCGTGATGACGGTCTCGCCTGCCATGGGGGAACCTCTCGGCGGGTTTGCTCTGGCTGCTTGCTACTCGAATCCCGAGATCAGCTGAGCGAAGGGCTCAGTGGGTCTCGGGGCGGAGGACCTTGGTCCGGAGGACCGACTCGTTCAGGTTCATCTGGCGGTCGAGCTCCTTGACGACCGCAGGCTCGGCCTGCAGGTCGATGACCGAGTAGATGCCCTCGGGCTTCTTCTTGATCTCGTACGAGAGACGACGACGGCCCCAGGTGTCGACCTTCTCGACCTTTCCGCCGCCGTCACGGACGACAGAAAGGAAGTTCTCGATCAGCGGGGAGACAGAACGCTCCTCGAGATCGGGGTCGAGGATGACCATCACCTCGTAGTGACGCATGTGGAACCCACCTCCTCTGGACTCAACGGCCACGGTCGTTCCGTGGCAGGAGGGTTGTTATGCGTACGCAACAGTGCTTGCAGTACATCAGCCGCCACTGACAACGAGGGCCGCTGACGGACTCTCCAGGTTGGCCGTGGCTCAGCCTGGGCAGACACCGTGCAGAACGTACAGACTACCCGCACACCCGCTTCCGGTTGAAATCGGGGCTCCGGACCCGTCAACCTGGACACCTCGGGTGTGCACGGCGCTAAGATGCGCCGCTTTTCGCTGGAGGTGCCCCATGGCACAGACGATGCGACCGAACACCGCCGCGGGTGGTGGCCTCTTCGCCACCGACGGCAAGTCCCACCCGGTCCAGGACACCCTGCTCGTGGTGACCCTGGTGCTGGGCGTGCTGGCGTTCATCACCGGGCTCCTCTTCCACGGCCTGCACCTGCTGAGCTCCTGGGCCGGGCTGGTGGGGATCCTCACGGGGGCGTACGGACAGTGGATCTCCGTGACGACGCGCGAGCGCTTCGGGCTGATCCTCGGCCTCGGCGCCTCCGCGGTCGGCTTCTATCTCGGCCTGGCGCACGGCGGCCTCTTCGGCGGCCTGTTCAGCTGACAACGGGCACGCCCGGCCGCTCCTTGTGGACGGCGTCCGCCGGACACCGCGGACGCCGCCCGTATGACCGCACGCCCGGCGCCACGGCGGTGAACAGGCCGGGGCGAAGGTTGCGTGCGGCCAGTCTGCGCGCTCCCAGGGCGCAGTAGGCTTCGGCGCGAGAGCCGGAGCCCCTGTACCCATGGGGACACGCCAGCCCGAGGAGCGCCCCGAATGAGCCTGACCCTGAGGACCATCAGTCGAGAGCAGCATCTGGCCTACATCCAGAACCTGCCCGCGGCGAGTCACATGCAGGTCCCGGCCTGGTCAGAGGTCAAGGCGGAGTGGCGCTCGGAAAACCTGGGCTGGTTCGACGACCGCACCGGCGAACTGGTCGGCGCGGGCCTCGTCCTGTACCGCCAACTGCCCAAGATCAAACGGTATCTCGCCTACCTGCCCGAGGGCCCGGTCATCAACTGGTTCGCGCCGAATCTCGACGACTGGATCCAGCCGATGCTGGCGCATCTGAAGCAACAGGGCGCCTTCTCGGTGAAGATGGGCCCGCCGGTGATCATCCGCCGCTGGAACTCCGAGACCATCAAGAAGGGCATCCAGGACTCGGACGTCAAGCGCCTGCGCGACCTGGAGGCCGACTTCATCGAGCCCCGCGCCTTCGAGGTCGCCGACAAGCTGCGCCGCATGGGCTGGCAGCAGGGCGAGGACGGCGGCGCCGGCTTCGGCGACGTGCAGCCCCGTTACATCTTTCAGGTGCCGCTCGCCAACCGGTCCCTGGAAGAGGTGCACAAGAACTTCAACCAGCTGTGGCGCCGCAACATCAAGAAGGCGGAGAAGGCCGGGGTCGAGGTCGTCCAGGGCGGCTACCAGGACCTCGAGGAATGGCAGCGGCTGTACGAGATCACCGCGGTGCGCGACCACTTCCGGCCCCGCCCGCTGTCGTACTTCCAGCGCATGTGGACGGCCCTCAACACCGAGGACCCCAACCGCATGCGGCTGTACTTCGCCCGGCACAACGGCGTGAACCTGGCAGCGGCGACGATGCTGATCGTGGGCGGGCACGTCTGGTACTCCTACGGTGCCTCCGACAACATCGGCCGCGAGGTCCGGCCCTCGAACGCGATGCAGTGGCGGATGCTGCGCGACGCCTACGCGCTCGGCGCCACCGTCTACGACCTGCGCGGCATCTCCGACTCGCTGGACGAGACCGACCACCTCTTCGGACTGATCCAGTTCAAGGTCGGCACCGGCGGCCAGGCCGCCGAGTACCTCGGGGAGTGGGACTTCCCGCTGAACAAGCTGCTCCACAAGGCGCTCGACATCTACATGTCGCGCCGCTGACCTGACGCTCTTCGCTTCGACCCCGTCGACACCTTCCATACTTCTGATACACCGCACCCCCGAGAAAGGTTCCAGGTCCGGCCATGGCGCTCACGCTCTACGTCGACACCGCGCGCTGGCGGGCGCACCACAAGCACGTGCAGGAGCAGTTCCCCGGGCTGGTCCCGGTCTGCAAGGGCAACGGCTACGGATTCGGGCACGAGCGGCTGGCCGAGGAGGCCACCCGGCTGGGCTCCGACATCCTCGCCGTCGGCACGACGTACGAGGCCGCCCGCATCAAGGACTTCTTCAGCGGTGACCTGCTGGTGCTGACGCCCTACCGCCGCGGCGAGGAGCCGGTGCCGCTGCCCGACCGTGTGATCCGCTCGGTGTCATCGGTCGACGGGGTGTACGGCCTCGTCGGGGCCCGCGTCGTCATCGAGGTGATGTCCTCGATGAAGCGGCACGGCATCAGCGAGCAGGACCTGCCGCAGCTGCACGCCGCCATCGAGAACGTCCGGCTGGAGGGCTTCGCCATCCATCTGCCGCTGGACCGCACGGACGGTTCGGACGCCGTGGAAGAGGTCATCGGCTGGATGGACCGGCTGCGCGCGGCCCGCCTGCCGCTGCACACGATGTTCGTCAGCCACCTCAAGGCGCAGGAACTCGCACGGTTGCAGCAGCAGTTCCCGCAGACACAGTTCCGCGCCCGTATCGGCACGCGGCTCTGGCTGGGGGACCACGAGGCCACCGAGTACCGCGGCGCGGTCCTGGACGTCACACGGGTCACCAAGGGCGACCGTTTCGGCTACCGCCAGCAGAAGGCGGCCTCGGACGGCTTCCTGGTGGTCGTGGCGGGCGGTACGTCGCACGGAGTGGGCCTGGAGGCCCCCAAGGCGCTGCACGGCGTCATGCCGCGCGCCAAGGGCGTCGCCCGCGCCGGCCTGGCCACGGTGAACCGCAACCTCTCCCCGTTCGTCTGGAGCGGCAAGCAGCGCTGGTTCGCGGAGCCGCCGCACATGCAGGTGTCGATCCTGTTCGTTCCCTCGGACGCACAAGAGCCCCAGGTCGGTGACGAGTTGGTGGCCCATCTGCGCCACACCACCACGCAGTTCGACCGGCTCATGGACCACTGAGCGGTCCCCCGAGCACCCGTTCTCGCACGAAAGGCCGTACCCGGCGGTGCCGGGTACGGCCTTTCGTATGACCTCCTGAATCCCTGTTCGCTCAGAGCGAACCGCTCTGGGGTGCCGACGTGCCCTGTCCGCCCCACTCCACCTGCGGCCCGCCGAGGTCCGCCTCCCGGTGCTGCGGACGGGCCCGGGTGCCGAGGACGAAGACGTCCTCGGCACCGTCGAGGACACCGCCCGAGGGGTCGTCGTCGCCGGCGCGGCGCACCACGTCCCGCTCCGGCATGAGGATGTCGCGCACGACGACCGCGCACAGGTACAGCGTGCCCAGCAGGTGCACGGCGATCGCCCAGTGGTAGCCATCGGTCGGCAGACCCTTGTGGGCGTCTCCACTGGTCGTGTACGCCAGGTACATCCAGATGCCGAAGAAGTACGCCACCTCGCAGGCCTGCCAGATCAGGAAGTCCCGCCACTTGGGGCGGGCCAGCGCGGCCAGCGGGACCAGCCACAGGACGTACTGCGGCGAGTAGACCTTGTTGGTGACGATGAAGGCCGCCACGATCAGAAAGGCGAGCTGGGCGAAGCGCGGACGGCGCGGGGCGTACAGCGTCAGCGCCGCGATACCGAGGGCGCACAGCACCACGAGCAGCGTGGCCGTGGTGTTGACGAAGTCGGTGCTCGGCGGGCTGCTCGAGTTCTGGGCCCAGATGAGCCAGAAGGAGCCGAAGTCGACGCCCCGGTCATGGCTGAACCTGTAGAACTGCCACCAGCCCTCCGAGGCGAAGGCCATCACCGGCAGGTTCACCACCAGCCAGGCGACGACGGCGCCCGCCAGGGCCTTGCCGAAGTCCCGCCACTTGCCCGCCCGCCAGCACAATACGAACAGCGGGCCGAGCAGGAAGACGGGATACAGCTTGGCGGCCGTGGCGAGGCCCAGCAGGACGCCGAAGGCGACCGAGCGCCCGCGGGACCACATCAGCATCGCGGCGGCCGTCAGGGCGACCGCCAGCAGGTCCCAGTTGATGGTGGCGGTCAACGCGAAGGCCGGCGCGAGGGCGACCAGCAGACCGTCCCACGGTCGCCGGGCGTGTGTGCGGGCCACGCAGACGGCGATGACGGCCGCGCACACCATCAGCATCCCGGCGTTGACCATCCAGTACCACTGTTCCTGATGCTGGATGCTGCCGCTGTGCGGGGTCAGCCAGGAGGCCACCTCCATGAACACCCCGGTCAGTACGGGGTACTCCAGGTACGGCATGTCGCCGGGGAGCTTGTCGAAGTAGGGCACGAGGCCCTCGGCGAAGCCGCGCCCCTGGTAGAGGTGCGGAATGTCCGAGTAGCAGGCCTTCGTGTACTGCGAACTCGCACCGAAGAACCAGGCACCGTGGTAGCAGGGGACCTTCTGGACCAGACCGAGGGCGAACATGCCGATCGCGACGAGCGCGACGACCCGTACGGGGGTCCACCAGGACCTCCCGAGCAGGGCACGCCGCCCGACGGCGCCGCCGATCAGCTCACTGCCGGCCGCCGCGACCTCGTCCTCCTTGGTGGGCCGCACCGGGTCCGGCTCGTGCACGCTCGCTTGCGTCGATTCAGCACTGGGCATGGGGCACATCCTGCCGTACACATCCGGGAGAAAGCCGAGGGCCGCCGCACCCGGCAGGTGCGGCGGCCCTCGTTTCACGTGAAACACCCTCGTGAGGCGGTCAGGCGGCTAGTTGGTCGTGCCTCCGAAGAAGCCTCCGTTGCCGTTGCCTCTGTTGCCGCCTCCGTTGCCATTGCCACTGCCTGAATCGGTCGGTGACGGCGATGGGCTGCTGCCTCCGTCCGTACCGCCGTCGCCCGTATTACCGCCGTTGCTGTCGCAGCCGAAGAAGCCGCAACGCGACGGGGTCGGCGAGGGGGTCGGGCTGGGCTCGACCTCGCTGGGCGTGGGAGACGGCGTCGGGCTGGCCTCCTCGGTCGGAGTGGGCGAGGGCGTCGGCGTGGGGCTGGGCACCGGGTTGACGATCTCGCCGATGGGCTCGGGCTTCGGGAACTTCTCGGCCGGCACGCCCTGGAGTGCCTCCAGCATGTAGTCGTGCCAGATCTCGGACGGGAACGAGGCGCCATGGATCTTGTCCTGGCCACCCGTGCCGTACATCTCCTCGAACTTGCGCGACTTGTTCTTCTCGTTGTCGTCCAGCCGGAACATGCCGATCGCGGTGGAGAGCTGCGGGGTGTAGCCGACGAACCAGGCGGACTTGTTCCCGTCCGTGGTACCGGTCTTGCCGGCCACCTCACGCCCGGGCAGCTGGGCGTTGGAGCCCGTACCCTTCTCGACCACGGTCTTGAGGATGTCCGTGACGTTGTCGGCGACGGCCGGCGAGAAGGCCTCCTTGGGCTTGCCCTCGTGCTTGTAGACCTGCCCGTCCTTGCTGTTGACCTCCAGGACGGAGAACGGGTCGTTCTGCTCACCACTCTTGGCGAAGGTGGCATAGGCGCCCGCCATGCGGATGGCGCTGGGGTCGGAGATGCCGATGGAGAAGGACGGGAAGCTTGTGCCGGTCAGGCTGTTCTCCTTCAGACCGGCGTCGAGGGCGGCCTGCTTGACCTTGTCCAGGCCGACGTCCATACCGAGTTGCACGAAGGCGGAGTTCACCGACCACTGCATCGCCTCGCGCAGGTCGATCAGGTAGCTCGGGGGCTTTCCGCGCGACTCGTTACCGTCGTTGGTCTGCAGCCACTCCCCGTCCTTCTCATCCCTCCAGACGGTCCCGTCGTAATTCTTGATCTTGAGCTTGTTCTTACCGCTGAACCGGCTCTTGGGCGACACCTGGGTGCGTTCGTCCTGTGGCTGCGATTTGCCCCCGCTGGGGTCGCGGACTCCGTCCCGCATGGCCGCGGCCAGTACGAACGGCTTGAAGGTCGAGCCGACCTGGGCGCCGGTCGCGTCGGCGTTGTTGGTGAAGTGCCTGGTCGCGTCCTCACCGCCGTAGATCGCCACGATGGCACCCGTCTTCGAGTCCACCGAGGCCCCGCCGAACTGGACGTGCGTGTCCGTCTTCGGGCGCAGCTTGGGGTTGATGTTGGCCTTCTGGACCTTCTTGACCGCCTTCTCCAGCTTCGCGACCTTCTTCTTGTCGAAGGTCGTCCAGATCGTGTAGCCGCCCAGCCGCAGCTTGTCAGCGGTGAGGCCGGTGTCGTCGCTGTGGGTGATCAGATAGCTGTTGGCCAGGTCCACGAGGTAGCCGATCTGACCGCTCAGCTGGGTGTTCGACCGCGGGTACTTCCAGTCGGGAAGCTTGGTGTATTTGGCCCGCTCGGTGGCACTCAGATGGTTGCCCTGAACCATCTTGTCGAGCGTGTCCTGCATCTGCGTCAGGGCCCGCTGTGTGTTCTGCTCCGCGGTGGCCCCGGTGGGGTCGATGGAGGTCTGGCCCGCCGGGTCGTAGTACGTCGCGCCCTTGAGCATCGCGGACAGGAAGGCGCACTCGCCCGGGTTCAGGTCGATGGAGTCCTTGTTGAAGTAGGCACGCGCGGCCGCCTGGATCCCGTAGGCACCCCGGCCGTAGTAGGCCGAGTTCAGGTAGCCCGCGAGGATCTCCTTCTTGTCGACGGTGGTGCCCACCTTGACCGAGATGAAGATCTCCTTGAACTTACGGGAGATCGTCTGCGACTGGTCGTCCAGCCTCGCGTTCTTCACGTACTGCTGGGTGATGGTGGAACCACCCTGGGTCTGGCCACCGGTGGCCATGTTGAAGAACGCGCGGGCGATGCCCTTGGGGTCGACGCCGCTGTCGGAGTAGAAGGTCTTGTTCTCCTGGGAGATGACCGCCCACTGCATCGCCTCGGGGATCTGCGACAGGTTGACGATCTGCCGGTTCGTCTCGCCACCCGTCGAGACCATCGGCGTCTTGTCGGACCAGAGGTAGACGTTGTTCTGCGCGGTCGCGGTCGCGGCGACATCGGGCACGCCCACCATGGCGTATCCGATACCGGCGACCGCCACCATGCTCCCGAGGAAGCCGATGAACAGCCCCGTCACGAGCTTCCAGGACGGCACCCAGCGGTACCATCCGTCCTTGCCCGCGCGCGGGTAGTCGACGATCCGGTTCTTGGCGGGC
The DNA here is from genome assembly GCF_044756885.1 of Streptomyces sp. NPDC091412. Taxonomy (NCBI): domain Bacteria; kingdom Bacillati; phylum Actinomycetota; class Actinomycetes; order Kitasatosporales; family Streptomycetaceae; genus Streptomyces; species Streptomyces sp. NPDC091412. The sequence goes on along the minus strand of NZ_JBIVTV010000006.1, from coordinate 164,815 downwards.
GGCGCCGCCCGGCCACGGCCGCGCCCGGGCCCGTTCGGGCCATCGGGTCCGCCGGGGCGGCCACGGCGGCCGCCACCTCTCTGTGCCGCCCGCCGAGCGGCGGCACGACCCTCGTACGGGCGCTCCTCACCTCCCGCGCCATACGAATCCGACCCCGGGCCCGGCCCGTGGGAACCGGATCCATAGGAATCGGCAGGAGATCCGCTGGCGCCTCGCGGTGCCGCGCGGCGGCCGGAGGACGAGCCGGACTGGCCACGTCGGGCCGCGGCACGTCCGCCTCCCTGCGGCTGCGGCGGTTTGCGACGGTGCTCGCTCATCGAACGATTACTCCTCGGGCAGGCGCACCCTTGCGCGCCTGGAAACGGCGGCTGGTTTCCGGTCCCCCCGAAGTACGGATGTGGTCGGTCGTGTATTCACCCGTACCGCACCGGGGACGGGGACGTCCCCCGGGCGTCACTTGGTTCCCGGCGGTGTGCATGGCGCACAGACTACGCACTGGCCAAACCCGCTGAGCCTCGAAGTTCACCCCAAATCAGGCAACTTGCCTCCGACCGGCCTGCGATGTGATCCCGTTCACTCTGCCCCCTCTTGTCGCATCCAGGGCTGGGATCTATCGTCGTGATGTATCGAGTCGATACATCAGTCCGAGATAAGCACCGCCAAGGCACCCGGAGCGGCCTCCGCCGCCGCCGGATCGCGGGAGAGAGGAGGCGACGATGAGCCGGCGTTCCGGCATCCTCGAGTTCGCCGTTCTCGGCCTGCTCCGCGAATCTCCAATGCACGGCTACGAGCTGCGCAAACGACTCAATACGTCACTGGGTGTGTTCCGTGCGTTCAGCTACGGGACGCTCTATCCCTGCCTCAAGACGCTGGTCGCCAACGGCTGGTTGATCGAGGAGCCGGGGAACGCTCCTGAGGACGCCGTCTCCGCCGGGCTCGCAGGGCGCCGCGCCAAAATCGTCTACCGGTTGACGGCCGAAGGTAAGGAGCACTTCGAGGAGCTGCTCTCGCAGACGGGCCCCGACACGTACGAGGACGAGCACTTCGCCGCGCGCTTTGCCTTCTTCGGGCAGACGTCGCGTGACGTACGCATGCGCGTGCTGGAGGGCCGCCGCAGCCGGCTGGAGGAGCGTCTGGAGAAGATGCGCACCTCTCTGGCACGCACCCGGGAGCGCCTCGACGACTACACACTCGAGCTCCAGCGCCACGGAATGGAGTCCGTGGAGCGCGAAGTGCGCTGGCTGAACGAGCTCATCGAGAGCGAGCGGGCCGGGCGGGACCTCAAGGGTTCCGCCTCCGGGGGACCCGCGTCGCTGGACACCACCACTGGAACGACGGGCGGCCTGCCCCGGTCCGGGGAGTCTCCCCGGCCGGATACGCCCGACGACACCGCCACGTGAGGTCCCGTCGGGGCTTCACCGATTACACACAGGGAGCAACCGGAATGGGTTCGGTTCGCGTAGCCATCGTCGGCGTGGGCAACTGCGCCGCGTCGCTGGTGCAGGGCGTCGAGTACTACAAGGACGCCGACCCGGCGTCGAAGGTCCCGGGCCTCATGCACGTGCAGTTCGGCGACTACCACGTGCGTGACGTCGAGTTCGTCGCCGCCTTCGACGTCGACGCGAAGAAGGTCGGCCTGGACCTCGCGGACGCCATCGGCGCCTCCGAGAACAACACCATCAAGATCTGCGACGTGCCCAGCACCGGTGTGACGGTTCAGCGCGGCCACACCCTCGACGGTCTCGGCAAGTACTACCGGGAGACCATCGAGGAGTCCGCCGAGGCCCCGGTCGACATCGTCCAGATCCTCAAGGACAAGCAGATCGACGTCCTGGTCTGCTACCTGCCCGTGGGCTCCGAGGACGCGGCGAAGTTCTACGCCCAGTGCGCCATCGAGGCCAAGGTCGCCTTCGTCAACGCGCTCCCGGTCTTCATCGCCGGCACCAAGGAGTGGGCGGACAAGTTCACCGAGGCGGGCGTCCCGATCGTCGGCGACGACATCAAGTCGCAGGTCGGCGCGACCATCACGCACCGCGTCATGGCGAAGCTGTTCGAGGACCGCGGTGTCATCCTGGACCGCACCATGCAGCTGAACGTCGGCGGCAACATGGACTTCAAGAACATGCTGGAGCGCGACCGCCTGGAGTCCAAGAAGATCTCCAAGACGCAGGCCGTCACCTCCCAGATCCCCGACCGGGACCTCGGCGAGAAGAACGTCCACATCGGCCCGTCCGACTACGTGGCCTGGCTCGACGACCGCAAGTGGGCCTACGTCCGCCTCGAGGGCCGCGCCTTCGGCGACGTCCCGCTGAGCCTGGAGTACAAGCTCGAGGTCTGGGACTCCCCGAACTCCGCCGGTGTCATCATCGACGCCCTGCGCGCCGCGAAGATCGCCAAGGACCGGGGCATCGGTGGTCCGATCCTGTCGGCGTCCTCGTACTTCATGAAGTCCCCGCCGGTGCAGTACTTCGACGACGAGGCCCGCGAGAACGTGGAGAAGTTCATCCGCGGCGAGGTCGAGCGCTAGAGAGCGCTTCGCAAAACCGCTCCTGCCAGGGCTGTTGGGCCCCCGTCCGTGTACGCCGTGCGTGCACCCGGGGGCCCTCCCACATGTGAGGCTGTGCCCCATGGCCGTCGTCCGTGACCTGCGTGTCCTGCTGCGCTTGAGGAACTTCAGACGCCTGCTCGCCGTGCGGGTGCTCTCCCAGAGCGCCGACGGCGTCTACCAGGTCGCGCTCGCCACCTACGTCGTCTTCTCCCCGGAGAAACAGACCTCGCCCGCCGCGATCGCCTCCGCGATGGCGGTCCTGCTCCTGCCGTACTCCCTGGTGGGCCCCTTCGCGGGCGTCCTGCTGGACCGCTGGCGCCGCCGCCAGGTCTTCCTCTACGGCAACCTGGCGCGTGCCGTGATGGCGACCGCCACGGCCGTGCTGATGGTCGCCGCCGTGCCGGACTGGCTGTTCTACGTCTCCGCGCTGTGCGTCACCGCCGTCAACCGCTTCGTCCTCGCCGGCCTGTCGGCCGCGCTGCCGCGCGTCGTCGACGCCGAGCGGCTGGTGATGGCCAACTCCCTGTCGCCGACCGCCGGCTCCCTGGCCGCGTTCGCGGGTGGCGGTCTCGCCTTCGTCGTACGGCTGGCGGGAGCGGACTCCGACGCGGCCGTGGTGCTGCTGGGGGCCGCCCTGTATCTGTGCGCGGCCCTGACCTCACTGCTCATGGCACCGGATCTGCTCGGGCCCGACCGGGGGCCGGAGCGGACACGGCTGGGCACGGCACTGACCGTCACCGCACGCGATCTGGCGGCGGCTGTACGGCACCTCGCCGCGCCCTCCCGGCGTCAGGCCGCCTGGGCACTGGCCTCGATGACGTTGATGCGTTTCTGCTACGGGGCACTGACCGTCATGGTGCTGATGCTGTGCCGCTACGGCCTGACCTCGAACACACGGGAGGGGCTGCGTCTGCTCGGGCTGGCGCTGGCCCTCTCCGGCGCCGGGTTCTTCGCGGCGGCCGTGATGACACCGTGGGCGGCCGGCCGGCTCGGACCGGCCCGCTGGATCGCCGTGTGCGCCGGCTCCGCGGCGGTTCTCGAGCCCGCCCTGGGCCTGCCGTTCGCCACCGGCCCCCTGCTCGTCGCGGCGTTCGTGCTGGGGCTGACCACCCAGGGCGCGAAGATCTCCACGGACACGATGGTGCAGTCCGCGGTCGACGACGGCTTCCGCGGCCGGATCTTTTCCGTGTACGACGTGCTGTTCAACATGGCGTTCGTCGGCGCTGCGGGGGTCGCCGCGCTGATGCTGCCACCGGACGGCCGGTCGGCCCTGCTCGTCGTCATGATCGCCGTGATCTACGGCGCGGTTGCGGCCGCTATGACCCGCTTTGCAGGCCGATAAGTGTCACATCAACGCCACAGAGTCCCACTGGATTACAGCAGTGTCAGACATGGCCTGTAACTTACGTGCGTCTTATTTCGACAGCATGTTCCTGCCATCATGCCCAAGTTCCAGGGGGACCCCCAAGTGACCACTCCGCCGCCGCCCCAGGGCCAGAACCCGTACGCCCAGGCGCCCAACGCTCCCACGGGGCAGCAGGCCGGTCAGCCCGGATCCCCGCAGCAGCCCTACCCGCCGCAGGCTCCGTACGCCCCCTTCCCGCAGCAGCAGGGTGCACCGGTCCCGCCGCCCGTCCCGCCGAAGTCCGGGGCCAAGAAGGCGCTGGGCATCATCGGTGCGGTCGTCTTCGCCATCGCCATCCTCCTCGTCAAGTTCGGCATTGGCTGGTGGTTCAGCCAGAACGACGCCGAGACGACCTCGGTGGGTGCTTGTCTGCACAACAAGGGAACGGAATCCAACCCCGACCTCAAGGAGGTCGGTTGCTCGTCCAGTGAGGCCGAGTTCAAGGTGGTCCAGAAGTTCGACGGCTCCTCCGACGAGGACAAGTGCGAAGGCGTCAAGGGGTGGACCATCTCCTACATCCAGTCCGGAGGCGGGCACGACGTGGTGCTGTGCCTGAAGGAGACGCAGTAACACCCGCATGACCCATGACTGAGGGGCGATGTTTCACGTGAAACATCGCCCCTCGGCGTTTCTCGGGCCTGTGTTTCACGTGAAACACAGGCCCTCTTCACGCGACCTCAGCCCTGCTCCTCCTGCTCGACCCACCACTCCTTGAGGGCCGCCACTGCCGCATCGTGCTCCATCGGGCCGTTCTCAAGGCGGAGCTCCAGCAGGTACTTGTACGCCTTGCCGACGGCCGGGCCGGGCTTGACGCCCAGGATCTCCATGATCTGGTTGCCGTCGAGGTCCGGACGGATCGCGTCGAGCCCTTCCCGCTTCTGAAGCTGGGCGATGCGCTCCTCCAGACCGTCGTACGCCCGGGACAGCGCGGCCGCCTTGCGCTTGTTGCGGGTGGTGCAGTCCGAGCGGGTCAGCTTGTGAAGGCGGTCGAGCAGCGGACCGGCGTCGCGGGCGTAGCGGCGGACAGCCGAGTCCGTCCACTCACCGGTGCCGTAGCCATGGAAGCGCAGGTGGAGTTCGACCAGCCGCGAAACGTCCTTCACCAGCTCGTTGGAGTACTTCAGCGCAGTCATGCGCTTCTTGGTCATCTTCGCGCCGACCACCTCGTGGTGGTGGAAGGAGACCCTGCCGTCCTTCTCGAAGCGGCGCGTGCGCGGCTTGCCGATGTCGTGCAGGAGGGCCGCAAGGCGGAGGGCCAGGTCGGGTTCCTCCTCCAACGCCATTGCCTGCTCCAGCACGATCAGCGTGTGGTCGTAGACATCCTTGTGCCGGTGGTGCTCGTCGCTCTCCAGGCGCAGGGCGGGCAGCTCGGGCAGGACATGGCCGGCGAGACCGGTGTCGACGAGCAGGGTCAGGCCCTTGCGCGGGTGGGCCGACAGGATCAGCTTGTTCAGCTCGTCCCGGACCCGCTCGGCCGAGACGATCTCGATGCGCCCCGCCATGTCCTTGATCGCCGTGACGATCTCGGGGGCGACGTCGAAGTCGAGCTGGGCGGCGAAGCGCGCGGCCCGCATCATGCGCAGCGGGTCGTCGGAGAAGGACTCCTCGGGTGTGCCCGGGGTGCGCAGCACACGCGCCTCGAGGTCGCCGATCCCGCCGTGCGGGTCGATGAACGTCTTCTCCGGCAGCGCCACGGCCATGGCGTTGACCGTGAAGTCACGGCGGACGAGGTCCTCCTCGATGGAGTCGCCGTACGACACCTCAGGCTTGCGCGAGGAGCGGTCGTAGGCCTCGGACCGGTAGGTGGTCACCTCGATCTGGAAGCACCGGTCGACGTCCCCGACGCGGGCCTGCTTCTGCGCCCCGACCGTGCCGAAGGCGATCCCGACCTCCCAGACGGCGTCCGCCCATGGCCGCACGATCTTCAGTACGTCCTCGGGGCGGGCGTCGGTCGTGAAGTCCAGGTCGTTGCCGAGCCGGCCGAGCAGTGCGTCCCGGACCGAGCCTCCGACCAGGGCGAGAGAGAACCCGGCCTCCTGGAAACGGCGTGCGAGCTCGTCGGCGACGGGGGCCACCAGCAGCAGCTCGCTCACCGCGCGCTGCTGCACCTGGTTCAGGGCGGGGGAAGTGTCTTCGTTGGCGTTCGGCACAACAGAAAAGGGTACGTGGCCCGGGCGCTCGACCGCGCCGTCATTGTTCGGGCACCGGGCTCGGCCGGTCCGTCGGGACGACACCACCGGAGGTACCGCGGCAGACCTCTTTATTACCTACTCAAACCCTGCCTTTGTGATGTAACGAACAGCATCCCCGGATACGGGCATATCCAGGGCGTCCACTCGCGTCCAGTGATCTTGAGACCGCCTCCGTGGCACTTCCCCTCGGCGCACATCGTTACCATGCGTGGACGCACATCCGACGACCACTGACGACGAGGGACGGGCGAGCGCGTGGCCGAGGCGGCAGAATCCCAGGGGACCAGTCCCTCACCTGCCCGCCGGCTGCGGCGTGCCGGGGCGCTGCTCGCCGGAGCGCCGCTGCTGGCCGCTCTGCTCCAGCTGCCCGCCATGCCATCCGCACACGCCGCCGGGCAGGAGTCCCAGCAGGCCGCGTCGGGCTCGCGCACGGTGGCCGTCTCCCTCGACTCGCTCAGCCCCAGCGCCCCCTCGGACGGGGACACGCTGACCGTCTCCGGCACGGTGACGAACAAGGGCAAGCAGGCCGTCACCGACGCCCATGTGGGCCTGCGCCTGGGCCCGGAGCTGGACACCCGCTCGGCGATCGACAGCGTGGCCCAGCGCACCCGGTTCGAGCCGGGCGCCGACGGCCCCGAGGTCGGCGACAAGTACGTCCAGAAGTTCACCCGGCTCGCTCCGGGCGTCGCCCAGCACTTCAGCGTCTCCGTGCCGGTCGACAAGCTGAACCTCGGCACGAACGGGGTCTACGAGCTCTCCGTCTCGCTGTCCGGCCAGACCTCCGCCCAGCCCTGGGAGCAGGTCCTGGGCATCCAGCGCACGTTCCTGCCGTGGCAGCCGAACGACGCGGGCACGAAGACGAAGACGACCTATCTGTGGCCGCTCGTGTCCGACGTCCACATGACGGCCGAGACGGGTCCCGGAGCACAACAGATCCCGGTCTTCCTCGACGACGACCTCGCCAAGGACATCGCTCCCGGCGGACGCCTGGAGCAGATGCTGTCACTGGGCAAGGATCTCGACGTCACCTGGGTGATCGACCCCGACCTGCTGGCGTCCGTCGACGCCATGACCCGCAACTACCGCATTCAGACCGGCGACGGCACACCTGTGCCGGGCACCCATCAGGATGTCGCCAAGAAGTGGCTCGCCGAGCTCCAGCAGGCGGTGGCGGGCAAGGACGTCGTGGCCCTGCCCTTCGCAGACCCGGACCTGGCCTCCCTCGCCCACAACGGGACGAGCGTCACCGGCTCACTGAGTCAGCTCAAGGACGCCACCGACGTCGCCGCCAGCACGGTGGAGACAGTGCTCCACGTGAAGCCGAGCACGGACTTCGCCTGGCCCGTGGACGGCGCCATCGACCGGTCGATCGTCAAGGTCGCCACATCCGCGGGCGCCGACAAGGTCATCACGCGCAGCGACAGCCTCCAGGAGACCGGCGGGCTCACCTACACGCCCTCCGCCGCCCGTCCGATCGGCGGCGGCACCACGGCGATCGTCGCGGACGCCCGCCTGTCGACGGCGTTCGAGGGCGATATGACGCAGGCCGGCGCCACCACGCTCGCCGTGCAGCAGTTCCTCGCCCAGAGCCTGGAGCTCGACAGTCAGACGAGCCGGCAGCGCAGCATCGTCGTGGCCCCGCAGCGCATGCCCACCGCCCCCCAGGCCCAGGCCATGGCGCAGGCGCTGACCACCCTCCAGCAGAGCACCTGGTCCCAGTCGCAGGACCTGAACGCGGCCGCCGCGGCCAAGCCGGACCCCGGCGCCACGACGAAGATCCCGCCCACCGCGGACTACCCCTCCTCGCTGCGCAAGAAGGAACTCGGGCGAGCCTCCTTCTGGGCGATCGCCAGGACGCAGGACAAGGTCGACAACTTCCAGGTCGTCCTCACCGACCCGTCCCGGGTCGTCACGCCCTTCGGACGGGCCATGAACCGGGAGATGGCCACGTCGTGGCGCGGCCGGACCGGTGAGGCGTCCAGCTTCCGGGACGGCGTGGAGGCGTACCTCGACGACCTCTCCGAGCAGGTCAAGCTGATCGACAAGTCGGAGACGAAGCTCTCCGGCCGCAGCGCCACGATCCCGGTGACGGTACAGAACAACCTGGTGCAGGGCGTCGACCACCTGATGCTGCGGCTCACCTCGACCAACCCCACCCGCCTCAAGATCGGCGGCAAGGCGTACGCGGAGCAGCCCATCGCGGTATCCGGCGGGCACAGTCAGTCCGTGAAGTTCACCACGTCGGCCAACGCCAACGGCCCGGTGACGGTGGTCGCCCAGCTCTACACGCAGGACGGCCAGGAATACGGCGCGCCCGTCACCTTCGACGTGAAGGTCACCGAGATCACGGCCACGGTGATGCTGGTCATCGGCGGCGGCGTCCTGCTGCTCGTCCTCGCCGGCTTCCGCATGTACACCCAGCGCAAACGGGCGGCGGCCAAGGATGCCGCCCGGGACCCGCAGGTCGCCGGGAGCGCCGAGGAGGCGCAGGACGGTGGGGACGGCGCCGGAGAAGCCGGTGAGAGCGCGGACGAGCCGGAGAACCTCGAAGGCACCGCCGGTCGTCTCACAGAAGAGTCCGGCGCCCGGTCCCGGGCAGACGACCCGGAGCAGCCGAGTGACCCGACACCGGACACCGCAGCGGAAAGCGCAGACCCGTCCGGCACGGGTGAGAAAGTGGACCGTTGAGGATGTCGTGGCCCGGAGGGCCCGGGACGATGAGGTGGGGTAAGCATGAACGCGCCGTACGACGGTGACCGCGGCCAGGCCGTGGGCGGCTCGGGTCACCCCGACGCGCCGCCGCCCGGGCACGGCCAGACGCCGCCGCAGCCTCCCGCGGACATGTACCTCCAGGACGCCTACGACGAGGACCCCTACCGGGCGCAGGACCTCACCGCCCAGGACCCGGTCGGCGAGGCGCTGTACGACCGCGCCGCGCACCCTCCGCCTCCCCCGGGCACGAACGGGCCGCAGCAGCCTCTGTACGGCCGCCCCACGCAGTCTCCGTACGCCCCCGACCCGCGTGTGTGGGCGCAGACCCCGCCGCCGGAGCCGTCGGGCCCCACCCAGCACCTGCCGCACGGCGAGGATCCCCGCACCACGCAGTTCGTCGGTGTCGACGACCTGGTCAGCCACTCCGGCGAGGAGCACCACGAGCCGGACGCCTTCGCCCACCTCTTCCGTGACCAGCAGCAGGGCGGCCGTCCGGACATGCGCCAGGGCGGCTACGGCCACCAGGGCCCGGGACAGCACGGCTACCAGCCACCGCAGGACATGAGCGGACGCCCGCAGATGGCCGTCCCCTCGGTTCCCGGCCCCGCCCCGGCCCCGGCCGCCGGTCAGGGACCGATGGGACCGTACGCCGCCGCACCGGCCGTCGCCCAGGCCCCTGCCCCGGCGGCCGTGCCCGCCCCCGCTCCGGCGGGGAAGAAGGGCGGGAAGGCCGCGGGACTGCTGAAGTCCAGCGCCGTCATGGCGGCGGGCACGATGGTCTCCCGGCTCACCGGGTTCATCCGCTCGGCGATGATCGTGGCCGCACTGGGCACGGCCCTGCTGGGCGACACCTTCCAGGTGGCCTACCAGCTGCCGACGATGATCTACATCCTGACCGTCGGCGGCGGCCTGAACTCCGTGTTCGTCCCGCAGCTCGTCCGCGCCATGAAGGAGGACGACGACGGGGGCGAGGCGTTCGCCAACCGGCTGCTCACCCTGGTGATGGTCGCACTGGGCGCACTCACCGCCCTCACGATGTTCGCGGCGCCACTGCTGGTCCGGATGCTCTCCAACCCGGTCGCCAGCAATCCGGCGGCCAACGAGGTCGGCATCACCTTCACCCGGTACTTCCTGCCCTCGATCTTCTTCATGGGCGTCCACGTGGTGATGGGGCAGATCCTCAACGCCCGGGGCAGGTTCGGCGCCATGATGTGGACGCCGGTCCTGAACAACATCGTCATCATCTTCACGCTCGGCACGTTCCTGTGGGTCTACGGCACGTCCGCGAACTCCCACATGACCGTCACGAACATCCCGCCGGAGGGCCAGCGCCTGCTCGGCGTCGGCGTGCTCCTCGGCCTCGTCGTGCAGGCACTCGCGATGATCCCGTACCTGCGCGAGACCGGGTTCAGGCTCCGCCTGCGCTTCGACTGGAAGGGGCACGGTCTCGGCAAGGCCGCGATGCTGGCCAAGTGGACCGTTCTCTTCGTCCTCGCCAACCAGGCGGGCGCCCTGGTGGTCACTCAGCTGGCCACCTCCGCGGTCGCCCGCACGCACATCGACGGCACCGGCTTCAGCGCCTACGCCAACGCCCAGCTGATCTGGGGCCTGCCCCAGGCCATCATCACGGTCTCGCTGATGGCGGCCCTGCTGCCCCGCCTCTCGCGCTCGGCCGCCGAGAACGACACGGGCGCGGTGCGCGACGACGTCTCGCAGGGTCTGCGCACGACGGCGGTCGCCATCGTGCCCATCTCCTTCGGGTTCCTCGCCCTGGGCATCCCCATGTGCACGCTGATCTTCGGCTCCTCGGGAACCGCGGCCGCCACCAACATGGGCTACATGCTGATGGCCTTCGGACTCGGCCTGATCCCGTACTCCGTGCAGTACGTCGTCCTGCGCGCGTTCTACGCCTACGAGGACACCCGCACGCCCTTCTACAACACGGTCATCGTGGCCGCGGTCAACGCGGGTGCCTCACTCCTGTGTTACTTCCTGCTTCCGGCCCGCTGGTCCGTGGCCGGCATGGCGGCCGTGTACGGTCTCGCATACGCGATCGGCGTCGGGGTCGCCTGGCGCCGGCTGCGCCAGCGGCTGGGCGGCGACCTCGACGGCGCCCGTGTGCTGCGGACGTACGCGCGGCTGTGCATCGCCTCGGTGCCGGCGGCACTGCTCAGCGGCGCGGCCTGCTACGGCATCGGCCACTCGCTGGGCCAGGGCGTCTTCGGGTCGTTCGTCGCGCTGCTGGCCGGTGGCGCACTGCTGCTCGGAGTCTTCTTCGTTGCCGCCCGCCGGATGCGCATCGAGGAAATCAACGGTCTCGTGGGCATGGTCCGCGGGCGCCTGGGGCGTTGAGTCGGGGGTAGGCGCACAACCATCGTCCGCAGCCGTGTGTCGTGCATAGCGGCGGACTGTGGGCACAATTGGATTCGGCGTCGGACAGCGCGCGATGGATGGGGAGGCAGGAGCGACGGTGGCGGAACGGATCACGGCTGCCGTCGACGTGGCAGACAACAGCGGCGAGCAGTCGCTGACCGCCGAGGCGGACCAGTCCACGTCCGACGGGGTGGCCCAGAATCGGGATCGGGGCACGGGCAACGACGAGGCACAGGGGAGCGACGGGACGGAGAGTCCCGGGAAGAAGGCTTCACCGACCGAACTTCACAGCGGCCACAAACTGGCCGGACGCTACCGCCTCGAGGAGTGCGTCACCCGTCTGGACGGGTTCAGCAGTTGGCGAGCGGTGGACGAGAAGCTCCGTCGCGCCGTCGGGGTGCACATCCTGCCCGCGGACCATACGCGAGCCCGGTCCGTACTGGCCGCGGCCCGCTCCTCCGCACTGCTCGGCGATCCCCGCTTCGTGCAGGTGCTCGACGCCGTCGAGGAGAACGACCTCGTCTACGTCGTCCACGAATGGCTGCCCGACGCGACGGAGCTGACCACGCTTCTGGCCTCGGGCCCTCTGGAGCCGCACGACGCCTACCAGTTGGTCAGCCAGATCGCCTCCGCCATGGCCGCCGCGCACCGCGAGGGCCTCGCCCATCTGCGCCTGAACCCCAATGCCGTGCTGCGCGCCTCCACCGGTCAGTGGCGGGTCCGTGGCCTCGCCGTGAACGCAGCGCTGCGCGGCATCAGTTCCGACACCCCGCAGCGCACGGACACCGAGGCGATCGGCGCCCTGCTGTACGCGGCGCTCACCCAGCGCTGGCCGTACGAGAGCGACGCCTACGGCATGTCCGGCCTGCCCAAGGACATCGGCCTCATCGCCCCCGACCAGGTGCGCGCGGGCGTCCACCGCGGCCTGTCCGAACTCGCCATGCGCGCCCTCGTCAACGACGGCGCCACCGCCTCCCGGCACGAGTCGGCGTGCACCACCCCGGAGGAACTGGTCAAGGCGATCGGCGAGATGCCGCGCGTGCGGCCGCCGGAGCCGACGTTCACCGCGCCACCGGAGTACCAGGGCACCTCCTACCAGCAGGGCTCGTACGGCCGTCCGGCACCGCATCCCGGGGTCACCCAGCCGGTCCCGACCCCGCCGCCCCCGCTGCAGAGCCGCACCGGCAAGGCCCTGAAGTGGGCCGTCTCGGCCCTCCTCATCGCCGCCCTGGGACTCGGCAGCTGGCAGCTCGCGGACGCCCTGCTGGACCACGGCGGCAAGTCCGACGACCCCCAGTCACAGACCCAGGACGGCGGCGACAAGAACGACAATCAGCCGAAGCCGACCCAGCCACTCCAGATCCAGGGGGCGCGGGAGTACGTCGCCAGCGGTGACGCACAGGCTCCCGGAGACGTCGACAAGACGTATGACGGGGACGGTTCCACGTACTGGCGGACCAAGCGCTACAACGACGGCCCACAGCTCGCTCCCTACAAACCAGGTGTGGGCATCGTCTACGACCTCGGCTCGGTCAAGGAGATCTCGACGGCGTCAATAGGGCTGCGCTACACCGGTGACCACACGACGGTCCATCTCTATGCCGCCGACTCCCTGAGCCCCTCCACCGGGATCAACGGGATGGAGGAGATCGGAACGGCGACCACCAGCAGGTCCTCTCTCACGGTAAAGGCGACCAAGTCGGTCAAGACGCAGTACGTGCTTCTGTGGCTCACGGACGTGCCCATGGCGCCCAGTGACGGCTACAGCGGATCCGGCTACAAGCAGGCCATCACCGACGTGAAGTTCACGGGCTGACGTCCCACCGAGAGGGAAGGGGTCAGATGGCGGCCGGCGCCGGATACGGCGGAGCGAGCGATCAGGAGCTGCTCACCCGTCATGTGGAGGGCGACCCCGAAGCCTTCGGTGAGCTCGTACGCCGCCATCGTGACCGTCTCTGGGCGGTCGCCCTGCGCACGCTGGGCGACCGCGAGGAGGCCGCTGACGCCGTGCAGGACGCGTTCGTGTCCGCCTACCGGGCCGCGGGGACCTTCCGTGGCCAGTCGGCCGTCACGACCTGGCTGCACCGGATCACGGTGAACGCCTGCCTGGACCGGGTCCGCAAGGCCGCCTCGCGCAAGACCTCGCCCGTGAGTGACACCGAGCGCCTGGAGCAGCTGCTGGAGCCGCACGAGTCGGCCTCGGCGCCCGCCGAGAGGAACGACGTGCAGCGGCAGCTCGTCGAGGCGCTGGACACGCTCCCGTCGGATCAGCGGGCCGCCCTGGTACTCGTGGACATGCAGGGCTACCCGGTCGCCGAGGCCGCCCGCATCCTCGATGTACCGACCGGAACGGTGAAGAGCCGTTGCGCTCGGGGCAGAGCCAGGCTCCTGCCGCTGCTCACCCATCTCCGACCGGGCCGCACCGGCGACGAGAAGGAATCGGGCGCGGGACGGAACCGGGCGCAGGGGACATCCGTCCCACCGGCGACAGGTCCTGAAGACACGGGTCCTCAGGGCACGGGTCATGAAGGCACGCACACGCAGGACACGGGATCAAGCGATTCAGCTGCTGTGAAGGGCGGAGGTGGGCGAGCGTGACATCCACGACAGACGCGGCCGGGCACCCGGACGTCACGGAGATCTCCGACCTCACCGAGGGCCTCCTCGGCCCCGCCCGGGCAACGGAGCTGCAGCGGCATCTGGACGCGTGCGAGCCATGCGCCGACGTCCACACGTCGCTGACGGAGATCCGTGGCCTGCTCGGCACCCTGCCGGATGTGCCCGCCATGCCGGCCGATGTGGCGGACCGTATCGATGCGGCTCTCGCCGCCGAGGTCCCTGTCGCGGGCGGCACGCGTGTTTCACGTGAAACATCGGCCGCGGATCGCCCCTCCGGTCACCCTCGCGCCTCCAGCACCGGACCGGGTCGCAAGACAGGCACCCGGCGGGGACGTCGCAGGGTCGCCGTTCTGGGGTCCGTCGTCGCCCTCGCCGCCCTGGGCGTGACGTCCGTGGTTCTGGCGACGCTCCACGACAACAAGGGATCCAACACCGCGGCGCACGACCGTCCGATCACGTCCGCAGACACCTTCTCCGCGGGCACCCTCAAGAACGACGTCGCCGATCTCCTCGACCAGGCACAGCAGCCGCCACGCGACACCCACGCCCCGCACAGCTTCGGCGTGGACTCCGCTCCCGGTACCGGCAAGCCGAAGCTGCTGAAGAGCCGGCCCCAGACGGTCCCCTCGTGCGTACGGCAGGGCATCAACGACAGCAGCACCCCGCTCGCCGCCCGGGCGGGCACCTACGACGGCAAAGAGGCCTATCTCGTCGTGCTGCCCGACGCCTCCGGCGACAGCACCCGCGTCACGGCCTACCTGGTCGACGCGACCTGTGTCCGCCACCCGGAGGTCACGGCCAAGGTGCTGCTGTCGCACTCCTACGCGCGTTCCTGAGCCTGCACGCTCGGTCCTCGCGCTGCATAGCATCCCGTGCGCTGTCGCGCCTCCGTGTGCCCCGGCACACCGGGAATGCATGCCCCTTAGGATCCGTTGGGTGGGGTGAGAGCTGTGAGACAGGCTCCCCCCGGCCGTACGACACAGTCCAGAGACGAGGAATCAAGCCGTGAGCGATGTCCGTAACGTGATCATCATCGGCTCCGGGCCCGCCGGATACACGGCGGCGCTCTACACCGCGCGCGCGTCGCTGAAGCCGCTGGTTTTCGAGGGTGCGGTCACCGCGGGTGGAGCCCTGATGAACACCACCGACGTGGAGAACTTCCCCGGCTTCAGCGACGGCATCATGGGTCCCGAGCTCATGGACAACATGCGTGCGCAGGCAGAGCGTTTCGGCGCCGAGCTCATCCCGGACGACGTGGTCTCCGTCGACCTGAGCGGTGAGATCAAGACCGTCACGGACACCGCGGGTACGGTGCACCAGGCCAAGGCCGTCATCGTCGCCACCGGCTCGCAGCACCGCAAGCTCGGTCTGCCGAACGAGGACACGCTCTCCGGCCGGGGGGTCTCCTGGTGCGCCACCTGTGACGGCTTCTTCTTCCGGGAGCAGGACATCGCCGTGATCGGTGGCGGTGACACCGCCTTGGAGGAGGCCACCTTCCTCTCCCGGTTCGCCAAGTCCGTCACCGTCGTCCACCGCCGGGACACCCTGCGTGCCTCCAAGGCGATGCAGGAGCGCGCCTTCGCCGACCCGAAGATCAAGTTCGTCTGGGACAGCGAAGTCGCCGAGATCCAGGGCGAGCAGAAGCTCTCCGGCCTGAAGCTGCGCAACGTCAAGACCGGCGAGCTGTCGGACCTGCCGGTGACGGGTCTGTTCATCGCGATCGGCCACGATCCGCGCACGGAGCTCTTCAAGGGCCAGCTGGACCTGGACGAGGAGGGTTACCTGAAGGTCGACTCGCCGTCCACCCGCACCAACCTGACCGGTGTCTTCGCCGCCGGCGACGTGGTCGACCACACCTACCGCCAGGCGATCACCGCGGCCGGTACCGGCTGCTCCGCTGCCCTCGACGCCGAGCGCTTCCTCGCGGCCCTCGCGGACAACGAGCAGAAGGCCGAGCCCGAGAAGTCCACCGTCTGAGACCCCCAACCACCCCACCGCACGACCAGTTAAGGAGCCCGCTGTGGCCGGCACCCTGAAGAACGTGACCGACGACTCCTTCGAGCAGGACGTCCTGAAGAGCGACAAGCCCGTCCTGGTGGACTTCTGGGCCGCTTGGTGCGGTCCCTGCCGCCAGATCGCTCCGTCCCTCGAGGCGATCGCCGCCGAGTACGGCGACAAGATCGAGGTCGTCAAGCTCAACATCGACGAGAACCCGAACACCGCCGCCAAGTACGGGGTCATGTCCATCCCGACCCTGAACGTCTACCAGAACGGCGAGGTCGCCAAGACCATCGTGGGGGCGAAGCCGAAGGCTGCGATCGTTCGCGACCTCGAGGACTTCGTCGCCGAGTAATCACGGCAGGGCCGCCGAGCCGGCGGCGATGTTTCACGTGAAACACGAATGGGCCAACCCTTCAGGGTGGGCCCATTCGTATATGGCAGCTCGCTTACAGCGGCCTCAGCGCCGGTTCCTTCTGCACAGCGCCCAGCAGCCGGTCGATCGCCATTTCCACGTCTTCCTTCCAGGACAGCGTCGTCCGCAGTTCCAGCCGGAGCCGCGGGTGAGCCGGGTGGTGCCGGACGGTCTTGAACCCCACGGCCAGCAGATGGTCGGCGGGGAGCACGCAGGCGGGTTCCTTCCATCGGGCGTCCCCGAATGCCTCGATGGCCTTGAAGCCCCGCCGCAGCAGGTCCTTCGCGACCGTCTGGACCATCACGCGGCCCAGCCCCTGCCCCTGGTAGCCCGGCATGATGAAGCCGGTCATCAGCTGCACCGCGTCCGGAGAGACGGGGCTCGTGGGGAATGCCATGGAGCGAGGGACGTAGGCGGGGGGAGCGTAGAGCACGAAGCCCACGGGCGCGTCATCGACGTAGACGACACGGCCGCAGGAGCCCCAGTCCAGCAGGACTGCGGAGATCCACGCTTCCTTTTCCGCCACGGAGGTGCCGGCCTTCAGCGCTGCTTCACCACTGACGGGGTCCAGCTCCCAGAAGACGCACGCACGGCAGCGCTGGGGAAGGTCTTGAAGGTTGTCCAGCGTGAGCGGTACGAGCCTACGGCCCATGAAGGCTGTTCCTCGCTTCCTTCGCCCGCTGCGCCACGCGCGGCTGTCAGAGCGCTGCGTTCCTTGAGGAGGCTGCCGACGAATCCGCCGACCGCGCCCAGCCCCAAGACCGCGCCGAACATTCCGGTGCGGCTCACTGTTCGCATGCCCCTGCCTCCCTCTAGAGGTACCGCCGGGTGGATGCGTCGTACCCGAACGCATCGTATCGACGATGCGATTGCATCGATACCGTCTGAAAGCAAAGAGCGGGCCGTGTTCCGGTACACACCGGACACGACCCGCCCGCGCTGATCGATCGAGACGAAACCGTCCCTCGGACGGGCTCAGCCTTCCGTCTCCTCCTCCGGCTCTTCGCCGTCCAGAAGGCTCTTCTGCATGACCGGGCCCTCGCCCGGAGCCAGTGTGCCGAGGATGCGCTCCAGGTCCTCCATGGAAGCGAACTCGACGGTGATCTTGCCCTTCTTCTGTCCCAGGTCGACCTTCACCCGCGTCTCGAAGCGGTCGGACAGACGCGTCGCAAGATCGGACAGTGCCGGAGAGACGCGCCCACCGGCACGCGGGCCCTTGGAGCGAGGAGCCGTCGTCGGCCGCGACCCCATCAAGGTCACGATCTCCTCGACCGCCCGCACCGACAGGCCCTCGGCGACGATCCGATGGGCCAGCCGGTCCTGCTCCTCCGAGTCCTCGACGGAGAGCAACGCCCGGGCATGTCCGGCCGAGAGAACTCCGGCGGCGACCCGACGCTGCACGGCCGGCGAGAGCTTGAGCAGACGCAGAGTGTTGGAGACCTGCGGGCGGGAACGGCCGATCCGGTCCGCCAGCTGGTCGTGCGTGCAGTTGAAGTCCCTGAGCAGCTGGTCGTAGGCGGCCGCCTCTTCCAGCGGGTTCAGCTGGGCCCGGTGCAGGTTCTCCAGCAGGGCGTCCAGGAGGAGCTTTTCGTCGTCCGTAGCCCGCACGATCGCCGGGATGGCCGCGAGCCCCGCCTCACGGCAGGCCCGCCAGCGCCGCTCACCCATGATGAGCTCATAGCGCCCGGAACCGAGCTGGCGGACGACGACGGGCTGGAGGAGTCCGACCTCCTTGATGGAGGTGACGAGCTCGGCCAGCGCGTCCTCGTCAAAGACCTCACGCGGCTGACGCGGGTTCGGCGTGATGGAGTCGAGGGGGATCTCGGCGAAGTGGGCACCCATCACTGACGCGTTCATCTCAGCCGGGCTGCTCGCCGGCGGCGGCGATGTTTCACGTGAAACAGGCGGCAGTGTGGTCACCTTCGCCGCCGCCACCCCCCGGTCACCGCGGTCACCGGTCAGCACCGGGACAGCCGTGGACGACGCCGAGCCCGCGCCCCCAGCCGTCGCTGGAGCCTGCGGCTTCTCCCCGGTCGGGGCAGCGGGGATCAGCGCCCCGAGACCACGACCCAACCCCCTCCGTCGCTCACTCACTGAATCCCCTCCACCATGTTCGGATCACCCTGTGCGCCGAGGTGGGCGTGCGTGGCGTCGTAGCTGACACCGACGCCCCTCAGCGCGATTTCTCGTGCCGCCTCAAGATAGGAGAGGGCACCGCTTGACCCTGGATCGTAAGTCAGCACCGTCTGCCCATAACTCGGCGCCTCGGAGATACGGACGGAGCGGGGAATGCTCGTCCGCAGCACCTCGTCACCGAAGTGGCTGCGCACCTCTTCCGCGACCTGGGACGCAAGGCGCGTCCGGCCGTCGTACATGGTGAGCAGGATGGTCGACACATGCAGGGCGGGGTTGAGGTGCCCCCGGACCAGGTCGACATTGCGGAGCAACTGGCCCAGGCCTTCCAGCGCGTAGTACTCGCACTGGATGGGGATGAGGACCTCCTGGCCGGCGACGAGCGCGTTGACCGTCAGCAAGCCAAGTGAGGGCGGGCAGTCGATGAGGATGTAGTCCAGCGGCTGCTCGTAGGCCTGGATCGCCCGCTGCAACCGGCTCTCCCGCGCCACCAAGGACACCAGCTCGATCTCCGCACCGGCGAGATCGATCGTGGCGGGGGCACAGAAGAGACCCTCGACATCGGGGACAGGCTGGACAACCTCGGCCAGCGGCCTGCTCTCCACCAGGACGTCGTAAATGGAGGGGACTTCGGCATGATGGTCGATACCCAGCGCCGTGGAGGCATTGCCCTGCGGGTCCAGGTCGATCACCAGGACGCGGGCACCGTGCAGAGCCAGCGAAGCGGCAAGGTTGACGGTCGTCGTCGTCTTGCCCACGCCACCCTTCTGGTTGGCGACCACCATGACGCGGGTCTGTTCAGGCTGGGGCAGGCCTTCGCCGGCGCGGCCCAGAGCCTCGACCGCCAGTTGGGCAGCACGACCGATGGGAGTGTCGTCCATCGGGGGCGGCGTTTCACGTGAAACATCCTCCCCCATCGATTCGGTACGGGGACCGGGGACCGGATCGGTCATCGGTCCCGCAATGTTGGCGTCGGACCGCAAGGATTCACTCTCCTCGACTTCAGGCTCGCAATGAACAGAGCCTCCCATGCCTTCGGGGTTGTGAACCAGTGAGGCCTGACGTTCTGTGGAGAAATCCACCTCTGTGGACAACTCCGTTCCCCGTCCGAGTGGGCTGAGAGGCTTGCGGTCGCGGGGTTGGGCCGCAGCGCGGCCACGGTTGATGATGCCGTGCAGCAGTGAGCGACGTTTCACGTGAAACACGATGCACAGCGGCCGTGGCCGGACTGTCGCGACACTCCGGCATGCGGAGGTTGGGCAGCTTGTGTGGAGTACGGGCGGCTATCGGCGCCGTCGCGTCCGCCCCGTCCGCGCCGCCTTCGCCCGCTTGGCCGCGAAGCGTACGCCGCCCGGGCTTTCCCCGACCTCGACCCGCACGACGGTGGAGCACGGATCCACGATGCCCTCACCCACATGCAGGATGGAGGTCTCCACCGCGCCGAGCTTGCTCAGGGCGGCGGCCGCGCTCTTCAGCTCCTCCTCGGCAGTGTCCCCCTTGAGGGCAAGCATCTCGCCGTAGGGACGCAGCAACGGGATGCCCCACGTGGCCAGGCGGTCCAGCGGCGCGACCGCGCGGGCGGTCACCACATGCACCGGCGGGAGCTTGCCCATCACTTCCTCGGC
This sequence comes from Streptomyces sp. NPDC091412, assembly GCF_044756885.1. Taxonomy (NCBI): domain Bacteria; kingdom Bacillati; phylum Actinomycetota; class Actinomycetes; order Kitasatosporales; family Streptomycetaceae; genus Streptomyces; species Streptomyces sp. NPDC091412. The sequence continues at coordinate 144,795 of NZ_JBIVTV010000006.1, read as the reverse complement.
ACGGCCCCGGACGACGGTGACGTGGTCGAGCCCCAGCAGTTCCACGACCTCGGCGAGGAAGTTGGTGCGCCGCAGCAGCGGCTCCAACAGCGTGATCTTCAGGTCCTCCCGGACCAGGGCCAGGGGGATACCCGGCAGACCGGCGCCCGAGCCGACGTCGCACACCGTCACCCCCTCGGGAACCACCTCCGAGAGCACCGCACAGTTCAGCAGATGCCGCTCCCACAGACGGGGTACCTCACGCGGGCCGATGAGCCCTCGCTGCACTCCTGTCTCGGCCAGCAGCTCGGCATACCGAACCGCATCCGTGAAGCGATCACCAAATACGTCACGTGCCTGCTCGGGCGCAGGGGGGAGCTCCGCTTCCGCCGTCACGGGGACCGTCCTTCCGTACCACATCGGCGCTCTCGACGCCGACCATCAGAACTACCAGGCTGACAAAGTACGGCCCCGCCTGCGCAACAGACGGGGCCGGTGGAACGTGGGACCGCTCAGGCGGGAAGCACGACGACGAAGCGCTGCGGCTCCTCGCCCTCCGACTCGCTGCGCAGGCCGGCGGCCTTGACCGCGTCGTGCACGACCTTGCGCTCGAACGGAGTCATCGGCTTCAGCTTCACGGGCTCGCCGCTGCTCTTCGCCTCGGCGGCGGCCTTCGCACCCAGCTCGGACAGCTCGGTCCGCTTCTTGGCGCGGTAGCCCGCGATGTCCAGCATCAGGCGGCTGCGGTCGCCGGTCTCCCGGTGCACGGCCAGGCGCGTGAGTTCCTGCAGTGCCTCCAGCACCTCACCGTCACGGCCGACCAGCTTCTGCAGGTCGCGACCGCCGGTGTCACTGATGATCGAGACAGAGGCGCGGTCGGCCTCGACATCCATGTCGATGTCACCGTCGAGGTCGGCGATGTCCAGTAGACCCTCGAGGTAGTCCGCCGCGATCTCGCCCTCCTGCTCCAGGCGGGTCAGGGCGTCCGCGCCCTCGGCAGCGGCGGAGGTGGTGCCTTCCGTCACGGGATGGGCTCCTTCTTACTTCTTGGACGGGGACTTGGGCCGCTGCGGACCCTTGCGCTGTCCGGACTGGGCCTTGCTGCGGGCGCCGTTGCCGGGCTTCGAGGCGGGTTTCTCGCCGGCTGCGGCCGGAGCGTCCTCCGGCTCGTCGGACTTGGTCAGCGACGGAGACTCCGTCGCCTCACCGGCCGGCTTCGTACCGCCCGACTGACGCTGCGACTTGGACTGCCGCTTGGGCTGCTGGCGCCGGGGAGCAGTGGCGGTGGCGGTGGTGGTGGTCGTACCGTCCTCGGCCTGCGCGACAGCGGCGCCGTCGCTCTTCATCACGGAGCCGTCGGACTGGGCCGCGAGACCCGCCTTGTTCAGACCGTTGATGAACTTGCGCTCGAACTCGTTGCGGTCACGGCCCTTGACGACGATCGCCTTGACGATGGCCTTCTCGCTCCGGTTGCGGGTCTTGCCATGGTGCGAGACGTGCTTGAAGAGCCGCTCCAGGTAGGCGGCCTGGGCCTTCGAACCCGGGGTGGGGTTGTTGTGGATGACGTACATCTGCTGGCCCATGGTCCACACGTTGGTGGTCAGCCAGTAGACGAGGACACCGACCGGGAAGTTGATGCCGAAGACGGCGAACATGACCGGGAAGACGTACATCAGCATCTTCTGCTGCTGCATGAACGGCGTCTTCACCGTCGTGTCGACGTTCTTCGTCATCAGCTGGCGCTGCGTGTAGAACTGCGACGCCGACATCAGAACGATCATGACCGCGGTCACGACCCGGACATCGGTCAGCGAGGCACCGAGCTGGGCAACCTTGTGGGCGCTGTCCGTGAACTTCGCGGCGAGCGGGGCGCCGAAGATGTGCGCCTTACGGGCACTGGCGAGCAGCTGATCGTCGATGACGCCGATCGTCTTGCCCGTCGCGATGCCGTTGAGCACGTGATACAGGGCGAAGAAGAACGGGGACTGCGCCAGGATGGGAAGGCACGAGGAGAGCGGGTTGGTACCCGACTCCTTGTACAGCTTCATCATCTCTTCGGACTGGCGCTGCTTGTCGTTCTTGTAGCGCTCCTGGATCTTCTTCATCTCGGGCTGGAGCGTCTGCATCGCCCGGGTCGCCTTGATCTGCTTCACGAAGAGCGGGATCAGGCAGATGCGGATCAGGATCACCAGCGACACGATGGACAGGCCCCAGGCCCACCCGGTGTCAGGCCCGAAGATCGCCCCGTACACCGTGTGGAACTGGACGATGACCCAGGAGACGGGCCAGGTGATGAAACTGAAAAGGCTGGCAATCGTGTCCACTAATCATGCTCCTTGGGCATGGGGCGAGGTCTCTGCGGCCGGGACCGCCGGCTTCTTCCCGTCGGTGGCCGTTTCGGCGGCGGAGGGCCCGCCCCTGCGCGCACGCCAGGCGTCACGCAGCATTTCGTGCCACCGCGGACGCTTGCGCGGCGGGACATGGTCCACACCGCCGAGCGACCACGGATTGCACCGCAGGATGCGCCACGCGGTGAGCGCGGTCCCCTTGATCGCACCGTGCCGGTCGATGGCCGTGTAGCCGTAGTGGGAACACGACGGGTAGTACTTGCACACCGGCCCGAGCAACGGGCTGATGGTCCACTGGTACAGCTTGATCAGAGCCAGCAGCGGGTACTTCATCGCGTGCCCCCTCCCAGCAGCCGCTGAAGGGCGGCATCCAGGTCTCGGGCCAGCTGTGCGTGATCGGCGTCGCCCGCACCGGGCAGCGCTCGTACGACTACCAGGCTACCGGGGGGCAGCAAGGCGACTCGGTCACGCATCAGATGGCGAAGTCTGCGCTTCACCGCGTTGCGGACGACCGCGCCACCCACCGCCTTGCTCACGACGAAACCCGCACGTGACGGGGGAGCGCTCTCCCCTGGCACGTGCGGGTCCGTGGCACCGCTACGTAGATGGACGACGAGAAGCGGGCGTCCAGAGCGACGCCCTCGCCGTACCGCGGTCGCGAAATCCTCGCGCCGCCTCAGCCGGTTCTCGGTGGGCAGCACGATGTCATGACCTGACCGGAATCAGGCGGACAGACGGGCGCGACCCTTGCTGCGGCGGGACGCGAGAATCGCGCGGCCGGCACGGGTGCGCATACGCAGCCGGAAGCCGTGGGTCTTCGCGCGACGACGGTTGTTCGGCTGGAAGGTGCGCTTGCTCACTCGGGGGCTCCAGAAAGAATCAGTAGTGGCGGGGTGCCGTCCTGGCTGTCACCGTGCGCCCACGATCAGCTCGCAGTAACGCCCGAGTGCACCGCTTTCCGATCACCCTAAGACGTGATCTGTGCCCTTCGGAGGCAGGCGGCAGCAGCCATCGACAACTCGACCTGGTTACGGTACGCGCGGCTACGCCATTCGGTCAAACCAGCTGCCTCCGAGAGACACTGTCCACAGCCTGGGGACAACGACTTGAACCGCACCCGTGGCCCTGACTACCGTGACTGGACTCCGATTCGTTCCCATGTCCCCCGCCCCACCCGTTTTAGATACCGATCCGTCCCGCACCACACGTTCGCGGGACCTGCGAGAGAGCGTGCCCTGTGGCTGACGTACCTGCCGATCTTGCCGCAGTGTGGCCACGAGTTCTGGAGCAGCTTCTCGGTGAGGGACGCGGACAGGGCGTCGAGACGAAGGACGAACACTGGATCCGGCGCTGCCAGCCCCTCGCGCTGGTCGCGGACACGGCGCTGCTCGCCGTACCGAACGAGTTCGCCAAGGGCGTACTCGAAGGGCGCCTCGCCCCGGTCGTGAGCGAGACGCTGAGCCGTGAGTGCGGCCGCCCGATCCGGATCGCGATCACCGTCGACAGCTCCGTCGGCGAGCCCCAGGCCCCCGCGCCCGCACCGGCGCCGCGCTACGAGGACCAGGAGCTGCCCACGGGCCAGGGCGGCGGCTACGAGGGCTACGGCCGGCGCCGGGCGGACGTCCACCGTCCCGCCCGCCACGACCAGTTCCCGGGCGCCCAGGGCGACCACCTGCCGCCCCCGCCCCCGCGCACGAGCCCGCAGCCGGCGGACGGTGGCGACCAGCTCCCGACCGCCCGCCCCGCCTATCCGTCGGAATACGCCGAGTACCAGCGTCCCGAGCCCGGCGCCTGGCCGCGTCACCACCAGGACGACTACGGGTGGCAGCAGCAGCGGCTCGGCTTCCCGGAGCGGGACCCCTACGCCTCGCCGTCCCAGGACCCCTACGGCCCGCAGGACACCGGGTACGGCCGCCAGGACGCCTATCCGCCGGCCCACGACTCCTACGCGCAGGACTACCGGTCCCCGTCGATGGAGCGCCCGCCGTACGACCAGCCGCGCTCCGACTACGACCCGTCCCGCGGCGAGTACGACGCCCGCGACTACGACCAGCGCGACGCCGGCCACCGCGAGCCGCCGGAACCGCCGGCCGGCTCCGGCCAGGTGCACCGCGGCGGCCCGGTGGGTCCGAACCTGCCCGCCACCGGCGCCCCCGGCCCGCTGGCCGCGCAGCCCGCACCGGCGACCGGCCCCGGCGAGCCGACCGCGCGCCTGAACCCCAAGTACCTCTTCGACACGTTCGTCATCGGCGCGTCCAACCGCTTCGCGCACGCGGCCGCGGTCGCCGTCGCCGAGGCACCCGCCAAGGCGTACAACCCCCTGTTCATCTACGGGGAGTCCGGACTCGGCAAGACCCACCTGCTGCACGCGATCGGCCACTACGCGCGCAGCCTGTACCCGGGCACGCGCGTGCGCTACGTGAGCTCCGAGGAGTTCACCAACGAGTTCATCAACTCCATCCGCGACGGCAAGGGCGACAGCTTCCGCAAGCGCTACCGCGAGATGGACATCCTGCTCGTCGACGACATCCAGTTCCTCGCGGACAAGGAGTCGACGCAGGAGGAGTTCTTCCACACCTTCAACACCCTCCACAACGCCAACAAGCAGATCGTGCTCTCCAGCGACCGGCCGCCCAAGCAGCTGGTGACCCTGGAGGACCGGCTGCGCAACCGGTTCGAGTGGGGCCTGATCACCGACGTCCAGCCGCCCGAGCTGGAGACCCGTATCGCGATCCTGCGCAAGAAGGCGGTGCAGGAGCAGCTGAACGCCCCGCCGGAGGTGCTGGAGTTCATCGCCTCCCGGATCTCGCGCAACATCCGCGAGCTGGAGGGCGCGCTGATCCGGGTGACGGCGTTCGCCTCGCTCAACCGGCAGCCGGTGGACCTGGGCCTGACGGAGATCGTCCTGAAGGACCTGATCCCCGGCGGCGAGGACGCGGCTCCGGAGATCACGGCGACGGCCATCATGGCGGCCACGGCCGACTACTTCGGCCTCACCGTCGAGGACCTGTGCGGCACCTCGCGCGGCCGGGCCCTGGTCACCGCCCGCCAGATCGCCATGTACCTGTGCCGCGAGCTGACCGATCTGTCGCTGCCGAAGATCGGCGCCCAGTTCGGTGGCCGCGACCACACGACCGTCATGCACGCCGACCGGAAGATCCGCGCCCTGATGGCCGAGCGGCGCTCCATCTACAACCAGGTCACGGAGCTGACCAACCGCATCAAGAACGGCTGAGAACACGCGGAGCGGCGCTCAGGGCGCCTCCGGGAGCGGATCCCGGGGGCGCCCTGAGTCGTTGTGGCGTCCGCCGCTGTTCGAATCCGCACCGGGTTACGGCCGTCCTCCACAGATTCGGCGACTTTCTTCCGTCCACATCCTGGGGACTGGGAAGTTGTCCAGATCGCATCCACAGGCTGTGTGGTCGGAACACCATCACACCAGCTCAGGGGCCTGTGGAATCGTGGACGAGCACTCTCCACAGACTGTGGACGAAGAGTTGCTCCACAGGCCGCAGCCAGAGTTGTCCACCGGCAACCCACAGGCTGGAGACCGTTGTCCCCAGTGATCGGCGGCTTCTCCACACCCCTGTCCACTGTTCGGCAACGTGGCGCCCCCGGTCACCGCGTCGAGTGAAAGCCGTCACACCGAGGTGCGCGATTGGCGTGTGGGAAACGTGGGTAAACCTGGGGACGCAGCTGGGGAGAACTGCCCTCGGGCTGTGGGCAGGGTGTGCAGAACTTCCCGTTCTCCACAGAGACGCCCGGTTGTCCACCGGTCCCACCCACAGGGCCAGTGGATAAAATTTCCGCGCTGAGCTGGGCAAACGTGGTTATCCACGGTATCCACAGGGCCTACTACTACTCCCGACTAGAGAGAGTGCGGAATCCGTTTCGAAGCGGGCCCTGTGCACAACTCGAGCTCTCGGGCCCGACTGCCCCTCGGAGCGACTTGACCCCGACAGGCGCCTACTGTCAGTGCCGTGCGTCAGACTGGTCCCCGGTGTTCTTCCTGTCCCAGTGGGCGGTGACACCGAGTCGGAGGACTCAGTAGCAACAGCAGGAGGCGGCTTACGGTGAAGATCCGGGTGGAACGCGACGTACTCGCGGAGGCAGTGGCCTGGGCGGCACGCAGCCTCCCGGCCCGTCCGCCGGCGCCTGTTCTCGCCGGCCTGCTGCTCAAGGCGGAGGACGGCCAGCTGAGCCTGTCCAGCTTCGACTACGAGGTCTCCGCGCGCGTGTCGGTGGAGGCCGAGGTCGACGAGGAGGGCACGGTCCTCGTCTCCGGTCGCCTGCTCGCCGACATCTCGCGCGCCCTGCCCAACCGTCCGGTGGAGATCTCCACAGACGGTGTACGGGCGACGGTGGTCTGCGGCTCCTCGCGCTTCACCCTCCACACCCTGCCTGTGGAGGAGTACCCGGCGCTCCCGCAGATGCCGAACGCGACGGGCACGGTTCCCGGCGAGGTCTTCGCCTCCGCCGTGCAGCAGGTGGCGATCGCGGCCGGCCGCGACGACACGCTGCCCGTGCTGACCGGTGTCCGCATCGAGATCGAGGGCGACACCGTCACGCTGGCCTCCACCGACCGCTACCGCTTCGCGGTCCGCGAGTTCCTGTGGAAGCCGGAGAACCCGGACGCCTCCGCGGTCGCCCTGGTGCCCGCCAAGACCCTGCTGGACACCGCCAAGGCGCTGACCAGCGGCGACAGCGTGATCCTGGCGCTGTCCGGCTCGGGTGCCGGTGAGGGCCTGATCGGCTTCGAGGGTGCCGGGCGGCGCACGACCACGCGTCTGCTGGAGGGCGACCTCCCGAAGTACCGGACCCTGTTCCCGACGGAGTTCAACTCCGTGGCCGTCATCGAGACCGCCCCCTTCGTGGAGGCCGTCAAGCGCGTGGCGCTGGTCGCCGAGCGCAACACCCCGGTGCGTCTGAGCTTCGAGCAGGGCGTGCTGATCCTGGAGGCCGGCTCCAGCGACGACGCACAGGCTGTGGAGAGGGTCGACGCGCAGCTGGAGGGCGACGACATCTCGATCGCCTTCAACCCGACGTTCCTGCTGGACGGCCTCAGTGCGATCGACTCCCCGGTGGCCCAGCTGTCCTTCACGACGTCCACCAAGCCGGCGCTGCTCAGCGGCAAGCCCGCGGTGGACGCCGAGGCGGACGAGGCCTACAAGTACCTGATCATGCCGGTACGGCTGAGCGGCTGAGCCGGCTGACGGCCGGGCGCGTTTCCGCAGGTGGCGACCTCAGGTCCGGGCATACGTATGAGCGCTTATGCCCACGGATGTGCGCGAGCGTCCGGGTCTAGGCTCGGACGCAGGTACGAAAGTGCCGCAACGTCACGTCGTGAAACCTAAGGAACGCAACTGATGGAGCTCGGTCTCGTCGGCCTCGGCAAGATGGGCGGCAACATGCGCGAGCGGATCCGCCGCGCCGGCCACACCGTCATCGGATACGACCGCAACCCGGACCTCGCCGATGTCCACAGCCTGGAAGAGCTTGTGGGCAAGCTCCACGGCCCGCGCGTGGTCTGGGTGATGGTCCCGGCCGGCGAGCCCACCCAGGGCACGATCGACGCCCTCGCCGAGCTGCTGGAGCCCGGCGACGTGGTCGTGGACGGCGGGAACTCCCGCTGGACGGACGACGAGAGGCATGCGGAGGAGCTGGCCGCCAAGGGCATCGGCTTCGTCGACTGCGGCGTCTCCGGCGGCGTGTGGGGCCTGGAGAACGGCTACGCGCTGATGTACGGCGGCGACGCGGAGAACGTCGCCAAGGTGCAGCCGGTCTTCGACGCACTCAAGCCGGAGGGCGACCTCGGCGCGGTGCACGCCGGCAAGGTCGGGGCGGGCCACTTCGCCAAGATGGTCCACAACGGCATCGAGTACGCGATGATGCAGGCCTACGCCGAGGGCTGGGAGCTGCTGGAGAAGGTCGACTCCGTGGAGAACGTCCGCGAGGTCTTCCGCTCCTGGCAGGAGGGCACCGTCATCCGCTCCTGGCTGCTCGACCTGGCGGTGAACTCCCTCGACGAGGACGAGCACCTGGAGCAGCTGAGGGGCTACGCGCAGGACTCCGGCGAGGGCCGGTGGACCGTGGAGGCCGCCATCGACAACGCCGTGCCGCTGCCCGCGATAACGGCCTCGCTGTTCGCGCGGTTCTCCTCGCGCCAGGAGGACTCGCCGCAGATGAAGATGATCGCCGCGCTGCGCAACCAGTTCGGCGGTCACGCCGTGGAGAAGAAGTAGTCCACCGGACCGCCTGAGCGGTCCGCAACGCCGGGGGAGGTCGGCGAACGACCATGCACGTCACGCATCTGTCGCTGGCCGACTTCCGCTCGTACGGCCGGGCCGAGGTTCCGCTCGACCGGGGTGTCACGGCGTTCGTCGGCCCCAACGGCCAGGGCAAGACGAACCTCGTCGAGGCGATCGGCTACCTGGCCACGCTCGGCAGCCACCGGGTCACCTCCGACGCCCCGCTGGTCCGCATGGGCGCCGAGCGTGCGGTGATCCGGGCGCAGGTGCGGCAGGGCGAGCGGCAGCAGCTGGTCGAGCTGGAGCTGAACCCCGGCCGGGCCAACCGCGCCCGTATCAACCGGTCCTCGCAGGTCAGGCCGCGGGATGTGCTGGGCATCGTACGCACCGTGCTGTTCGCGCCCGAGGACCTGGCCCTGGTCAAGGGCGATCCCGGGGAGCGGCGGCGTTTCCTCGACGAGCTGGTGACGGCGCGTTCTCCACGCATGGCTGGGGTGCGCTCCGACTACGAGCGGGTGCTCAAGCAGCGCAACACGCTGCTGAAGTCGGCCGCGCTGGCGCGTCGGCACGGTGGCCGTTCGATGGACCTGTCCACACTGGACGTGTGGGACCAGCATCTGGCGCGGGCGGGTGCCGAGCTGCTCGCCCAGCGCCTGGACCTGCTCGGCGCGCTGGAGCCGCTGGCGGACAAGGCGTACGAGCAGCTGGCTCCCGGCGGCGGTCCGGTCGTGCTGGAGTACAAGCCGTCGGCGCCCGGCGAGGCCCACACGCGTGAGGATCTCTTCGCGCAGCTGATGGCCGCGCTCGCGGACGTCCGCAAGCAGGAGATCGAACGGGGCGTGACGCTGGTGGGGCCGCACCGGGACGACGTGGTGCTCGGACTCGGTCAGCTGCCTGCGAAGGGGTACGCCTCCCACGGGGAGTCCTGGTCGTTCGCGCTGGCACTGCGTCTGGCGTCGTACGACCTGCTGCGCGCGGAGGGCAACGAGCCGGTGCTGATCCTCGACGACGTCTTCGCGGAGCTGGACACCCGTCGCCGTGAGCGGCTGGCGGAGCTGGTGGCGCCCGGTGAGCAGGTCCTGGTGACCGCCGCGGTCGACGACGACGTGCCGCACCTGCTGACGGGTACGCGGTTCGCCGTGTCGGACGGAACGGTGGAGCGCGTATGAGCGGCGAGCGGGACCCGGGCCGGGGGAAGGCGCCCGAGCCGTCGGGCGTCGACCTGGCGCGCGTGGCGCTGCGCGCGGCGAAGGAGGCGGCACGCGCGCGTGGGGACGCGGCGCAGCAGCGCAGGCAGGCACGGCGTGGCGGTCTGCGTTCCGGCGCGCGGGCCGACGGCCGTGATCCGATGGCTCTCGGCGCCGCGATCAACCGGCTGATCACCGAACGGGGCTGGGAGGCGCCGGCCGCGGTGGGCGGCGTGATGGGGCGCTGGCCGCAGATCGTCGGGGCGGATCTGGCCAAGCACTGCGTGCCGGACCGGTACGACGAGGACGAGCGGGTGCTGACGGTGCGCTGCGACTCGACGGCGTGGGCGACGAACCTGCGTCTGCTCGCTCCGACGCTGGTGGCCCGGCTCAACGAGGACCTGGGGCACGGCGCGGTGCGGACGATCAAGGTCTTCGGGCCGGGCGGTGGCGGTCGCAGGTACGGTCCGCTGCGGGTGCCGGGCAGCACGGGCCCCGGCGACACCTATGGGTGACAGACGTCACACAACGGGTTTGTGGTGGCCATCTCCGGGCCCATGACGGCCGTCCTTCGTACAACCGCACGCCCTTGCGAATCCCGACCTGACCCGGGAGTAGCGAAGTGTTGACGTCCGGAAGCGCTGAGTGCCGCTGTGAGCCTCTCGGAGCCCCCTTGTGCATATCGGGACCCGGCCAAGACCGGTTGAGGGCGCCACATGCGTACTCAGGTACCGGCAAACCCCCATCACTGTCAGCGCTACCGGTAGACTGGAAGGCAATCCCGCCCCAATCGTGGGGACCGTCCGGGAAAAGCTGAGCAACGCTGAGCAAGGCTTACCAACGCAACATGCCGCAGCCGCTCCGGCAACCCGCCGACGAGCCCGGCTCGTGCTGTGCCAGAAAGGGCGCTTCGTGGCCGATTCCGGCAACCCCAACGAGAACATCCCGTCCACCGAAGCCGGCGTGAACGGGGCCGCATCCTCGAACGGTGAGGTCACGGCCTCTTACGACGCCAGCGCGATCACCGTGCTCGAGGGCCTGGACGCGGTCCGCAAGCGACCCGGCATGTACATCGGTTCCACCGGTGAGCGTGGCCTGCACCACCTCGTGTACGAGGTGGTCGACAACTCAGTCGACGAGGCGCTGGCCGGGCACGCGGACACGATCGACGTGACGATCCTCGCCGACGGCGGCGTCCGCGTGGTCGACAACGGCCGTGGCATCCCCGTGGGCATCGTCCCGTCCGAGGGCAAGCCCGCCGTCGAGGTCGTGCTGACCGTGCTGCACGCGGGCGGCAAGTTCGGCGGCGGTGGTTACGCGGTTTCCGGCGGTCTGCACGGCGTCGGCGTCTCCGTCGTGAACGCTCTGTCCAGCAAGGTGTCGGTCGAGATCAGGACCGACGGTCACCGCTGGACGCAGGACTACAAGCTGGGCGTGCCGACGGCCCCGCTCGCCCAGCACGAGGAGACCGGCGACACCGGCACCTCGGTGACGTTCTGGGCCGACCCGGACATCTTCGAGACCACCGACTACTCCTTCGAGACGCTGTCGCGGCGTTTCCAGGAGATGGCGTTCCTCAACAAGGGCTTGACGATCAAGCTCACCGACGAGCGCGAGTCCGCGAAGGCCACGTCCGGCGCGGACGAGGCGGGCGCGGACGAGAAGGACGAGGTCAAGGCGGTCGTCTACCGCTACGACGGCGGCATCGTCGACTTCGTGAAGTACCTCAACTCCCGCAAGGGGGAGGTGGTGCACCCCACGGTCATCGATCTGGAGGCCGAGGACAAGGACAAGAGCCTGTCCCTCGAGGTCGCCATGCAGTGGAACGGCGGCTACAGCGAGGGCGTGTACTCCTTCGCGAACATCATCCACACGCACGAGGGCGGTACGCACGAGGAGGGCTTCCGCGCGGCCCTCACCAGCCTGATCAACAAGTACGCGCGCGACAAGAAGCTGCTGCGCGACAAGGACGACAACCTCACGGGCGACGACATCCGCGAGGGTCTGACCGCGATCATCTCGGTCAAGCTGAGCGAGCCGCAGTTCGAGGGCCAGACCAAGACCAAGCTGGGCAACACGGAGGCGAAGACCTTCGTCCAGAAGGCCGTTTACGAACACCTGAACGACTGGCTGGACCGCAACCCGGTCGAGGCGGCGGACATCATCCGCAAGGGCATCCAGGCGGCCACCGCGCGCGTGGCGGCTCGCAAGGCCCGTGACCTCACCCGCCGCAAGGGCCTGCTGGAGTCCGCCTCCCTGCCGGGCAAGCTCTCCGACTGCCAGTCGAACGACCCCACCAAGTGCGAGATCTTCATCGTCGAGGGTGACTCCGCCGGCGGCTCGGCCAAGTCCGGCCGCAACCCGGAGTACCAGGCGATCCTGCCGATCCGCGGCAAGATCCTCAACGTCGAGAAGGCGCGGATCGACAAGATCCTCCAGAACCAGGAGATCCAGGCGCTGATCTCCGCGTTCGGCACAGGTGTGCACGAGGACTTCGACATCGAGAAGCTCCGCTATCACAAGATCATCCTGATGGCGGACGCCGACGTCGACGGCCAGCACATCAACACCCTGCTGCTGACCTTCCTGTTCCGCTTCATGCGGCCCCTGGTCGAGGCCGGGCACGTGTTCCTGTCCCGCCCCCCGCTGTACAAGATCAAGTGGGGCCGGGAGGACGTCGAGTACGCGTACTCCGACCGCGAGCGCGACGCGCTCCTGGAGCTGGGCCGCCAGCGCGGCAAGCGGGTGCGGGAGGACTCGATCCAGCGCTTCAAGGGCCTCGGCGAGATGAACGCCGAGGAGCTGCGCGTGACCACCATGGACCAGGAGCACCGCGTGCTCGGCCAGGTCACCCTCGACGACGCCGCTCAGGCCGACGACCTGTTCTCGGTCCTGATGGGCGAGGACGTCGAGGCCCGCCGCCAGTTCATCCAGCGCAACGCCAAGGACGTCCGCTTCCTCGACATCTGAGTCGGTCTCAGCTGACCGAACCAGGAAGGAACCTCACCAGCAATGGCCGACGAGAACACTCCAGTCACCCCTGAAGAGGGCGGCGACCTCGCCATGCGCGTCGAGCCCGTCGGGCTCGAGACGGAGATGCAGCGCTCCTACCTCGACTACGCGATGTCCGTCATCGTCTCGCGTGCGCTGCCCGACGTCCGGGACGGTCTCAAGCCCGTCCACCGCCGCGTCCTGTACGCCATGTACGACGGCGGCTACCGCCCCGAGCGAGGCTTCTACAAGTGCGCCCGTGTCGTCGGCGACGTCATGGGCAACTACCACCCGCACGGCGACTCCTCGATCTACGACGCGCTGGTCCGCCTGGCGCAGCCGTGGGCGATGCGGATGCCGCTGGTGGACTCCAACGGCAACTTCGGCTCGCCGGGCAACGACCCGGCGGCGGCCATGCGCTACACCGAGTGCAAGATGGCGCCGCTGTCGATGGAGATGGTCCGCGACATCGACGAGGAGACCGTCGACTTCACGGACAACTACGACGGCCGCTCCCAGGAGCCGACCGTCCTGCCGTCCCGCTTCCCGAACCTGCTGATCAACGGCTCGGCCGGTATCGCGGTGGGCATGGCGACCAACATCCCGTCGCACAACCTGCGCGAGGTCGCCTCCGGTGCCCAGTGGTACCTGGAGAACCCGGAGGCCTCCCACGAGGAGCTCCTCGACGCGCTGATCGAGCGGATCAAGGGCCCGGACTTCCCCACCGGAGCGCTCGTCGTCGGCCGCAAGGGCATCGAGGAGGCGTACCGCACCGGCCGGGGCTCGATCACCATGCGCGCCGTGGTCGAGGTCGAGGAGATCCAGAACCGCCAGTGCCTGGTGGTCACGGAGCTGCCGTACCAGGTCAACCCGGACAACCTCGCGCAGAAGATCGCCGACCTGGTGAAGGACGGCAAGATCGGCGGCATCGCGGACGTCCGCGACGAGACCAGCTCGCGCACCGGTCAGCGCCTTGTGATCGTCCTCAAGCGGGACGCGGTCGCCAAGGTCGTCCTGAACAACCTCTACAAGCACACCGACCTCCAGACCAACTTCGGCGCCAACATGCTGGCGCTGGTCGACGGCGTGCCGCGCACCCTGTCGCTGGACGCGTTCATCCGCCACTGGGTGACGCACCAGATCGAGGTCGTCGTCCGCCGGACCCGCTTCCGGCTGCGCAAGGCCGAGGAGCGCGCCCACATCCTGCGTGGCCTGCTCAAGGCCCTGGACGCCATCGACGAGGTCATCGCGCTGATCCGACGCAGCGCGACCGTCGAGGTCGCGCGCGAGGGCTTGATGGGCCTGCTGGAGATCGACGAGATCCAGGCCAACGCCATCCTCGAGATGCAGCTGCGTCGTCTGGCCGCCCTGGAGCGCCAGAAGATCGTCCAGGAGCACGACGAGCTCCAGGCGAAGATCACCGAGTACAACGAGATCCTCGCCTCGCCGGTCCGCCAGCGCGGGATCGTCAGCGCGGAGCTGGCCGCGATCGTCGAGAAGTTCGGCGACGACCGCAAGACGAAGCTGATCCCCTACGAGGGCGACATGTCCATCGAGGACCTGATCGCCGAAGAGGACATCGTCGTCACGGTCAGCCGCGGCGGCTACATCAAGCGGACCAAGACCGACGACTACCGCGCCCAGAAGCGCGGCGGCAAGGGCGTGCGCGGTACGAAGCTGAAGGAAGACGACATCGTCGACCACTTCTTCGTCTCCACCACGCACCACTGGCTGCTGTTCTTCACCAACAAGGGCCGGGTCTACCGGGCCAAGGCCTACGAGCTGCCGGATGCCGGCCGGGACGCGCGCGGCCAGCACGTGGCGAACCTGCTGGCCTTCCAGCCGGACGAGGCGATCGCCCAGATCCTCGCGATCCGCGACTACGAGGCGGCGCCGTACCTGGTGCTCGGCACCAAGGCGGGCCTGGTCAAGAAGACGCCTCTGAAGGATTACGATTCGCCTCGCTCCGGTGGTGTCATCGCGATCAACCTGCGCGAGCAGGAGGACGGTTCCGATGACGAACTGATCGGGGCCGAGCTGGTCTCCGCCGATGACGATCTGCTTCTGATCAGCAAGAAGGCGCAATCGATCAGGTTCACCGCCTCCGACGACACTCTGCGTCCGATGGGCCGTGCCACCTCGGGTGTCAAGGGCATGAGTTTCCGCGGGAGCGACGAACTGCTCTCGATGAATGTTGTTCGACCCGGTACGTTCGTGTTCACTGCCACCGATGGCGGGTACGCCAAGCGGACCCGAGTCGACGAGTACCGCGTCCAGGGTCGCGGCGGCCTCGGCATCAAGGCCGCCAAGATCGTGGAGGACCGCGGTTCGCTCGTGGGGGCGCTGATTGTCGAGGAGACCGACGAGATCCTCGCCATCACGCTCTCGGGCGGTGTGATTCGTACGCGAGTCAATGAGGTCAGGGAGACGGGCCGTGACACCATGGGCGTCCAACTGATCAACCTGGGGAAGCGCGATGCCGTCGTCGGTATCGCACGTAACGCCGAGGCGGGGCGCGAGGCGGAGGAAGTCGACGGCGACGTGGCCGTGGACGAGACCGCCGAGGGGGCCGCGACCAGCGGCACGGACGAGGGCGAGGTGCCCTCGGCCGAGTAGCACGAGGAGAGAGTCATCGTGAGCGGAGCCACGGGCGCCGGATCGGCCGGTACCTCCACTGGTACGGGAGCGGACGGCGGCGGCCGTGGCTCCGCCGCGCCTGCGACGGACACGCATACGACCAACCTGCAAGCGATCAAGTCGCCCGCGACCGATGCGCACACGCCCCACACTCACGGATCCCAGGGGGGAACGGTGACGGACACCCGAGGCCCGCAGGCCCAGCAGGCGAACGCCGCGGCCGGTCAGCAGGCGGCGGGCTCTCCGCTGCCGGGGGAGCGGCAGACGCAGCAGCCCTCCGGGCCGTACCACCCGCCGCAGGCCTACCAGTCGGCCGAGCCCGCCTCCCAGGCGGTGCGCCGACCGCGCACGGGCGCGCGTACCGCACCGCGCACCCGCAAGGCCCGGCTGCGGGTGGCCAAGGCCGACCCGTGGTCGGTGATGAAGGTCAGCTTCCTGCTCTCCATCGCCCTGGGCATCTGCACGATCGTGGCGTCCGCCGTGCTGTGGATGGTCATGAACGCGATGGGCGTGTTCTCCACGGTCGGCGGGACGATCTCGGAGGCCACCGGTTCCAACGAGTCGAACGGCTTCGACCTCCAGTCCTTCCTGTCCCTTCCCCACGTGCTGATGTTCACGTCGATCATCGCCGTGATCGACGTGGTGCTGGCGACCGCCCTCGCGACCCTCGGAGCGTTCATCTACAACCTCTCCGCGGGGTTCGTCGGCGGCGTCGAGCTGACGCTGGCCGAGGACGAGTAGACGGGCCGGCCGCGCCTGCCCCGGTGTCGCGGAACGTCCGCTGCCGGTACTCCGACAACCGATTTTGGGACTGCCCCCCTCGTGCGCTAATCTTCAGGAGTCAGCGCGCGGGACACACACCGCAAAGCGCGGCGGGGCTATAGCTCAGTTGGTTAGAGCGCATCCCTGATAAGGATGAGGCCACAGGTTCAAATCCTGTTAGCCCCACCAGCGAAAAGACCCCCAACCGATCATGGTTGGGGGTCTTTTGCATCACTGGCTTTGAGGCGAAGAGACCGGCTGCGGCCCGGAGCCTCCTGACTCCCCTGACTCCCAAGTCGCGGTTATGCCGTGGCAGGCTGCGCCGTCGCCTCCGTGGGCAGGCGGCGGATCGTCCACTGGCTGGGCACGGCAAACAGAACGATCGAGGCCAGGAAGATGAGGACGGCACTCGTCAGGAGGACGGGAGCCGTGCCGGTGGAGGTGGCGGTCAGGCCAACGATGACGTATCCGAGGGGAACAGCCATGAGTTCTCCGATGGAACTGAAAGAGGTGACTCGGCCCAAGACGTCTGTGGGGAGTTGTTGCTGCAGCGCGGTGTTCCAGTAGGCGATTGACAGGTCGAGCCCGATTCCGGCCACGGCTGCTGATGCTGCCAGAGCGACGAGGTGAGGTCCGGTCGCGAGTATCACGAGTGGCAAGGCCAGGGGGAGGCCGGTGGCCACACACGCGATCATGAGCCGGTCGGGCTTCCAGCGGAGGGCGATGAGGCCACCGAGAACGAGCCCGACAGCGAAACTGCCCTGCACTGTTCCCCAGGCTGCGGCACCCAGGTCGGTACGGTCCAGGACGACAGGGCCCAGTAGCTGGTAGCTGCCGAGCCACAGGGCCACGACGACGGTGCCCGAAAGGGTGTAGGGCCAGAGCCAGGAACGCTGCGCGAACTCCCGCCAGCCGGTGCGGAAGTCGTGCAGCACGGAGGCGCCCGGACCGGGTTTCGCTGTCCCGGCGATGGTCAAGAACGCGCACAGCAGAGCCGCGAGGGCGAAACTCGCGGCGTCCCAGCTGAGGACCCATTGCGGGCCGATCAGAGCGACGAGGGCGCCCCCCAGGGCAGGAGCGGCGATCTTGACGACGTTGGTAGGGAGCCGCACGAGGACGTTGGCCTCCTGAAGTTGCCGGGCGTCCACCAGCTGGGGCAGCAGGCTGTTCATTGCCGGGGTCATCAGCGCATTGGCACCGCCCGTGACAGCGGCCAGCAGCGCCACCCGCGTGGTGTTGGCCGCACCCGTGGCGATCAGGAGCGCGACGCCGACCTGGGCCAGTCCGGCCGCCAGGTTGCCGAACACGATCAGGCCGCGGCGGGAGAACCGGTCCGCGACAACGCCACCGACCAGCAAGAGCACCAGTTGAGGAAGAGTGTTGCCGGCCAGCACGGTGGCCAGCGCCTCGGGCCGGGCGTTGAACCCGAGAACGGCGAAGGCGAGCGCCACGGGAGCCATGGCCGATCCGCTCACGGAGATCAGCCTGGCCAGCAGTAAGAGACGGAATGGCCGGTTGCCCAGGACAGACAGAGATGCACGGAGATTCACTCGGCGGACCGTACTACGCGCGGTCGCGCAGCGCGGGGTGGCGAAGACCGGTGGGTATGGGCCGGGCCTGCCAAGAGGCTGTCGGTGCCCCGACATCAACGGCTGACACCAGCGAGCGCGAACAGGGGCGTCTTGCTTTCACCGTGGTGACGACGGCCGGCCCGGATATCCACGCAGGTGAAGCTCCCCGATCGTGATGACCGGGGAGCTTCGCGTATGCGGCAGGTGCTGTACGCGAATCGCCGTTACGTCATGAGTGCTGGTGGTGGCACCGGCCGGGCCGGTGCGGCACTGTCAGCGCTGGAGGGGGATGGTCGGGCGGGCCGGCGGTTCGGGCGGGAGGCATCGGGGTTCGGCCGCGAGGGAGAAGGCGTCGGCCGGCGGGCGGTGGCGGCAGCCGGGGGTCCTTCCGTGGGCCTCGGCGCGGATGCGCTGTTTCATCGTGGGAGGCAGGGACCGGGTGTGGGGACTGGACAAGGACGTCGTCGTCTGTGCCGGCAGCGGTGCGGTGCTCTTGGGCGCCGTCTCGGGCTGCGGTGCGGCCGAGGCCGCGGAGGCGGTCGTGGTGATGAGTCCGAGCGCCGTGCAGAGCGCGAGGAAGGCGGTGACGATGGCGGTCCACAGCTTCATGACCTTGTGCTGCTCCATGGCCCCTCAATTTCAGGTTGGGCGATTTGCGTACTTTGCTCATCATGTGTATGAGCGAAGCGAAGTGGGGGACCGACGCCCGTGGCGCAGCGATCTTCGGATGAACACCACTCGGATGGGCTCATGAGCGGTGAAAAGGTGTGAAGCCGGGAGGAGGGTGGCCAAAGTCACCGTCCGTGCGGATGCGATCACCCTCCGGTCGAGAGCGGTTTCGTCCGCGTCTATTGCGCTCACGCGCACGGCAGTTGACAGCCGACGCAGGTCACCGATCGGTATCGGCCGGTGTGTATAGTCGGGCGCCAGAGGTCCCCTACGTCAAGGAAAGACGAGGTCGCGCGGTGAAGAAGCTTCTCCTGGTCGCACTGGCCGCCATCGGCGGGCTCCTCGTGTACCGCCAGATCCAGGCGGATCGCGCCGAGCAGGATCTGTGGACGGAGGCGACTGACTCCGTGCCCACGGGTTCGTGAGCACTGATTCCCGAACTGAGCAGGCCCCGACCGCCGTAGCGGTCGGGGTTTTGTGTTGTGGTCCCCCGAACCGGCCGGGCTGCGGGGCCGGGCCCCGTGTTGCGGGGTCGCGGAAGGTGGGGTAGGCGTCGCTCCTGAGGCCGGTGTTGCGCACGTGCCTGGGGAATGCGCGGATGGCGTAGCGGCCCTCGGGGCAGGATGGGCGACGTCCGGAGCGATGGAACGCGAGGGGTGGCGCGGCATGGTACGGCGTGGGGCGGGACGGCAGGCGAGGACAGGGCGCCTCCGGCGCGACCGGCATCCCTCGCACAAGCTCGCCGGGCGCCTGGGCGCGGCCGCGGCGGCGCTGTGCCTCGCGGCGGCCGTCCCCGGCCCGCGCGCGTTCGCGGCCGGTGAACCGGACCCGTACGCCTTCACCGAAGGCGCCCGGTCCGTCACCGGAGCCGCGAGCACCACGGACGCCGCACGCCTCGAGCCCGGCCACACCTACAGGAGTTCCCTGCCGGGCAGCGGCAAGCTCTACTACCGCCTCGACCTGGACGCCACCTCCACCGCCTACGTCTCCGTCACGGCGGTGCCCGGACCCGGCACCACGGTCGCCGCCACCGACGGCCTCAGGATCTCGGTGCAGAGCGCCCAGGGCACCCCCTGCTCCTCGCAGGCTGTTCGCTTCGGCCCGAGCCGCAGTCCGCACCCCATCGCCGCGTGGGGCGCGCGCGAGGTCCCCTCCGGGCGCAGCCTGTGCCAGGGCGCCGGGGCGTACTACGTGCTCGTCGAACGCGTCGGCGCCAAGGGATCCTCGTCCGACGCCTGGCCCCTGGAGCTCGCCGCCTTCTCGGAACCGCCGCTGAAACGCACCGGGGCCACCAGCGCGCCCGAGGCCTGGAACTCCGCCTCGCCCGAACCGGTCACCGGCCAGGCGGTCGAACGGGCCGGCGGCGCCGGGTTCGCCGCGGCGAGCACGGTCGGGCAAGGCGTGTGGCGGACCCGGATCCGGCCCGGCCAGACGCTCTTCTACAAGGTCCCGGTCGACTGGGGACAGCAGCCGAACGCCATCGTCGAGCTGGGCAGTTCCAGCGGTGGCAGCGGCTACGTGAGCGGAGCGCTGACCCTGTCGCTCTACAACCCGGGACGCGGATACGTCGAGGAGGCGTACGCCGGATACACCGGCCGGCAGACGTCCGCCACCCTCGCTCCCCTGCCGCCCGTCGACCACGCCAACCGTCACGGCTTCGCCGACCAGGTCAAGGGGATGCGGTTCGCCGGCCTCCACTACCTGGTCGTGCACCTCGCCGCCCAGACCGCCGACTCCTTCGGCGAGGGGCCCTACGGACTGATCCTGCGTGTGCGGGTGGACGGCACGGCACAGCCGGGGCCGGACTACGCGGGCCGGTCCGAGCCCGGCCGGATCTTCGAGGTCACCGCCCACGACCGGGCCGCTGCGACCCCGGCCGGGGCGGCGGACGGCTCCGCGGCACTCCGGGCGCTCGCCGTCGGCGGGATCGGCGCGGGAACGGTCGTGCTGGCCGTCCTCGGGGTGTGGACCGTGCTTGCCCGGCGCAGGGCCGAAGCCCGGTAGGGCGGCGGGAGGGACGGGAGGGGTGGGAGGGACTGGAAAGTGAGGGGAGGGGCGGGAGGGAATAGGGGGACCGGGACCCGGCCGGGATCGGCCCGGCGGGGTCTCACAGACGGCTCAGTGCCCAGAAGCCGACTGCGTAGCAGGCCAGCGCGAGGAGCAGGAGCGGGACCGCCACTGTCGCGGGTGGGCCCGGGCGGCGCGGGCGCCCGGCGCGGTGGCGTGAGATTCCCCGCCCTGGAACGGGAACCTGCGGGGACTGGGCGGTGTACGAAGCAGTAGAGACATCAGCACGCTGCCGTGGATCGGGGGAGGACAGCACATGGGTGGGGTCGTGAGGGGAGACGTGGACCACGGGCTGGGCCGCGGGTTGGACCGCGGGCTGGAGCGGAGGCTGGACCGGGGGTTGGGTCGCGGGCCGGACCGCGGGTTCGAGCGGCACGTCGCCGGAGGGCGGGGCTGCCGGTGCCCGGGGGACGGCTTGCGGGGGCGCGGTGGGGGGTGGAACAGCCTGTGGGGGAGCGGCCCGGTGCCGTGGGACGTCCCGCTCCGGGGCGGCGGTCCGGGGCGGCGGCAGGTGGAAGCTGCCCGTGTCGGACATGGTGGAGGGCTGGGGTGGTCCGGTCGACGAGCCGCTGCCGTCCGTCCTCGGAGCCGACCCGGTCCCCTCCCGTGGATCGAGGCGCGGGTCCGGCACACCCCCGGTACCGGAAGCGGTACCAGAACCCGAAGCCACGGAGCCGGTACCGGAAGCGGCGGTACCGGCCCCGGTATCGGGAACCACAGACCCGGTGGCCGAACCGGAGGAGGCGGAGGCGGACGCGGCCGTACGCCCGACCGTCACCCCAGGGCTCCGGGTGAGCGGTCCCTCGGGCCCGAACCCCGGTGGCAGCGGGCCGAGTTGGTCGAAGATCTCGATCAGCTCGTCGTCGGGGCCCGGCTCCGGCAGCAGCTCGGCGCACGCGGCGAGGGCCTTGCGCGCACCCGTCGCGGTGCGGAACCTGGCCTGCGGATCGGGTTGCAGCAGAGTGGCCACGACCTGCCACAGCGGCTCGGGAACACCCTGGGGCGCACCGGGAGTTCCGTGCTCCGCGAAGTACTCCACGAGTGCCCTGGCGTCCGGCTTGGCGCCCTGGAGCAGATAGAGGGCGACCAGACCGGTAGCGAACAGGTCGGCGGGGAAGTCCGGTTCGGCGCCCATCATCTGCTCGGGAGCGAGGTAACCCGGTGTCCCCACCACCAGGTTGGTCTCCGTCAGCCGCGGTTCGCCCAGCCGCATCGCGATGCCGAAGTCCGACAGCCGCAGCCTGGGCCGGCCGGTCCCGGTGGCCTCCAGCAGGATGTTCGCGGGCTTGATGTCGCGGTGCACGACACCTTCCGCGTGCACCGCGGCGAGGCCGGAGAGCAACTGGTCGAGCAGGGCGCGGACGAACGCCGGGGGCAGCGGGCCGTAGTCCCCGACCAGGTGGACGAGCGAGCCGCCGGCCACCAGATCCATCGTGAACAGGACCTTGTCGTCGTCGGCGGCCCAGCTGGCCGGTGCGAGCACATGGGGGTGATCGATCCGCAGCGCCTGCTCCCGCACGAAGCGCAGCAGCGAGTGCGCGTCGCGCTGCTGGAGGACCTTGGCGGCCACGTACCGGCGACGGCGGTGGTCCCAGGCCCGCCAGACCGCGCCGACTCCCCCGCGTCCGACCGGGTCGGCCAGCTCGTACCGGCCGGCGAAGACCTCACCCATGGCTGTGCGTCGCTCCTCCCCCTGCGGTTGCCCCCCTCGCATCCCCCTCGACGCGCGATATGACCCCCGCGGCGTCAGTTCTGGTGGGACTGGTAGTGCGTGACCGCGTCCGAGGTGCGGCCGGCGCCGTACACCCGGAGGAATTCCGCCAGTTCGGGGTGGGTCGGGGCGAGGGTGTTCGCGGCATCGATGATGTCACCGGCCGCCGCGACCGAGCGGAGCAGCGACTGGATCTCGCGGACCACCCGCTTGACCGTCGGCGCCCCTGAAGTGCTCGTCGTCTGCGTGGTGTTGTTGAGCACCGAGCCGCCCTGCGACCGCTTGATCTCCTCCATGCGCTCGGTCGCCTCGGCCGCGCTGACGCTGCCGTCCGCCACCTGGCCCGCCAGGTCCTGGAGCAGCTGCACCCGCTGGACCACCGCAGGGTTGCCGATCTTCGCGCGCTGGCCGCTCATCAGCTGCGACAGCATCGGGGCGGACAGTCCCAGTACCCCCGCCAGTCGGGCCTGGTTGAGCCCGAGGTCGTCTATGAGCTTGCGGAAGAGCGCCCCCAACGGCTCCCCGTACCAGTTCCGCTGCAGTTCCCGCGCTCTTGCGGTGGCTTCCTGCTGTGCGGCGTCCATTGCGTCTCCCCATCGCTGCCCCAAGTACTGCGGTTCGCTGTAGCGAACCACGCGGAGCATCTTACGGAGAGTGGTCGGCCGCGGGGAGCCCCCATCTTTTTGCGAGATCCGGGGGGTCACCCGGTACTCTGGTCTGCGGCACCGACCGGTGAGCGGATCTTCCGGCCGGATGCTGTCGTCCGGGGCCTTAGCTCAGTTGGTAGAGCGCTGTCTTTGCATGGCAGATGTCAGGGGTTCGACTCCCCTAGGCTCCACCGGTGAAATGCCCTCTGACCTGCGGAGACGCAGTGTCAGGGGGCGTTTTTCGTGCCGCACGCGGTGCGCCCGGGCAGGCCGTCGGCGTGTGCGCGTTTGTCCGTCCGCCTTCGGAGCGCGCCCCGACACCTCCGGGCAGGGGTCCCTCGGCTACGCCGGGAGTTCCTCCACGTAGCGCTTCGCGAGGAGGAGCGGGACGTACGGGTAGGTCTGCCGTACCACCTTGATGGCGACGACATCGCCCTGTTCCCTGCGCACCCGCTGGATCTTCTCCTCGTCGACCTGGCTCCGGAACCCTTCGAAGGACCCATAGCGCTCCCAGAAAGCCTTCTTGCGCTTTTTCGAGGCACGGTCGCCGACGACTGCCAACGCCACCATGACGCCGATGGCCATGGGTGCCGTGATTCCGTCGAGCATGGTCCCCCTTCGATCCCTGTTGGTGCCTCAGGCAACCTCAACCTACCCGCTCGCGGACCGGGAACCACGTGCACGCGACAAAAGCCCGCCTGACCTGTGGAAACAGCGGTCGGGCGGGCTCTTCCGTCGCCGGCGGTCAGCCCTGTTCGTCGCGGTCCGCCGCTTCCTCGGCCTCCTTCGCCTGGACCTCGGGGTCCAGCACGGACTGGCCGGTGCCGTCCACGGACGTCAGCCGGCCCGAATCGGGTACCTCGGTCGCGGCCGGCGGTTCCACCAGCCAGTCGGGGTTGGCCTGCTTGTCCCACCACTTCCAGGCGGCGAAGGCACCGCCGGCGAGCGTGCCCGCCAGCGCGAGCAGCTTCACGACGCGCCCGGCCCGCGCCCGCCGCTGCTGTGTGCGGGCCAGCTTCTGGATCTTCCGGGCCGGGACCTGACCGCGCAGCGCCACCAGCGCGGCGGCACCGCGCGCGGCGGCCTCGTCCGCGACCGGCCCCGCCACGGCCATCGCCTGCTCGATCCGCGGCCGGGAGTACTCGGCGGCCTGCCGCGCGGCCCGGCGCGTCCGCTCGGCGGCCTCCTGGGCGGCCTGGTCGACCTTGGGCGGCACATGGGCCATGGCCTGCGTACGGGCTTGCTCCAGCCGGGGTGCGACATGGGCGCCGTACTGGACGCGGGCCTGGTCGGCGGCCAGCGTCACCTTCGGCGCGAGCCGTACGCGTGCCTCGTGTGCGTAGTGCGCGGCCCTTTCCCTGGCCGTGTCGGCGTAGGGCGCCACCACTTCCGCGGCGTGCAGCACGCTGTCCCTCGCCGAGCCGGTCGCGGCGCGCACGCTGTCGATGCGGGTCACGGGTTCCTCCTCCTCGGTGGCGTACGGTAATTCGACTTTCCACCCTTTTACGGATCATGCCTGCCAACGGGCCCGGCGGCATGTGCGAACGGGCATCCGGGTCACGGGTGACGACCGCGGTCACCGCGGTGGCCCTGCCGATCGGGAGTCCGCCGGGAGACGATCACGTGCGATAGGGGATGAATACGGAGCAACAGGAGCTTGTCGTCGACAATGCCACGGATCGCCGTGCCGCGCTCCCGTCCGGGAGGACTCGCCCGGTTTTCCGCAACCGAATCCGGCGGATCTCCCCCGGGAAGCGACCGCTGGGCGACGCACGGCGCGGGCCGTGCGAGGATCGGGGAGTCACAGGAAGACAACGGAAGGCAGATCGTGGCTGAGCAGCTCTACGCCACCCTGAAGACCAACCACGGCGACATCGAGGTCCGGCTCCTGCCGAACCACGCTCCCGAGACGGTCCGGAACTTTGTCGAACTCGCCCAGGGCGAGCGCGAGTGGACCCACCCCGCCACCGGAGAGAAGTCCTCGGCGAAGCTCTACGACGGCACGGTCTTCCACCGGGTGATCAGCGGTTTCATGATCCAGGGCGGTGACCCGCTGGGCAACGGCACCGGCGGTCCCGGCTACCAGTTCAAGGACGAGTTCCACCCGGACCTCTCCTTCGACAAGCCCTACCTGCTGGCGATGGCCAACGCGGGCCCGGGCACCAACGGCTCGCAGTTCTTCATCACCGTCGCCCCGACGTCCTGGCTGAACCGCAAGCACACCATCTTCGGCGAGGTCACCGGCGCGGCCAGCCAGAAGGTCGTGGACTCCATCGCGACCGCGCAGACCAACCCGCGCACCGACCGCCCGCTCAACGACGTCGTCATCGAGTCGGTCGTCGTCGAGACCCGCGAAGGCTGAGTGAAGGGCCCGTCCCGACACCTCCCCCAGGGAACCAAACGCCCCGCTTGTCCGTAAGGATGGGCGGGGCGGTGCATTGCCAGCGAGCAGCCGCAGCCGTGCTCCGCGCAGGACGAATCGAGGGGAACCCCATGGACCAGGCACCAGGCAGCCCGCAGGGCCCGGCGGGCCAGGACCCGGCGGACCACGGCCCGCCGGATGCCCACCGCCTGCCCACCTGCTATCGCCATCCGGGCCGCGAGACCGGTATCCGCTGCGCCCGCTGCGACCGGGCGATCTGTCCCGAGTGCATGGTCGACGCCTCGGTGGGCTTCCAGTGCCCGGACTGCGTCCGCGGCGGCTCCGGCACCGGCCACCCGCCCGCGGCGTCGCGGCCCCGCACGCTGGCCGGCGGCACCATGACAGCCGACCCCCGCCTGCTCACCAAGATCCTCATCGGGATCAACATCGCGGTGTTCATCGCGGTCAGCGCCGACTCGTCGCTCCTGGGCGACCTGGTCCTGATCGGTGCCTGGCCGCCGGCTCCCTTCACCCCCACCGCGGGTGTCGCGGACGGCGAGTGGTACCGCCTGGTGACCTCGATGTTCACGCACCAGGAGATCTGGCACATCGGCTTCAACATGCTGAGCCTGTGGTGGCTGGGCGGCCCCCTGGAGGCGGCCCTGGGCAGGCTGCGCTATCTGTCGCTCTACTTCGTCTCCGGGCTCGCGGGCGGAGCGCTGACGTACCTGCTGGCCTCGCCCAGTCAGGCCACGCTCGGCGCCTCGGGCGCCATCTTCGGACTGTTCGGCGCCACCGCGGTGCTGATGCGCCGGCTCAACTACGACATGCGGCCGATCATCGTCCTGCTGGTGATCAACCTGATCTTCACCTTCAGCTGGAGCGGCATCGCCTGGCAGGCGCACATCGGCGGTCTGGTCGCCGGTGTGGTGGTGGGGTACGCGATGGTGCACGCCCCGCGTGAGCGACGGGACCTGGTGCAGTACGGCACCTGTGCGCTGGTGCTGGTGGT
Organism: Streptomyces sp. NPDC091412; assembly: GCF_044756885.1. Lineage (NCBI taxonomy): Bacteria > Bacillati > Actinomycetota > Actinomycetes > Kitasatosporales > Streptomycetaceae > Streptomyces > Streptomyces sp. NPDC091412. The sequence continues at coordinate 118,604 of NZ_JBIVTV010000006.1, read as the reverse complement.
CGTCGTCGTGTTGACGCTGCTCAGAACGGTTCAGCTCACCTGAGAGCGCCTGTTGTCCACAGTTGGTGTCCGATCTTGTGCATAGCGTGCGGGAACACGTGTGCCCCCTGCCATCGACTTGTGTTGTCGCAGGTCAGGCAGGGGGCGTGCGTACTTTGGATGAGCGCTGTGACAGTCGTACCGGTGTCAACGGCGCACTGGTTATCCACAGATCATCAGCGTTTTCCCCAGGCCGCATGTGGAAATTCCTCCGGCCTGTGGATAACTCAGCGGATACCCGTGGGCAGAGCTGTGTTCACCGGGAGGCCGACGTCACTTCCACTGCGTGGAGACGGCGAATCCGGCCGCGATGAAGCCGAAGCCCACGACGATGTTCACGTTGCCCAGGGCGTGGATGGGCAGGGAGCCGTCGGTCACATAGAAGACGACGATCCAGGCCAGGCCGATGAGGAAGAGCGCCAGCATGACGGGCGCCACCCAGCCGCGGCCCTCGAGCTTGATACTCGTGGCCTGCTTGGCCGGCGGTGGCGTGTAGTCGGCCTTCTTGCGGATACGTGACTTCGGCACGAGGGTCTCTCCTGTCGATGCGCTGGTGGCCGCGCAGGGAACTGGGCTGGCTCCGGAGCAGCGTACAAGGGCACACTGAGCACTCCCCCGGACGTCCGTTAGCGTAGTGCTTCCGCGGCGCCGAAGGAGATAAGGGTACGTTGAGCAATTCTGCCGACTTCCCGGGGACGGGTGCCGGCCCGGACCGCACGCGCCGCCCGAGGCCCGTGCGGATCATGACCGTGGCCGTCTTCGCACTCGCCGGGTTGATCTTCTTCACCAGTTTCAACACGGCCAAGGGCACCAACATCCGCACGGACGCGTCCCTTCTGAAGCTGTCCGACCTCGTCCAGGAGCGCAGCCGGAAGAACAAGGAGCTGGACGAGTCCAACGCCGCCCTGCGCGCCGACATCGAGTCCCTCGCCGCGCGCGACGACGGCGGCAAGCCCCAGGACGGCAGGCTGACCGGCCTGGAGAAGAGCGCGGGCACCCAGAAGCTCACGGGCAAGGCGATCACGGTCACGCTCGACGACGCCCCGCCCGACGCCACCGCGAAGCTCCCCGGCTACCCCGAGCCGCAGCCCGACTACCTGGTGATCCACCAGCAGGACCTTCAGGCCGTGGTCAACGCGCTGTGGAAGGGCGGCGCCCAGGGCATCAAGGTGATGGACCAGCGGCTGATCTCCACCAGCGCGGTGCGCTGCGTGGGCAACACGCTGATCCTCCAGGGCCGCGTCTACTCGCCGCCGTACAAGATCACGGCGGTCGGTGATCCGGGGAAGCTCCAGAAGGCGCTCGCGGGCTCCCCGGCGATCCAGAACTACATGGTGTACGTCAACGTCTACGGCCTCGGCTGGAAGGTCACCGACGACGGAACGGTGACGCTGCCCGGCTACTCCGGCACGGTGGACCTGCACCACGCGCAGCCCGTGAAGTAGGCACGGACGCCAGGGCGCCGGCACCCCGGTGCGGGCGCCCCGGCCCCGTACTGGTGATCGGAACGGCCTGATTCGCGTATCGGATCGACAAAGGGCCGTACAAAACCGTGTCCGCGATCGTTGAGGTGATCGACGCTGTGCCACGTACGTCCGGTCGCACGCGGTTTTCGCACAGCTGGCGGAGGCCGGGAAACCTCGGGCGCCGCGCCGTTAGTCTGGTGGCGCACGGCGTGAATCTGGTGCCGTGGGAGACGGAAGGGACGGCATGTACGGCTGGATCTGGCGGCATCTGCCGGGGAACGCGTGGGTGAAGGCGCTGATCTCACTGGTGCTGGTCCTGGCCGTGGTCTACGCCCTGTTCCAGTACGTCTTCCCGTGGGCCGAACCGCTGCTTCCCTTCAACGATGTGACGGTGGACAACCAGTGAGTGCGCGGATTCTCGTCGTCGACAACTACGACAGCTTCGTCTTCAACCTGGTCCAGTACCTGTACCAGCTGGGGGCCGAGTGCGAGGTGCTGCGCAACGACGAGGTGTCGACGGCGCACGCGCAGGACGGCTTCGACGGCGTGCTGCTCTCGCCGGGGCCGGGCACGCCCGAGCAGGCCGGCATCTGCGTGGAGATGGTCCGGCACTGCGCCGCGACCGGCGTTCCCGTCTTCGGCGTGTGCCTGGGCATGCAGTCGATGCAGGTGGCCTACGGCGGCGTGGTGGACCGCGCGCCCGAGCTGCTGCACGGCAAGACCTCGCTGGTGGAGCACGAGGGCACGGGCGTCTTCGCGGGCCTGCCCTCCCCCTTCACGGCGACCCGCTACCACTCCCTGGCCGCCGAGCCGGCGACCGTGCCCGACGAGTTGGTGGTCACGGCGCGCACGCACGACGGCATCATCATGGGCCTGCGGCACCGTGAACTTCCCGTCGAGGGCGTGCAGTTCCATCCCGAGTCGGTGCTGACCGAGCACGGGCACCGGATGCTGGCCAACTGGCTGGCGGAGTGCGGCGACAAGGAGGCCGTGGCGAGGTCGGCGGGGCTCGCCCCGGTGGTGGGCAGGGCCACGGCGTGACCGCGCTGCGCCCCGAGCGCGAGACGGACACCTCGTACGGGCAGCAGTCGTACGGGGGGCCGGACGCGTTCGAGGAGTGGTACGGCGGCGGGGCGCAGGGCACGCCCCAGGACCCCTACGCGGCGTCCTACGGCTCTCCCGGGGCGGCGCCCCAGCAGAGCGCGCCCCAGCAGCACGCGGAGCCTCAGCAGAGCGCTGCGGGGGTGCCGTACGGGCCCGCGGGTGACGCGACGGCCCATCTGCCCCCCGTCGACGACGAGACGATGGCGCTGCGGATCCCGGATCCGCCGCCTGACGCGTCTTCCGCCGTGCGGGCCCCCGCACCCCCACCGGGTGGGCGCGCGGCCCGCAGAAAGGCCGCCAGGCGCCGTCACGGCCGTGCTGGGGCCGAGGCGGGCGCGCCCTCGGAGGAGGACGGCCCGGCCGACCGGGCGTCCGCGCCGCTGTCCCGCGTGGAGGCGCGCCGGCAGGCGCGGGCACGCCGGGCGAGCCCGGCCGTGATCGCCAGCCGGGTCATCGGCGAGATGTTCATCACCACCGGTGTGGTGATGCTGCTCTTCGTCACCTACCAGTTGTGGTGGACGAACGTCCGGGCGCACGCGCAGGCGGGCAGTGAGGCGCACCAGTTGCAGGACGACTGGGCGAGCGGCAAGCGCAACCCCGGGACGTTCGAGCCGGGGCAGGGATTCGCCCTCCTGCACATCCCGAAGCTGGACGTGGTGGTGCCCATCGCGGAGGGCACCAGCAAGCCGAAGGTGCTGGACAAGGGCATGGTCGGGCACTACGGGCAGGGCGACCTCAACACGGCGATGCCGGACGCGAAGTCGGGCAACTTCGGGCTCGCGGGCCACCGCAACACGCACGGTGAGCCGTTCCGCTACATCAACAAGCTCTCGCCGGGCGACGCGATCGTCGTGGAGACGCAGGACACGTACTTCGTCTACAAGATGGCGTCGATTCTGCCGGTGACCTCGCCGGCCAACATCAGTGTCCTCGATCCCGTCCCGAAGGGATCGGGCTTCACCGGGCCCGGCCGCTACATCACGCTGACCACCTGCACACCGGAGTTCACCAGCAAGTACCGGATGATCGTCTGGGGCAAGATGGTCGAGGAACGGCCGCGCAGCAAGGGCAAGCCGGATGCGCTCGTCAGTTAAAGGGCGGAAGAACAGTGGCAGCGACCACGGACGACACGGCAGGGCACACCGACGGCCGCGAAGGGCACGGTGACGCGTCGGGCCCCGGCCGGGCGCGGCGCCGCCGGGGTACCGGCCCGCTGGCCCTCGCCGTCAGCGTCTTCGGTGAACTCCTCATCACGGCGGGTCTGGTCCTCGGCCTGTTCGTCGTCTACTCCCTGTGGTGGACGAACGTCCTGGCGGACCGCAAGGCCGGCCAGGAGGGCGGCAAGGTCCGCGACGAGTGGGCCCAGTCCGTGGAGGGTGGCCCCGGAGCGCTGGACACCAAGGACGGCATCGGCTTCCTGCACGTGCCGTCCATGCACAACGGCGAGGTCCTGATCAGGAAGGGCACGTCGGCCGAGGTGCTGAACGACGGCGTGGCCGGTTACTACGTGGACCCCGCCAAGGCGACCCTGCCGACGTCCGGCAAGTCCGGCAACTTCACCCTCGCCGCCCACCGGGACGGTCACGGCGCGAAGTTCCACAACATCGACAAGGTGCGGGTGGGCGATCCGGTCGTCTTCGAGACCAAGGACACGTGGTACGTCTACAAGGTCTACGACATCCTCCCCGAGACGTCGAAGTACAACGTCCAGGTCCTGTCCTCGGTCCCCGAGGAGTCGGGCGTCAAGAAGCCCGGCCACTACATCACCCTGACGACCTGCACACCGGTGTACACCTCGCGCTACCGCTACGTGGTCTGGGGCGAACTGGTCCGCACGGAAAAGGTGGATGCCAAGCGGACTCCGCCGACGGAACTGCGGTGAGGTGATCGGTACGACGGAGCCCCGGTTCCCCTCCTGCGAGGGGAACCGGGGCTCTGAGCGTCAGGGGCGGGGTCAGCCGCCGAAGAAGCCGCCGTTGCCGTTCCCGTTGTTGCCACCGCCGCCGAAGGTCGTCAGCGTGATCGGCGTGTTGGGGTCGTCGACCTCTTGGCCCTCGTTCGGGTCCTGCCTGACGACAAACGCGTTGTCGTCCTGGCTGCTTCCCTCGGCGAACTGGATGTTGGTGAAGCCGTTCTGCGCCAGAACCTGCTTGGCATCCCCCAGACGCATGCCCTGAACCTTCGGCACCCGTGTCTTCTGCTGCTGGAGCTTGCCGATGTTGATGGTCACCTTGGAGTTCTTGTCGACCGACTGGTTGGGGCCCGGAACGGTTGAAATGACCTTGTTGTCCTGATTGGGGTCGTTCACGGGGCTTTCGACGCACTCGCCCTGGAGGTTGTTCTCCCGCATCCGGGCCAGGGCATCGTCGCAGGTCGCGTTGGTGACATCAGGGACCGTCGACTTCGCTACCGGCTTGGCGACCGTGAGGGTGATGGTGGAGCCCTTCTCCAGCTCCGTGTCGCCCTCGGGGTCCTGGCTGATGACCACGTCGGGGGTCTGGTCGGACTCCTGGGTCTTCTTCTCGACCGCGAAGCCCCTGTCCTTCAGTTGGGACTGCGCCTTCTCGAAGGTCACGCCGCGGACATCGGGAACCGTCACCTTCGGCGCCCCGGTGGACAGCACCAGGTTGACCGTGTCGCCCTTCTTGACCTCGCCGTCCTTGGGGTCCTGTGAGCAGACCTTGCCCTTGGGCTGGTCCTCGCAGGTGTCCTGGGTGAAGGCCACTTCGACGCTGCCGTTCAGGGCCATTTTCTCGGCGGCGACCTTCGTTTGGCCGACGAAGTTGGGCACGGGCACCGTGTCGTTGTTGGCGCCCTTCCCGCCGAAGGCGTACATGCCGATGAAGATCGCGCCGACGAGGACCAGAAGGCCGGCGACGATCAGCAGGATCGTCGAGGTGTTGGACTTCTTCTGACGGCGCCGGTCGGGGCGGTCGTCGTAGCCGAAGCCGCCGTCGTCCGGATTCATGGGCGGCAGCATCGTCGTCGCGGCCGCGGGGCCGGCGTCGGGGCGCAGCGCGGTGGTCGGCTGGTCGTCGGGATAGGCGCCGTAGCCGACGGAGCCCATGGCCGCCGTGGCCGCGACCGGCTGGCCGTCGAGGCAGGCCTCGATGTCGGCGCGCATCTCGTCGGCGGACTGGTAGCGGTAGTCGGGGTCCTTGACCAGCGCCCGCATCACGATCGCGTCCATCTCGGGCGTGATCTCCGGGTCGAAGACGCTCGGCGGCTGCGCCTCCTCGCGGACGTGCTGGTAGGCCACCGCGACCGGGGAGTCGCCCACGAAGGGCGGGCGGACCGTCAGCAGCTCGTAGAGCAGGCAACCCGTCGAGTACAGGTCCGAGCGCGCGTCGACCTGCTCGCCTTTGGCCTGCTCGGGAGACAGGTACTGGGCGGTGCCGATGACGGCCGCGGTCTGGGTCATGGTCATGCCGGAGTCACCCATGGCGCGGGCGATGCCGAAGTCCATGACCTTGACCTGGCCGTTGCGGGTCAGCATGACGTTGGCCGGCTTGATGTCGCGGTGGACGATGCCGCTGCGGTGGGCGTACTCCAGGCCCTGGAGGATGCCGATGGTCATCTCCATGGACCGCTCGGGCAGCAGCTTGCGGCCGCTGTGCAGCAGTTCACGGAGCGTGGAGCCGTCGACGTACTCCATCACGATGTACGGGATCGAGACCCCGTCGATGTAGTCCTCGCCCGTGTCGTAGACCGCGACGATCGCGGGATGGTTGAGCGAGGCGGCCGACTGGGCCTCCCGGCGGAACCGGGCCTGGAAGGAAGGGTCGCGCGCCAGGTCGGCGCGCAGCGTCTTCACCGCCACGGTGCGTCCCAGCCGGGTGTCATGTGCGAGGTACACCTCCGCCATGCCACCACGGCCGAGCACATGGCCCAGCTCGTACCGGCCGCCGAGGCGACGCGGCTCTTCCATAGCTACCTACCAGCCCTCTCCGTCGGTCCCGACCGGCACCGCTTGTGCCGCCGGAGGCTGCTGTCCGGGCCTACCGTACCCGGCTCGCTCTGTGTGACCTGGCCAAGCCCGTCACCCGATACAGGACCGGTATCGCAACGTGCACCGATGTGAGGGGGGCGTGACAGGACTCACTGCCTGGAGTTGATGACCGCCTCCATGACGTTCTTCGCGATGGGCGCCGCGAGGCCGCCACCGGAGATGTCGTCGCGGTTGGCGTTGTTGTCCTCGACCACCACCGCCACGGCGACCGGCGAGCTGCCGTCGGCGAGCTTGGCGTAGGAGATGAACCAGGCGTAGGGCTTCTCGCTGTTGTCGACGCCGTGCTGGGCGGTACCGGTCTTGCCGCCCACCGTGACGTTGTTGATCTGCGCGTTCTTGCCCGTGCCGTCCTTGACGACGGTCTCCATCATCGACTGCAGGATCTGGGCGTTCTGCGAGCTGAGCGGCCGGCTCAGCTCCTGCGGCTGGGTCTGCTCCAGGGTGTCCACGCCGGGAGACTGGAGCTTGTCGACCATGTACGGCTTCATCAGCTTGCCGTCGTTGGCGACGGCGGAGGCGACCATGGCCATCTGGAGCGGGGTGGCGGCGGTGTTGAACTGGCCGATGGAGGACAGCGCGGTCTGCGACTTGTTCATGTCGTTGGAGAACACCGAGGCGTTGGCGCGCACCGGCGTGAACTGCTCGCTGTCGAAGCCGAACTTCTTCGCCTCCTCGAGCATCTTGTCGTTGCCGAGGTCCGCGCCGATCTTGCCGAAGACGGTGTTGCAGGACCACCGCAGCGCCTCGCGCATGGTGGCGTCCTTACAGGGGATGTTGCCCTCGTTCGGCAGCACGGTGGTGGTGCCGGGCATGGTCCACGGCAGCGGCGAGTCGGTGGCTTCGTCCGCCGACTTGTACAGCCCGTTCTCCAGCGCGGCGGCCGCGGTGACCACCTTGAAGGTGGAGCCCGGCGGGTAGGTCTCGCGCAGTGCCCGGTTCAGCATCGGGTCGTTGGGGTCGGACTGCTTCTGGAGCTTGTTCCAGGCCTTGGCGTCCGTGTCGGAGGTGCCGGCGAACGACGACGGGTCGTAGGACGGGTAGGACGCCAGGGCGAGGATCTTGCCCGTGGAGGGGTCCAGGGCCACCGCCGCGCCCTTGCCGCCGACCTTCTTCAGGCCGTTGAAGGCCGCCTTCTGCGCGGCCTCGTTGAGCGTGGTGACCACGTTGCCGCCCTGCTTGGGCTTGCCCGTGATCATGTCCAGGGTGTTGCGGAAGAACAGCCGGTCGTCGTTTCCGGTGAGGATGCCGTCCTCGATGCTCTCCAGCTGGGTGGCGCCGTAGGCCTGGGAGGTGAACCCGGTCACGGGCGCCCACATCGGGCCGTCCTTGTACGTGCGCTTGTACTTGAGGTCGTTGAGTCCGTTGCTCTTGGTCTCGACCGACCCGGTGATCGGGTTGCCGCCGACGATGATGTCGCCGCGCGGGGTGGCGTAACGCGCGATGGTGACGCGGCGGTTGTGCTTGTCGTCCTTGAGGGTGTCGGCCTTGACGTACTGGATCCAGTTGTCGCGGACGAGCAGCGTGAGGACGAGGAGGCCGCAGAAGATCGCGATTCGGCGCAAGGGCTTGTTCACGGGCGGACCACCTGGGTCATCTCGGCGTCGGGGTTGGAGGCGGGCGCGGGCGCGGGTCTGCGGGCGGTGTCGCTGATCCGGATCAGGATGCCGATCAGGGCCCAGTTGGCGATCACGGAGGAACCGCCGTACGCCAGGAACGGCATCGTCATACCGGTGAGCGGGATGAGGCCCATCACACCGCCGGCCACGACGAAGACCTGGAGCGCGAAGGCGCCGGACAGGCCGATGGCGAGCAGCTTGCCGAAGGGGTCGCGGGCGGCCAGCGCGGTGCGCACGCCGCGTTCCACGATCAGGGCGTAGACCAGCAGGATGGCCATGAGGCCGGCCAGGCCCAGCTCCTCGCCGAAGGTGGCGAGGATGAAGTCGGAGTTGGCGGCGAACTTGATGAGGTCGGAGTGGCCCTGGCCGAGGCCGGAGCCGAGGGTGCCGCCGGAGCCGAACGCCCAGAGCGCTTCCATCGACTGCTCGGAGTGGCCGGAGACGCCCGCCTGGCTGAGCTTGTACTCCTTCATCGGGTCGAGCCAGGCCTGGACGCGCTGCTGGACGTGCGTTTCGAAGCTGGCCACGCCGACGGCGCCGACGGCGGACATCAGCAGACCGAAGACGATCCAGCTGGTCCGCTCGGTGGCGACGTACAGCATGACGACGAACATGCCGAAGAACAGCAGCGAGGTGCCGAGGTCGGTCTCGAAGACCAGGATGAGGATCGAGATCACCCAGACGACCAGGATGGGTCCGAGGTCGCGGCCGCGGGGCAGGTACAGGCCCATGAAGCGGCGGCTTGCCAGGGCGAGCGCGTCCCGCTTCACCATGAGGTAGCCGGCGAAGAAGATGGCGAGCGCGATCTTGGCGAACTCACCGGGCTGGATGGAGAATCCGGCGACCGAGATCCAGATCTTGGCGCCGTAGATGTTGGCGCCGAGGCCCGGCACGAGTGGCAGCAGCAGCAGGATCAGCGCGCCGACCATGGAGATGTAGGTGTAGCGCTGAAGGGCGCGGTGGTCCTTGAGGAAGATCAGCACCACCACGAACAGGGCGATGCCCAGTGCCGTGTACAGCAGCTGCCGTGGCGCGGCCGTTCCCGCCTGGTTGATGGCCTGGAGCAGTTTCGACTGGTCCAGCCGCCAGATGACGACCAGTCCGAGCCCGTTCAGCAGCGTGGCCAGCGGCAGCAGCAGCGGGTCCGCGTACGGGGCGAACTTGCGGACGACGAGGTGCGCGACGCCGGCCAGCAGACCGAGGCCCAGGCCGTAGCTCAGCAGGCCCGCGGGCACCTGGCTGTTGATGGCCAGGCCCACGTTGGCGTAGGCGAACACCGGGATGGCGACGGCGAAGACCAGCAGCACCAGCTCGGTGTTGCGGCGGCTGGGCGCGCCGATTGCGCCGATCGTGGACGTGTGGTGCGTCGACGGGTTGGTAGTGCTGCTCATCGTGTGACAGGGCCTCTCACGGCTTGCCTACTGCTTACCGCACAGCGAGACGACCTTCTGCTCTTCCTCCGAGAGAGTGGGGCCGGGGCTGGGAGTGGACGCGGTGGCGGACGTGGACGGGGAGGACGGGGACGTGGTCGTCGACGGGTTCGGCGTCGGCGTCGCCTTGGACGTGAAGGAGGTGCGGGTGGTTCCCGTGGTGGCGTTGGCGCCGGTGGTACCGCCCGCCTGGCCTTCTTCCGTCTTGGCGCCGTTCTTGTCCTCGGCGGTACGGCGCTGGGACTCCTTCTTGCACGCGGAGGCCTGCACGGACAGCTCGTCGATCTTCTTCTGGGCGTTGGTCAGGCCGCCCTCCGTGATCGTCGCCTTGACCTGCTGCTGCTGATAGGGCGGCAGGTACTTGAGTTCGATCTCGGGGTGGTCCGTGTGGAGCTTCGACAGCTTCAGCCAGGCCAGGTCCTGGCTGATGCCCCGGTACAGCGCGACGTGCTCCTCGTTGGCGCCGACGAAGTACTGCGTCTGCGTCCAGCGGTAGCCGCCGTACAGGCCGCCGCCGAGGACGGCGAGCGTGAGCACGCTGTAGAAGGAGCGCTTGAGCCACCTGCGGCTCTTGCGGGGCTTGACGAAGTCCTCGTCGCCGTAGTCGCCGAAGCCGGCCGCGGGGGCGTAACCGTCGGTGTCGCCGGATCCGGGCGGGCCGAACTCGCCGCCACCGCCGCCCTGTCCGGGCACCTGGCGGCCGAGGCCCGAGGCGCGTCCGGCGGGGGTCTGCATGATGCCGTTGTCGTGCAGGTGGTGCTGGTTCTCGGCGACCGCGCCGACCACGACCGGGGTGTCGGACAGCTGTCCGGCGAGGGTGTCGCCGGTGTCCAGGTCCAGGACGTCGGCGACGATGACGGTGATGTTGTCGGGACCGCCGCCGCGCAGCGCGAACTGGATCAGCTCCTGCACGGTCTCCTGCGGGCCCTGGTAGCCGGCGAGGGTCTCCTCCATCGTCTGGTGGGAGACGACGCCGCTGAGGCCGTCGGAGCAGATCAGGTAGCGGTCGCCGGCGCGCACCTCGCGGATGGACAGGTCGGGCTCGACGTGTTCGCCGCTGCCGAGGGCGCGCATGAGCAGGGCGCGCTGCGGGTGGGTGCTGGCCTCTTCCTCGGTGATGCGCCCCTCGTCGACGAGGCGCTGCACCCAGGTGTGGTCCTGGGTGATCTGGGTCAGCACGCCGTCGCGCAGCAGGTAGGCGCGCGAGTCGCCGACGTGCACCAGGCCGAGTCGCTGGCCGGTCCACAGCAGGGCGGTGAGCGTGGTGCCCATGCCCTCCAGCTGCGGGTCCTCCTCGACCATGGCGCGCAACTGGTCGTTGGCGCGCTGTACGGCGGTGCTGAGCGAGGTGAGGATGTCGGAGCCGGGGATGTCGTCGTCGAGGGCGACGATGGTGGAGATCACCTCGGAGGAGGCGACCTCGCCGGCGGCCTGGCCGCCCATTCCGTCGGCGATCGCGAGCAGGCGAGGACCGGCGTAACCGGAGTCCTCGTTGCCCTCGCGGATCATGCCTTTGTGCGATCCGGCGGCGAAGCGCAGTGACAGACTCATGCGCACCTCGCCCGTCGGCTCCGGGTACATCCGCACGGTGCCCACCCTCCGGTCGGGAGCGCGCCGGGGCCCGGGGTGCCGGCCGCCGTTGCGTGCTCGCTCCGCTCGCTCATTAGTCGTACTACTTCCGCAGCTCGATGACGGTCTTGCCGATGCGGATCGGCGTGCCCAGCGGCATCGGTGTGGGGGTCGTCAGCCGGGTCCGGTCCAGGTATGTGCCGTTGGTGGATCCGAGGTCCTCGACGATCCACTGGCCGTCGCGGTCCGGGTAGATCCTGGCATGGCGGCTGGAGGCGTAGTCGTCGTCCAGCACGATCGTGGAGTCGTGCGCACGGCCCAGGGTGATGGTCTGGCCCTGCAGCGCGACGGTGGTGCCGGTGAGGATGCCCTCGGTCACCACGAGTTTGGTGGGGGCGTTGCGCCGCTGGCGGCCACCGCCCTGCTGTCCGCGCTGCGGCGGCGGCGCCGTCTGGCGCGCGGCCTGCTGCGGCCGGGCTGTCTCCCTGCGGGCCCCCCGCTGGGTGACGCGCGTACCGAACAGGTCGCTGCGGATGACCTGCACGGCCACGATCACGAACAGCCACAGTACGGCCAGGAAACCCAGCCGCATGACCGTGAGGGTCAGCTCTGACATTGCCCCCGCTTCACCCTTCGGCTTGCCGGTAAATGATGGTGGTGCTGCCCACGACGATCCGCGAGCCGTCGCGGAGCGTAGCGCGGGTGGTGTGCTGCCCGTCCACCACGATGCCGTTGGTGGACCCGAGATCCTGGATCGTCGAGGGCGTTCCGGTCCGGATCTCGCAGTGCCGGCGGGAGACGCCGGGGTCGTCGATCCGCACGTCGGCCTCGGTGCTGCGGCCGAGCACGAGTGTCGGGCGGGAGATCTGGTGGCGGGTGCCGTTGATCTCGATCCAGTAGCGGGTGCGGCCGCCGCTCGCCGGGGCGGGCGCGGGCCGCTGGGCGGCGGGCGGCGGGTAGCCGTAGCCGCCGGGGCGGGCGCCGGGCGGCGGCGCGGACGGCATGGGGGGCGCTGCCGAGGGGCCGGCCGCGGGCGGGTAGCCGTACCCGCCCGGGGCGGCGGGGCGGCCGCCCGGGCCGGCCGACGGTGCCTGGGGCGCCTGCTGGCTGCTGGTGGAGGCGAGCGTACGGCTGCGCACCCGGTACAGGCCGGTGTCCAGGTCCTCCGCCTTCTCCAGGTGGACCTTGATCGGCCCCATGAAGGTGTAGCGCTGCTGCTTCGCGTAGTCGCGCACCATGCCGGCGAGCTCGTCGCCGAGCTGGCCGGAGTAGGGGCTCAGACGCTCGTAGTCGGGCGCGCTGAGCTCCACGATGAAGTCGTTGGGTACGACGGTGCGGTCGCGGTTCCAGATGGTCGCGTTGTTGTCGCACTCGCGCTGGAGCGCACCCGCGATCTCCACGGGCTGGACCTCGGACTTGAAGACCTTGGCGAAGGTGCCGTTGACCAGACCTTCGAGACGCTGCTCGAACTTCTTCAGGACTCCCATGGGGCACCTCCTCCATCGTTGCCGTCGCTGCGGGTCGTGCCGTCGTGCTGCGTATTGCTTGCCTGGTACTGCTTACTGATCGTATCCACGCGCCGGTGAATCGGCTGGTTCCCCCTGTCGGCCCTGTCGACGCCTGTCGCGTACCCGGTGTCGCTCGGTACTTCTGCCCAGGATCGTAGAGGGGGTCGCAGACCAGTGTCCCGCACCCGACTGTGGTCCTCGTCCGGCTCCTGGGCAGACGGGCGTGACCGGTACGAGGTTGATACGTGAACGGGCGCGCTCCGACACGGAAAGCGACTCCGTCCGGGCGGCGCGGCCCGGGGCCGGCGGCCTGCCTCGGCGGGCGGACGCGGTGCGGCCGGGGCGGGGCTTCTGCCCTGGGAAAGCGATGTGAATCCACCCTTCGGGGCGTGCTAATGTTCTGCATGTCGGAAGGCGCCAGCCCCCCAGGGGGACGGAGCCGGAGGACACACCCAATGCGCGGGTGGCGGAATAGGCAGACGCGCTGGATTCAGGTTCCAGTGCCCGCAAGGGCGTGGGGGTTCAACTCCCCCCTCGCGCACCATGAGATACCGATGAAACGGGTCTCCGCCAGTGACGGAAGTCACGGCGGGGGCCCGTTTCTCGTTGTGCCGGCACATGTGGGCCATCGCACAACTCGGCCGATGGACAACGGGCCCCGGAGCGTGAGGTATCTCACGCATGGGACCCGTTGTGTGCCGTCCGCGGACGTTCGTCAGCAGGGCCGGGTCGAAGAGGGCGTCGGTGCCGTTAGTACGGCCGGGTGGTGAGTGCCGGACGGCCGGGCGCCTGTGCCTTGACGTGGAGGTGCCGGGTGCGGCCGGGGTGGAGGCCTGGCACGATCTTGCTCGGCGCGTACGCGCCGGCGGAGTCCGTGAACTGGGAGCCCCGCAAGGCGTATCCCCCTATGCCGTGGGCGTCGGCGTCGTCGGCCTGCCAGGAGCCGGGCGGGACGCCGGACAGCGGGACGCAGGTGTGGCCGAAGACATGGCCGCTGACGGTCGGCCGGGGTGCCGGGTGTCACCAGGACGGTGCGCAGCGGTGAGTTCGGCTTGAAGCAGGGACCTTCTCCGGTGGGACAGCCGCCGACGGTCATCGCGCCGTTCGTGCCCGAGGAGATGCCGTTGCGTCTCGCTGTCCGGCGTTGTGGGCGGCCCGGCGGACAGGGGGCGTTGGAGCCGGGGCACGGTCGTCGCGGCGGTGGGCGGGGCCCGGCCCGTGCGGCGCTAGTCTGGTCGGGTGACGACCCCGGAAGCTGAACAGGGTGACGTCGCCGGGGCGGACCGGGCGACGTCCGAGGGCGCCTCTGCGCGGCCCGAGGAGCGGTTGGAGCGGGCCGTACGGGCCGCCGAACAGGCGCTCATCGACTACGAGATCGCGGTGGAGACCTTCCGGGTGGAGGTCGAGAACTTCGCCCGGCTGCACGAGCAGAGACTCGGACCGCTCTACGCCCGGCTGGAGGAGCTGAAGGCGCTGACGGCCGAGGCCAGGGCCGCGCGCACCGGTGACCCCGAGGACCTGCGCAAGGCGCGGGAGGCGCGGGCCGATCTGCAGCCGATCCCCGGGGTCGAGGAGCTGCTGAACGGCTGGATGGACTCCAACGGTCTGTACCCGGAGGCCGTCGCGATGCTCACCGACGAGCCCGTGCGGCCCCCGCAGCGGGTGCGCCCCAGCGAGGAGGCCCGCCGCCTGTACCGCGAGCTGGCCCGCAAGGCCCACCCCGACCTGGCGCAGGAGGACGACGAGCGCAAGCGGCGCGAGGACTTCCTCACCCGGGTCAACGCCGCCTACGCGCGCGGCGACGAGGACCAGCTGCGGGAGCTGGGCGCGGAGTGGGCGGCGGGCCCGAAGCCCAAGGAGCAGGGGCCGAGCCGCAGCGAGGAGCTCTACGCCCGCCTCGAATGGCTCGCCCGGCGCAAGGAGCTGCTCACGGTGGTCGCCAAGGGGCTGGAGGACGGCGCGATCGCCGGGATGCTCCGGCTGGCCCCCGACGATCCTGACCGCCTCCTCGACGAGATCGCCGAGCAGCTGCGCAAGGAGGTCGCGGAGCGCGAGGCGGAACTGGCCGAGCTGCTGAGCCAGGAGTGACGCGCGTGACTCGTGTGGCCCTCCCCGTTTGATCTGCCTGCCCCCGCGTGACCTGCGTCACCCCTGACTGGCCGGGTGCCGGATCCGGTCCGGATCCGTGCCGGTCCGGACCGGAACCCTCCGGTGCGCTTCGGGTAGCGTCGACTCATGCATTTCGGAGCTGGTGTGCCCACGGTCGGGGTCCAGGACCTCGAGGACGGCGACTTCCTGCTGGACGTCCGCGAGGACGACGAGTGGCGGGCGGGTCACGCCGAGGGGGCGCTGCACATTCCCCTCAGCGAGTTCGTGGCCCGGTACGGCGAACTGACCGGGACGGCGCCCCAGGACGGGCGGGTCCATGTGATCTGCCGCTCCGGCGGGCGGTCGGCGCAGGTCGCGATGTACCTGGTCCAGCAGGGCGTCGACGCGGTGAACGTCGACGGCGGCATGCAGGTGTGGGCCGCCTCGGGGCGGCCCGTCGTGACCGACGAGGGGCGGCCCGGCCAGGTGGTGTGACACCGGGGCGGGGCCCTGGACTCCCCAGTGCCGAAATGTTTCTGACAGAGCGTCAGAAGTGTGGTGGGCTGGGGAGGATGGGCGCGGCCGGACGGCCGACTGATCCCGTGTGCCCGGCCGATTCCATGTTGCGGCGGACCGCCGTAGGGTGGCCCCCTCTGCCGGACGGCCGCCGGACGACTGCCGGTTCAGTCCGGCGCGGCGCCCGGTACGCCCCGGGGGTGTGCCCGGAGGGCGGCCCTGAGTACCGTTCCGGTGCGGCGCCGGGAAGTGGTGCGCGCGGGCGGTACGGCGCCCCGTGGCCGGGTGGCGGCCGCAGGACGGACCGGGATCGGAAACGGGGCGGGATGAACGCGCACGACGACGACTCGACCGCCTCACGTGCCCCCAGCCGCCCGGGCGCCCGGCCGGACGAGGGCTCCCGGACCTCCGTCGGGTCCGCTGACGGGCCGCAGTCCGCTGCCGGCCCGGACGAGAACGCCGGGGCCGCTGACAGGCCGGACGAGAACGCGCCGGCCCCCGCGCCCGTCCCGGTTCCTGCTCCCCGCTCAGCCCCCGGCACGGTTCCTGGTCCTGGCACCGGCACGGTTCCTGGTCCTGGCACCGGCACGGTTCCTGGTCCTGGCACCGGCACCGTTCCTGGTTCTGGCACCGGTCCCGCTCCTGGTCCTGGTCGCGGCCCGGCCGCAGTTCCGGCTTCCGACTCCAGCCCCGCTCCTGGCCCCTGTCCCGACCTCAGCCCCGGTCCCGCTCCCACTCCCGGTCCTGACACCGGTCCCGCTCCTGACCTCGGCCTTACTCCTGGCCCCGGTTCTGCCCCCGGTCGCGGCCCGGCCACAGTCCCGGCTTCCGACTCCAGCACCGGTCCCGCACCCGACCCCGCACCCGACCCCGGCCCCGGTCCTGGCCCCGGTTTCGCTCCTGGCCCTGGCCCTGGCCCCGGTTTCGCTCCTGGCCCTGGCCCTGGCCCCGGCCCCGGCCCCGGCCCCGGTCCTGGGCCCGCCGCGCTCGCGGCTCCCGCTCCCATATCCGCCCCCGCCCCCGTACCTGCTCCTGGCACCGCTCCAGACCCCATACCTGCTCCTGCCCCCGTACCTGCCTCCGCTCTTGCTCCCGGCGGGTCGGCGTCTCGTGGTGGTGTCGCTGCCTTGTCCCTGCCGCATCAGGTGGGTGCGGTGCTGGTGCTCGCGGTGGTCGCCGTCGTGGTGTGTGTGCATCTCGGGATGGTGTTCCTGCACGTCACGCCGTCGAACACGGTGAACAGGGAGCACGCCGAGGCCGTCGACGGGTGGGTCTACCCGGAGTTCGAGCAGAACTGGAAGCTGTTCGCGCCGAACCCGCTCCAGCAGAACGTCGCCGTCCAGGTGCGCGCGGAGGTCCGCACGGCGGACGGCGGCACCCGTACCACCGGCTGGTACGACCTGTCCGCCGAGGACGGCCGGGCCATCGAGGGCAATCTGCTGCCCAGCCACACCCAGCAGAACGAACTGCGCCGCGCCTGGGACTTCTACGGCGCCGCCCACGACGCCGACAACCGGCCGGTGGGCCTGCGCGGCACCCTGGCCGAGCAGTACCTGCGCCGTATCGCGGTGCTGCGGCTGGAACGCGGGGACGCGGCCGGCGCGGGCGGCGTCCTCGAACGCGTCCAGATCCGCAGCCGCACCAGCAACGTGCCCCCGCCCCCGTGGAGCAACGAGAAGGCGACAGGCAAGCCGTCCTACCGCTCGCTGCAGTGGTGGACGGTGCCGGCCGGCGAGACCCGGGGAGGCGTACGGTGAACCGCCTCGCGCTCTCGGTCTCGCGCGGGATCGCGAGGGTCACCGAGACGGCCCTCGGCCCCTACCAGACCGCCGTCATACGCATCGGCTTCTCGCTGACCTGGCTGCTGTTCCTGCTGCGCGAGTTCCCCCACCGCCACGAGCTCTACGGCCCCGACGGCCCGTGGAGCTGGAACCTGGCCCAGCAGCTGACCTCGGACAACGGCGCCTTCACCGCCCTGCTGTGGTTCCGCGGCGACCTCTGGTTCGAGACGTGCTACGCGCTGGCCGTGCTGGCGAGCCTGCTGCTCGCGCTGGGCTGGCGCACCCGCACCACGTCCGTGCTCTTCATGGTCGGCGTGCTCTCCCTGCAGAACCGCAGCGTCTTCGTGGGCGACGGCGGCGACAACGTGCTGCACCTGATGTCGCTGTACCTGGTGTTCACCCGCTGCGGCCAGGTCTGGTCGCTCGACGCGCGCCGGGCCGCGCGGGCACGGGCGGCACACGCACGCGGGGAGCGGGTCCCCGACCGGGCCGGTCCCGCCCTGTGGAGCGTGCTGGGGCTGTTCCTGGCCGTGATCACCGCGGCGGGCCGGATGCAGGGCGAGGTGTTCGTGCCCGTCCTCCTGTGGACGGTCTGGCTGGGCCTGGCCCTGTGGTGGGCGGCCGGGCGCCGGGCGCGCTCGGCGCAGCCGCGGATGCTGCTGAACGTCGTCGCCGACATCGTCCACAACGGCGCCCTGCTCGTGATCATGGCCGAGGCCTGCCTGATCTACGCCACGGCCGGCTGGTACAAGGTCCAGGGCTCGCGCTGGCAGGACGGCACCGCCGTCTACTACCCGCTCCACCTGGACTACTTCTCACCCTGGCCGGCCCTGGCCGGTCTGCTGGCCACCAGCGGCACGATGGTGATGCTGGTGACCTACGGGACGGTGATGGCGCAGGTCGCGTTCCCGTTCACGCTGTTCAACCGGCGGGTGAAGAACGTCCTGCTGGCGGTCATGATGGCCGAGCACGCCGTGATCGCGGTCGTGCTGGGGCTGCCGTTCTTCTCGCTGGCGATGATCGCGGCGGACTCGGTGTTCCTGCCGACGCCCTTGCTGCGCCGCCTGGGCGGCCTCGCGGCACGCGCGCGTGCGCGACTGCGGCGGGGCGGGGACCGGGCCCAGGAGAAGGACCCGCGCTCCCCGGAGGACGCCGGGCCCGCCCGCGTAGGCTTCCCGGCATGAGCGACCCCGTACGCGACTGGCACCGGCTGGCCGGCGGCACCGTGCTGCTCGACGGCTTCCACGCCCTCAAGCACGCCCTGCGCTTCGGGGCCGAGGTGCCGGTGGCCGTCACCGCCGACCGGGACGCGGCGCTCGCCCTCGCCGACGAACTGGCCCCCGACGTACGGGACACGCTGGACGCCCTGCTGAACGAGGTGCCGCGGGAGACGTACGCCTCCCTCGTGCCGCGCCCGCATCCCACGGCCGTGGCGGCCCTCGCCGTACGGCCGTCCCGCGAGGCCAATCTGCGGGCGCTGGAGCACACGCCCCGCAGCGCGCCGGTCGTCGTCCTGGACCAGCCGCGCAACCTGGGCAACGCGGGGGCGGTGATCCGCCTGGCCGCCGGTTTCGGGGCGACCGGAGTGGTCACCACGGGCACCCTGGACCCCTGGCACCCGACGGTGGTGCGCGGCGGGGCGGGGCTGCACTTCGCGACCGCCGTGGAGCGGCTGGACGTCGACGAGCTGCCCCGCGGGCCGCTGTTCGCGCTCGACCCGGAGGGCGAGGACATCCGCGGGGTGAAACTGCCCGACGACGCCGTGCTCGCCTTCGGCTCCGAGCGCAGCGGCCTGTCGGCCGAGCTGCGCGCGCGCACCGACCATCTGGTGGCGCTGCCGATGCGCCCCCAGGTCTCCAGTTACAACCTCGCCACCAGTGTGGCGATGACGCTGTACCACTGGAGCGCCACCGGGGGCGCGGCCGCATCCTGAGGGACCGAGGGACCTACGCCTCCCGGCGGACCTCCACCACGCGGAAGCGGTTGGCGACGAACGCGCCGTCGGTGAGGGCCGCGTTGGCCGCCGGGTTGCCGCCGGAGCCGTGGAAGTCGGAGAAGGCGGCGGTCTGGTTGACGTACACCCCGCCGGTGAGGTTCAGCGACAGCTGGGCGGCCTCCTCCAGGCACACCTCCTGCACCGCCTGCTCGACCTCCTCGTCGGTCGTGTACGCGCCCACCGTCATCGCGCCCTTGTCGCGGATCGTGCGACGCAGCAGCTCCACCGCGTCGGCGGCCGAGTCGACGGCGATGGCGAAGGAGACGGGGCCGAAGCACTCGTTCATGTAGGCGGCCTCGGCGTCCGGCTTGGCGCCGTCCAGCTTCACGATCACCGGCGAGCGGACGACCGCGCCGGGGAAGTCCGGGTTGATGATCTCGCGGGAGGCGAGGGCGACCTCGCCGAGGCCCGCGGCGGCCTCCAGTCGGGCCTTGACGTCCGGGTTGACGATCGCGCCGAGCAGCGCGTTGGCGCGGGCGTCGTCGCCGAGGAGGCCGTCCACGGCCTTGGCGAGGTCGGCCGCCACCTCGTCGAAGGACTTGGGGCCCTCGTCGGTGCGGATGCCGTCGCGGGGGATCAGCAGGTTCTGCGGGGTGGTGCACATCTGGCCGCTGTAGAGGGACAACGAGAAGGCCAGGTTGGCGAGCATCCCCTTGTAGTTCCCGGTGGACTCCACGAGCACCGTGTTGACGCCGGCCTTCTCCGTGTAGACCTGCGCCTGGCGGGCGTTGGCCTCCAGCCAGTCGCCGAACGACGTCGAGCCGGTGTAGTCGATGATCCTGATCTCGGGGCGGGTGGCGAGCGTCTTGGCGATGCCCTCGCCGGGACGTTCGGCGGCGAGCGCGATCAGGTTCGGGTCGAAGCCTGCCTCGGCGAGCACCTCGCGGGCGGTCCTCACCGTGAGCGCGAGCGGCAGCACCGCGCGCGGGTGCGGCTTGACCAGGACGGCGTTGCCGGTGGCGAGGGAGGCGAACAGGCCCGGGAAGCCGTTCCAGGTCGGGAAGGTGTTGCAGCCGATGACCAGCGCGATCCCGCGCGGGACGGCGGTGAACCGCTTGGTGAGGGCGAGCGGGTCGCGCTTGCCCTGCGGCTTGGTCCACTCGGCGGTGTCGGGGGTGCGCACCTGCTCCACGTACGCGTACGCCACCGCCTCCAGGCCGCGGTCCTGGGCGTGCGGGCCGCCCGCCTGGAACGCCATCATGAAGGCCTGGCCGGAGGTGTGCATGACCGCGTGCGCGAACTCGTGCGTCCGGTCGCTGATCCGCTTGAGGATCTCCACGCACACCACGGCGCGCGCCTCCGCGCCCGCGTCCCGCCACGCCCGCTGGCCGGCCTGCATGGCGGGCAGCAGGACGTCGATGTCCGCGTGCGGGTAGCTCACGCCCAGTTCGATGCCGTACGGCGAGACCTCGCCGCCCACCCAGTCGTCCGTGCCGGGCTGACCGAGGTCGAGGCGGGTGCCCAGGACGGCGTCGAAGGCGGCCTTGCCGGCGGCCGCGTCGAGGCTGCCGTTCTCCCCGTAGGCCTTGGGGTGCTCGGGGTGGGGCGACCAGTACGCGCGGGTGCGGATCGCCTCCAGCGCCTGGTCCAGGGTGGGCCGATGCCTGGCGATCAGCTCGTGTGCGGTCAGTTCGGCGGCCATGCGGGACCAACTCCTCGTCTCAAGAGCTCCTCGTCGAGCCCGTGATCTGGCATCTCCATGGTCACGGCCATGGGCAGGAACAGGCGGTCAGAGTTAGAGTAACCGAACGATCGGTCGGTACAAGGGGTCCGCCGCATCCGTGGACAGCGCCGTGCGGGAGGATCGCGCACATGACAGCACTCGACCTCAGCAGTCCGGTGGCCGTCGTCGGCACCGGCACCATGGGCCAGGGCATAGCCCAGGTCGCGCTGGTCGCGGGCCACACCGTACGCCTGTACGACGCCGTGCCCGGGCGGGCCCGGGAGGCGGCCGCCGCGATCGGCGCCCGGCTCGACCGGCTCGTCGAGAAGGACCGGCTGACCGGCGCCGAGCGGGACGCGGCCCGCGCCCGGCTCCTGGCCGCCGACGGCCTGACCGAACTCGCCGACTGCGCGCTGGTCGTCGAGGCCGTCCTGGAGCGGCTCGACGTCAAGCAGGAACTGCTGAAGGAGCTGGAGGGCGTCGTCGGCGACGACTGCCTGCTCGCCACCAACACCTCCTCCCTGTCGGTGACGGCCGTCGGCGGCGCGCTCCGCGTCCCGGGCCGCCTCGTGGGCCTGCACTTCTTCAACCCGGCCCCGCTGATGCCGCTGGTCGAGGTGGTCTCCGGGTTCGCCACCGACGTCACGTCGGCCACGCGCGCGTACGAGACGGCCCGCGCCTGGGGCAAGACCCCCGTGGCCTGCGCGGACACCCCCGGCTTCATCGTCAACCGCATCGCCCGGCCCTTCTACGCCGAGGCCTTCGCGGTGTACGAGTCCCAGGGCGCCGACCCCGCCACCATCGACGCGGTCCTGCGCGAGTCGGGCGGCTTCCGGATGGGCGCCTTCGAACTGACCGACCTCATCGGGCAGGACGTCAACGAGTCGGTCACCCACTCGGTGTGGCGGTCGTTCTTCCAGGACGTGCGGTTCACCCCCTCGCTGGCCCAGCGCCGTCTGGTCGAGTCCGGCCGGCACGGCAGGAAGAGCGGCCGGGGCTGGTACGACTACCGCGAGGGCGCCGAGCGCCCCGAGCCGCACACCGCGGAACAGGAGGCGCCGCCCGCGTACGTGGTCGCCGAGGGCGGCCTCGGGCCCGCCTCGGACCTGCTCGCCCTGATCAGGGAGGCGGGCATCCAGGTGCGCGAGGAGAACGAGGACCACGGCACCCGCCTGGTGCTGCCGGGCGGTGGCCGGCTGGTCCTCGCCGACGGGCAGACCTCGGTGGAGTTCCGGGACGCGGTCTGCTTCGACCTCGCCCTCGACTACCGCGCGGCCACGCGGATCGCCCTGTCCGCCTCCCAGGACACCTCGCCGCGGACCGTCGCCGAGGCCACCGGCCTGTTCCAGGCGCTCGGCAAGAAGGTCAGCGTCATCGGGGACGTCCCCGGCATGATCGTCGCCCGCACGGTCGCCCGGATCGTCGACCTGGCGCACGACGCCGTCGCCAAGGGGGTGGCCACCGAGGAGGACATCGACACCGCGATGCGCCTGGGCGTCAACTACCCGCTCGGGCCCTTCGAGTGGAGCCGCAGGCTCGGCGGCACCTGGGCCTGGTCCCTGCTGGACAACCTGCACGAATGCGATCCGTCCGGCCGCTACGCGCCGTCGCTCGCGCTCCACCGCCACGCCTACGCCACCGACAAGCGGGAGGGCACCTCATGACCACCGCCAGGCGCGACACGTACACCCCGGAGACGCTGCTGTCCGTGGCCGTTCAGGTCTTCATCGAACGCGGCTACGACGGCACCTCCATGGAGCACCTGTCCCGGGCGGCCGGCATCTCCAAGTCGTCGATCTACCACCACGTCGCCGGCAAGGAGGAGCTGCTGCGCCGGGCGGTCAGCCGGGCGCTGGACGAGCTGTTCGGGATCCTCGACGAGGAGCACGCGCGCACGGGGCGCGCCGTCGAGCGCCTGGAGCACGTGGTGCGGCGCATGGTCGAGGTGCTCATCACCGAACTGCCCTATGTGACGCTGCTGCTGCGCGTGCGCGGCAACACCGAGACCGAGCGCTGGGCGCTGGAGCGGCGCCGCGACTTCGACCACCGGGTGGCCGATCTGCTGAGGGCGTCGGCCGAGGAGGGGGACGTGCGCGCCGACGTGGAGGTGCGGCTGGCGACCCGGCTCGTCTTCGGGATGATCAACTCGATCGTGGAGTGGTACCGGCCCGACGGGCGCGGCATGGGGGAACGCGAGGTGGCCGACGCGGTGACGCGGCTGGTCTTCTCGGGGCTGCGCAAGGACTGACCCCCGCACCGCCTCACCCCTGCGGCTCCAGGTCCTCCTCCTCGAACACCAGCAGCGTGCGCGTGCTGAGCACCTCGGGGATGGCCTGGAGCCGGGTGAGGACCAGCTCACGCAGCGCCCGGTTGTCCGGGGTGTGCACCAGCAGCAGGACGTCGAAGTCGCCGCCGACCAGCGCGATGTGGTGGGCGCCGGGCAGCTGTCTGAGCTGCTCGCGCACCGTGCGCCAGGTGTTCTGCACGATCTTCAGCGTGATGTACGCGGATGTGCCGTGCCCCGCCCGTTCGTGGTCGACGCGGGCGCCGAAGCCGCGGATGACGCCGTCCTCGATGAGCCGGTTGATCCGGGCGTAGGCGTTGGCACGCGAGACGTGGACCTGTTCGGCGACCGACCGTATCGACGCGCGCCCGTCCGTCTGGAGCATGCGCAGGATGTCCTGGTCGATGGCGTCCAGCGGACGCGGTGGCGGCACGGCGCCGGCCGGCTCCTCGGCCATTTGTTCAGGTGCCATGTCCCCCCGCCTTTCCCTCGTGGACGTAGTGCGTCCATCTCAGGTTGTGGAGAACCGTTTGTCCACAGCCTGGGCCCGCCTGTAGCCAAAATGTGCCGACGACCGAACAATCGGTAGGTGGGGCGCGTCACAGCCGACGCGCCCCTCGTAGCCGCTCCCACGAGGAGGTGCCGTCATGACGGTCATGGAGCAGCGGGGCGCGTACCGGCCATCGCCGCCGCCCGCCTGGCAGCCCCGTACCGACCCCGCGCCGCTGCTGCCCGACGCGGAGCCCTACCGCGTCCTGGGGACGGAGGCGGCCGCGAAGGCCGATCCGGAGCTGCTGCGCCGTCTGTACGCGCAGCTGGTCCTGGGCCGCCGTTACAACACGCAGGCCACCGCCCTGACCAAGCAGGGCCGCCTGGCGGTCTACCCCTCCAGCACCGGCCAGGAGGCCTGCGAGGTCGCCGCGGCGCTCGCCCTGGAGGAGCGCGACTGGCTCTTCCCCAGCTACCGCGACACGCTCGCCGTCGTGGCCCGCGGCGTCGACCCCGTCGAGGCCCTGACGCTGCTGCGCGGCGACTGGCACACCGGCTACGACCCCTACGAGCACCGTGTCGCACCGCTGTCGACGCCGCTGGCCACCCAGCTGCCGCACGCCGTCGGCCTCGCCCACGCAGCCCGCCTCAAGGGCGACGACGTGGTCGCGCTGGCGATGATCGGCGACGGCGGCACCAGCGAGGGCGACTTCCACGAGGCGCTGAACTTCGCCGCCGTCTGGCAGGCACCCGTCGTCTTCCTCGTGCAGAACAACGGCTTCGCGATCTCCGTCCCGCTCGCCAAGCAGACCGCGGCACCGTCCCTGGCCCACAAGGCCGTCGGGTACGGCATGCCGGGCCGCCTGGTCGACGGCAACGACGCCGCCGCCGTGCACGAGGTGCTCGCCGACGCCGTGCGACAGGCGCGCGCGGGAGGCGGGCCCACCCTGATCGAGGCGGTGACCTACCGCATCGACGCCCACACCAACGCCGACGACGCCACCCGCTACCGCGGCGACGCCGAGGTCGAGGCCTGGCGCGAGCACGACCCGATCCAGTTGCTGGAGCGGGAGCTGACCGGGCGCGGCCTGCTCGACGAGGACGGCGTCCGCGCCGCCCGCGAGGACGCCGAGGCGATGGCCGCCCGGCTGCGCGAGCGCATGAACCAGGACGCTCCGCTCGACCCCATGGATCTGTTCGCCCACGTGTACGCGGAGCCGACCCCGCAGCTGCGCGAACAGCGCGCCCAACTGGTCGCCGAGCTCCAGGCCGAGTCGGAGGAGGGTACGGCCCGATGACCACCGTCGCACTCAAGCCGGCCACCATGGCCCAGGCCCTCACACGCGCGCTGCGCGACGCGATGGCCGCCGACCCCACCGTGCACGTCATGGGCGAGGACGTCGGCCCCCTCGGCGGCGTCTTCCGCATCACCGACGGCCTCGCCAAGGAGTTCGGCGAGGACCGCTGCACGGACACCCCGCTGGCCGAGGCCGGCATCCTCGGCACCGCCGTCGGCATGGCCATGTACGGGCTGCGCCCGGTGGTCGAGATGCAGTTCGACGCCTTCGCCTACCCGGCGTTCGAGCAACTGGCCAGCCACGTCGCGAAGATGCGCAACCGCACCCGCGGCAAAATGCCCCTGCCGATCACCATCCGCATCCCCTACGGCGGCGGCATCGGCGGTGTGGAGCACCACAGCGACTCCTCCGAGGCGTACTACATGGCGACTCCGGGGCTCCATGTCGTCACGCCCGCGACCGTCGCCGACGCCTACGGGCTGCTGCGGGCCGCCATCGACTCCGACGACCCGGTCGTCTTCCTGGAGCCCAAGCGGCTGTACTGGTCGAAGGACACCTGGAACCCGGACGACCCGCAGACCGTCGAGCCGGTGGGCCGCGCGGTGGTGCGGCGCACCGGCAGGAGCGCCACGCTGATCACGTACGGCCCGTCCGTGCCCGTCTGCCTCGAAGCCGCCGAGGCGGCGCGGGCCGAGGGCTGGGAGCTGGAGGTCGTCGACCTGCGCTCGCTGGTGCCGTTCGACGACGAGACGGTGTGCGCGTCGGTGCGGCGCACCGGACGCGCGGTCGTCGTGCACGAGTCGGGCGGGTTCGGCGGCCCGGGCGGGGAGATCGCCGCCCGTGTCACGGAGCGCTGCTTCCACCACCTGGAGGCACCGGTGCTGCGCGTGGCCGGGTTCGACCTCCCCTACCCGCCGCCGATGCTGGAGCGGCACCACCTGCCCGGCGTCGACCGGATCCTGGACGCCGTGGCGCGTCTGCAGTGGGAGGCGGGGAGCTGATGGCACAGGTGCTGGAGTTCAGGCTCCCCGACCTCGGGGAGGGGCTCACCGAGGCGGAGGTCGTCCGCTGGCTGGTCGAGGTGGGTGACGTGGTCGCCATCGACCAGCCGGTCGTCGAGGTCGAGACGGCCAAGGCGATGGTCGAGGTGCCCTGCCCCTACGCCGGCGTGGTCACCGCCCGCTTCGGCGAGGAGGGCACGGAACTGCCCGTGGGAGCGCCGCTGCTGACGGTGGCGGTCGGGGAGCAGGACGCCGGTGCCGCGGGTGCCGCGGCCGACGACACCGAGGGCTCCGGCAACGTCCTGGTCGGCTACGGCACGGGGGCGCCTCCGGCGCGCCGCCGCAGGGTGCGCCCGACACCGATGGCGTCGGGCTCGCGCGACACGAGTGGTGGCGTGGAAGCGGCGGCGCCCGTCGCGGCCGCGGCACCGGCCGCCAACGGGTCCGCGCGTACGGCGGGCGTTCCGTCGGCGGCCCACGCGACCGCGGTGGCCGAGCGGTCCGTCGACGGTCCCGTCCCCGTCATCTCGCCGCTCGTGCGCCGCCTCGCGCGGGAGAACGGCGTGGACCTGCGGCAGCTGTCGGGCTCCGGGCCCGAGGGGCTGATCCTGCGCGCGGACGTCGAGGACGTGCTCAGGGCCGATGCGGCACGGGGCCGCGGTGCCGGCGCACCGGCGGCTCCCGCGACCGCGCCCGGGCCGGCGCAGTCCTCCGGCTCCCGCGTTCCGCTCAAGGGGGTGCGCGGAGCCGTCGCCGACAAGCTGTCCCGCAGCCGCCGGGAGATTCCGGACGCGACCTGCTGGGTGGACGCCGACGCCACGGAGCTGATGCGCGCCCGGGCCGCCATGAACGCGGCCGGGGGACAGAAGATCTCCCTGCTCGCGCTGCTGGCCCGGATCTGCACGGCCGCGCTCGCCCGCCATCCCGAGCTCAACTCGCGGGTCGACATGGAGGCCAGGGAGATCGTCCGGCTGGACGCCGTCCACCTCGGCTTCGCCGCACAGACCGAACGCGGGCTCGTCGTCCCGGTCGTACGGGACGCGCACACGCGCGACGCGGAGTCCCTGACCGCCGAGTTCGCCCGGCTGACCGAGGCGGCCCGCGCCGGCACCCTCACTCCGGCCGAACTCACCGGCGGCACCTTCACGTTGAACAACTACGGAGTGTTCGGCGTCGACGGATCCACACCGATCATCAACCACCCCGAGGCCGCCATGCTCGGCGTCGGCCGCATCGTCCCCAAGCCGTGGGTGCACGAGGGCGAGCTGGCGGTGCGGCAGGTCGTCCAGCTCTCGCTCACCTTCGACCACCGGGTGTGCGACGGCGGCACGGCAGGCGGTTTCCTGCGGTATGTGGCCGACTGCGTGGAACAGCCGGCGGTGCTGCTGCGCACGCTGTGACGGCAGTGTCCCGCCCGCGTTCCCCTTGATCGCGGGCGGGACGCATACTCGGGGGGTGACCTCCTACGAGCCCCTCGCCCACGACGCCGTCGTGCTCGCCGGAGGAGCCGCCCGGCGGCTCGGCGGCGCGGACAAGCCCGGCCTGCGCGTCGGCGGCCGCGCGCTGCTCGACCGCGTGCTCGCCGCCTGCGCCGACGCGGACACGACGGTGGTGGTCGCCGACCCCCGCCCCACCGCGCGGCCCGTGCGCTGGGCACGCGAGGAACCGGCCGGCGCCGGCCCGCTCGCCGCGCTCGACGCCGGACTGCGCCACACCACGGCGGACCATGTCGTCGTACTCTCCGCCGACCTGCCGTTCCTCGAACGCGACACGGTACGGCGGCTGTTGACCGCCCTGAGGGCCGGCCGGGCCGACGGCGTGCTGCTCACCGACGCCGACGGGCGCGACCAGCCGCTCGTGGCCGCCTATCGCGCGCAGGCGCTGCGCCGCGCGCTGGCCGCGCTCGCCCGCGCCGCTTCCGAGGACGGCTCCGCCCGGGACGGCGCCCTCACCGGGCTGCCGCTGCGCCGGCTCACCGCCGCGCTCGATCTCACCCGCGTCCCCGACGACGTCGCGTCCTTCGACTGCGACACCTGGGACGACATCGTCATCGCCAGAGCACGTATCAGGGAGCATGGGCACGTGTTGGATGAATGGATTTCCGCAGTCAAGGACGAGTTGGGCATCGATCTGGACGTCGACACCCGCGCGCTGCTCGACCTCGCCCGCGACGCCGCCCACGGCGTGGCCCGGCCCGCGGCACCCCTGACCACCTTCCTCGTCGGCTATGCGGCCGCGCAGGCCAAGGGCGGTCCCGAAGCCGTCGCCGAGGCCGCCCGCAAGGCCGCGGCCCTCGCCCAGCGCTGGGCGGACGAGACCACCGGCGGCACCGGCACGCCCGACGTGGCGCCCGACGCCACGCCCGACACCCGCCCGGACGTCTGATGTCCGGCCGTGGCACGCGGGTCGGCGAGAACGCCGAGGACGCCAAGAACGCCAAGAACGCCGAGGACGCCGAGGACTTCGACGTGGAGGAGGCGCTCGCCCTGGTGAACGAAGGCAGCAGCCGGCGTGCCCCCGAGCCCGGCCGGGGCCGGGCGGGACGCGGCGGCACCCCCGTATCCGGCTCCGCCTCCTTCGAGGACCACGGGAGCGCCGGTGCAGGTCACGGGACCCCGCACCCCGCGCACTCCCAGGAGGCCCGCCACCAGGCCATCGCCTGGCCGCAGGCCCGCGAGACCGCCGCCCGCGCGGCCCGTGCCGGTGCCCGCCGGGCCCCCGTCCCGGTACCCCTCGAGGCCGCCCTGGGACTGGTCCTGGCCGCACCCCTGACCGCCCTGTGCGACCTGCCCTCCTTCGACACCTCCGCCATGGACGGCTGGGCGGTCGCCGGCCCCGGCCCCTGGGACGTACGCGACGAGGGCGTCCTGGCCGGGCACGACGAGCCCGAACCGCTGACCGACGGCGAGGCGGTACGCGTCGCGACCGGCGCCCGCGTCCCGCAGGACACCACGGCCGTGCTGCGCAGCGAACACGGCCGCACCGATGCCAAGGACCGGCTGTACGCCACCGAGGAGTCCGGGCACGGCAAGGACATCCGCCCGCGCGGGCAGGAGTGCCGCAGTGGCGACCAGCTGCTGCCTGTCGGCACCCTGGTGACCCCGGTGGTGCTCGGTCTGGCCGCGGCCGCCGGGTACGACACCCTCACCACGGTCCCCCGCCCCCGCGTCGACGTCCTCGTGCTCGGTGACGAACTGCTCATCGAGGGCCTGCCGCACGACGGACGGATCCGGGACGCGCTCGGCCCGATGCTGCCGCCCTGGCTGCGCGCGCTGGGCGCCGAGGTCACCCGTGTGCGCCGGATCGGCGACGACGCCAAGGCCCTGCACAAGGCGGTCACCGGGTCGCAGGCCGACGTGATCGTCACCACCGGGGGAACCGCCGCCGGACCGGTCGACCACGTCCACCCCACCCTGCGCCGCATCGGCGCCGAACTGCTGGTGGACGGCGTCCAGGTGCGCCCCGGCCACCCCATGCTCCTGGCCCGTACCAAGGAGAACCAGCACCTCGTCGGCCTGCCCGGCAATCCGCTCGCGGCCGTTTCGGGTCTGCTGACGCTCGCCGAGCCGCTGCTGCGCACGCTGGCCGCGCGCCCGGCCCCGGAGCCGTACACGCTGCCGCTGACGGACGCGGTGCACGGGCACCCGGACGACACCCGGCTCGTGCCCGTGGTGCTGCGCGGTGACCGCGCCGTTCCGCTGCACTACAACGGCCCCGCCATGCTGCGCGGCGTCGCGGCGGCCGATGCCCTCGCCGTCGTACCACCGGGTGGTGCCCGGCCGGGTCGGGAGGCCGAACTCCTCGACCTGCCCTGGGCCGCTGCCGGAATCGGGGTGTGTTTCACGTGAAACTTCCGGGCCATGACGCGATCGCCCGCCAGGCGGACGAGCATCTCGTGACCCATCGGGTGAAGCTCCCTCGAAAAGTCGTGGAGCGCCCGATACGTCAGGTCGGCAAACGGCTGTTTCTGGCGGTGCTGGTGCTGCTCGTGACGGTCGTGATCGTCTACGCCGACCGTGAGGGATACCAGGACAGTGCCAAAGAAGCCCCGATGGACCTCATCGCCGCGGCGTACTACGCGACGGTGACCCTCTCCACCACCGGATACGGCGACGTCACCCCCGTCAGCGACAGCGCGCGTCTCACCAACATCTTCGTCATCACCCCGCTGCGTGTGATCTTCCTGATCATCCTGGTCGGCACCACACTCGAAGTCCTCACCGAGCGAACCCGTGAGGAATGGCGTCTGAATCGCTGGAGGTCCACTTTGCGCGATCACACCGTCGTGGTCGGATTCGGCACGAAGGGGAGGTCCGCGCTCCAGACCGTCTGTGCGGCAGGGCTGAAGAAGCAGCAGGTCGTCGTGGTCGACCCCAGCGCCAAGGTGGTCGACGCGGCCACGGCGGAGGGCTACGCGGGCGTGGTCGGAGACGCCACCCGCAGCGAGGTGCTCATGCGGGCCGAGGTGCAGCGGGCACGGCAGATCATCATCGCCACCCAACGGGACGACACCGCCGTGCTGGTCACGCTGACGGCCCGGCAGATCAACCGGGCGGCGAAGATCGTCGCGGCGGTGCGGGAGGAGGAGAACGCGCCGCTGCTCAAGCAGTCCGGGGCCGATGCCGTCGTCACCAGCGCGAGCGCGGCGGGGCGGCTGCTCGGGCTGTCCGTGCTCAGTCCGGCCGCGAGCATGGTCCTGGAGGACCTCATCCAGCAGGGCAGCGGCCTGGACATCATCGAACGGCCCGTCATAAAGGCCGAGGTGGGCCAGGACCCACGGGACATGGACGACCTGGTGGTGAGTGTGCTGCGCGGACACCGGGTGCTGGGCTACGACGACCCGTCCGTACGGGAACTGGAGCTGACCGACCGTCTGATCACCATCGTCCGGGCCACACCGGGAACGAAGGTCACCCCTGACACACGGCCGCTTCCCCAGGACTGACGACGGCACCGCGAAGCAGTAGCGTCGGGCCCATGCATGCGATCACGATTCCCGAACCCGGTGGGCCCGAGGCGTTGGTGTGGGACGAGGTACCGGATCCCGTGCCCGGCGAGGGGGAGGTGCTGGTCGAGGTGGCGGCGAGCGCCGTCAACCGGGCCGACATCCTGCAACGGCAGGGCTTCTACAACCCGCCGCCCGGTGCTTCCCCGTACCCCGGTCTGGAGTGCTCCGGGCGGATCGCGGCGCTCGGTCCCGGGGTGTCCGGCTGGTCCGTCGGCGACGAGGTGTGCGCGCTGCTCGCGGGCGGTGGTTACGCCGAGAAGGTCGCCGTTCCGGCCGGTCAGCTGCTGCCCGTGCCCGACGGCGTCGGCCTGAGGCAGGCCGCGGCGCTGCCGGAGGTGACCTGCACCGTCTGGTCCAACGTCTTCATGGTCGCCCAGCTGCGCCCCGGCGAGACGCTGCTCGTGCACGGCGGCTCCAGCGGCATCGGCACGATGGCGATCCAGCTCGCCCGGGCCGTGGGCGCGAAGGTCGCCGTGACCGCGGGCACCAAGGAGAAGCTCGAGCGCTGCGCCGAACTGGGCGCCGAGATCCTGATCAACTACCGCGAGCAGGACTTCGTCGAGGAGATCCGACGGGCCACGGACGGGAACGGCGCCGACGTGATCCTCGACAACATGGGCGCCACGTACCTGGACCGCAACGTCCAGGCCCTCGCCGTCAACGGCCGGCTCGCGATCATCGGTATGCAGGGCGGGGTCAAGGGCGAGCTGAACATCGGCACCCTGCTCGGCAAGCGGGCCGCGATCAGCGCGACCTCGCTGCGCGCCCGCCCGCTCGGCGAGAAGGCGGCCATCGTCGCCGCCGTGCGCGAACACGTCTGGCCGCTGTTCGCCGACGGGCACGTCCGGCCGGTGGTCGACCAGGAGCTCCCGATGAGCGACGCCGCGGCCGCCCACCGGATCCTGGAGGAGAGCGGCCACATCGGCAAGGTGCTCCTGGTGACGTCCTGATCCCCGCACCTCCGCCGCCGTACCGGTTGCGCCGGATCCAGTGCCCCGACAGGCACTAGTGCCGTGCCGGGCGTCGCGAGCCGGTGAACCTTTCCGGTCAC
This sequence comes from Streptomyces sp. NPDC091412, assembly GCF_044756885.1. NCBI lineage: Bacteria > Bacillati > Actinomycetota > Actinomycetes > Kitasatosporales > Streptomycetaceae > Streptomyces > Streptomyces sp. NPDC091412. The sequence continues at coordinate 86,688 of NZ_JBIVTV010000006.1, read as the reverse complement.
AGCACTAGCTCCGGCGCAACCGCAGGGCGATGAACGCCAGGCCGAGGCCGAGGCCGATCAGGACGAGCCCGCCGCCCAGGGACAGGGTCCGCAGCACGGGTCCGTTCTCGGTCTGCGCGACGGGCAGGGCGCCGGGACTGTCCTGCGGCCCGGACGGCACGGGAGCGGCCTCCTGACCCGAGGGCGAGGCGCTCGTCGCCTCCGGCGTCGCGCTCGCGCTCTCGGAATCCTCGTTGCCGTCGTCGTGGTCCCGCTCCCTCTCCCACCAGTGCGGCCGTACCGGCCGATGCCGCCCCCCACCGGGGTCGTTCCCGGCCCGCGACGGGTCGGAGGACGACAAGGACGGGGACGGCGAGGAGGAAGGCGAGGAGGACGAGGAGGAAGGCGAGGAGGAAAGGGAGGAGGGTGACGAGGCCGGGTGCGAGGCTGGGGACGACGGCGTCGAGGGCGGGGGCCCGTGGACCGGTGAGGAGCGGGAGCCGGCGGCCTTCCCGGGGGCGGCGGTGCCCGGGGCAGGGGTGCCGGACGCAACGGCGCCGGAGGCGTCCGTGGCGGCCCCGGACGCGATGTCGTGCGGCGCGGCGGAGGCCGAGGGCGCCGAGGGCGCCCGCGCGGCGCCGTGCGCCGGGGCGGAGCCACTGGCCGGGACGGCCGCTGCCAGCGCGATCAGCAGTCCCGTCGCGCGCAGCTGAGCGCGCAGCCATGGAGTCACGTCGGGGACCCCCTCGCGGTGCCCGGTAGCGGATCAGGTCATTTCTGCAACAACAGTCACATCACTGGATCAATCCGGCATTCCAGGATCGGCCACCGGGTCCAACCCACTGCACAATCCGGTTATGGCGATACGTCATGGACTGCTGGCGCTCCTGGCGGACGGCCCCCGCCACGGCTCCCGGCTGCGCGCCGAGTTCGAGGCGCGCACGGGGGCGGTCCGGCCGCTGCACATCGGCCGGGTCTGTGCCGCGCTCGGCCGGCTGGAGCACGAGGGCCTGGTCACCCGGGAGGGCGTGGACGGGGCCGGCCGGGTGGTCTACGCACTGGCCGAGGCGGGCCGCGCCGAGCTGCGGGCCTGGTACGCGCGGCCGGTGGAGCGGACGGATCCGCCGTGCGACGAGCTGGCGATCAAGTTGCTGCTGGCGGTGGCGGCGCCCGGCGTCGATGTGCGCGAGGTCGTCGAGGTACAGCGCCGGCATGTCTCCGAGTCGCTGCACGACTACGTGCGGCGGCGCGCCGAGGTCCTGGCCGGCTCGCTCAGGGGGCCGGGCGAGGTGGCCCGGCTGCTGGTCGTGGAGCGCCTGATCTGCTGTGCCGAGGCGGAGTCCCGCTGGCTGGACCACTGCGAGGCCCGTCTGCTCCGGCTGGACCTCCCCCGGGCCGACGACGCGGGGAAATGACGCGGTGGACCGCTTTCCGCGGGGGCGCCACGGAAGTGGCATGTACGGGTGCGCGACAATGGCGGCATGGAGATGCCGAGGAACGAACGGTCGCCGGAGAATCCGCAGATCCTGGTCGTGGGCCAGGACGGAATGGCGCTCGGCGGCGGCGGGGACGACGACTCCCGTGAGACCCCGGTGACGGAGCAGGTGGAGCAGCCCGCGAAGGTCATGCGGATCGGCAGCATGATCAAGCAGCTTCTCGAAGAGGTGCGTGCGGCTCCCCTGGACGAGGCCAGCCGGGTCCGGCTGAAGGAGATCCACACGAGCTCGGTCAAGGAGCTGGAGGACGGCCTGGCGCCGGAACTCGTCGAGGAGCTGGAGCGGCTCTCCCTGCCGTTCACCGACGAGGGAACCCCCAGTGACGCCGAACTGCGCATCGCGCAGGCGCAGTTGGTGGGCTGGTTGGAGGGTCTCTTCCACGGGATCCAGACGACTCTGTTCGCCCAGCAGATGGCCGCCCGCGCCCAGCTGGAGCAGATGCGTCGTGCCCTGCCCCCGGGTATCGGGCACGACGGCGGCGACGACCCCCGCACGGGCGGCCGCTCGGGCGGGCCGTACCTGTAGGCGTCCGTACGCGCAGGTGTCCTGCCCGCGGGCGCCGGGTCCGCGGGCCGTATGCCGCGCCCCCGCCCGCACCTGTCCTCGTGGCGCGGACAGGAAAAGGCCCCGGCAACCGTACCGCCGGGGCCCTTTTCCTACCGGGACCGCGCTTCTCACGGGACCGCTCGCCGTGCTCGACGGGAGCCGGAGGGGACGGTGAAGGTCAGGACGACTCGGGGTTGCCGGTCGAGACGTAGAGCTGGATCACCGGCATGTTCTTCGGGTCGACGTCCGTGTCGGCCGCGGGGAACTGGTTCATGACCGTGTCCTGGCCGTACGTGTTCTCGTTGACGTCGATCGGCTTCAGCTTCCAGCCCGCGGCCTGGAGGCACTCCTTGACCGAGCCGAGGTTCTTGTACCGGAAGTCCGGCAGCCTGACCTTGTCCGGGTCGTTGTACGCCTCCCGCGGCTCCTTGCAGTCGTCGGGGTCGATCGTCTTCGAGGTGTCCGGCCCGCGGTGGCCCTCGACCACCGAGGTGGACGCGCTCGCGCCGCCGCCTCCGCCCTTGGCCTCGTCTCCGCTGCCACCGGTGTCCAGGGTCAGCGCGACGAGCAGGCCGACCACCGCGATGGCGGCGACGGCGATCGACCCGATGACCACGGGCCTGGTGCTCCTGCCGCCGCCCGGCGGGGGCGTGTGCTGGGGCGACACGGCGTACGGCGGCGGGGTCGGCGCCTGCTGCTGCGCGTACGGCGACGCGACGGGCGTCTGGTAGCCGGGCTGCTGCGGGTAGCCGTAACTCGCGGGTGTGGGGGCGCCGGTGCTGTAGGGATTGGGCGTCGGGGCCGGCTGGTACGGCGTCTGCACATGGCCCTGGGGGACCGGGGATGTCTGGTCGACGGGCGGGAAGACGGCCGAGCCGACGCCCGCGCCGCTCGGCGTGTGGGCGCCGGGGACGATGCTGGGCGCGGCCGCCTGGAAGGAGGCCGCCACGCGCAGGCACTCGTCGCGCATGGACTCGGAGCTGGGGAAACGCTCGTTGGGGTTCTTCTTCAGCGCGCGGGCGACCAGCGCGTCCACCGCCGGAGGAAGCGAGCGGTTGATCGAGGAGGGCGCCACCGGCTCCTCCTGCACATGCGCGTACGCGATGGCCAGGGGGGAGTCCGCGTCGAACGGAAGCCGCCCGGTGACCAGTTGGAACAGCATGATGCCGACCGAGTACAGGTCGGACCGCGCGTCCACGCCCCGGCCGAGCGCCTGCTCCGGCGAGAGGTACTGCGGGGTGCCGACGACCATGCCGGTCTGCGTCATCGACGTCACGCCGGACTGCATGGCGCGGGCGATGCCGAAGTCCATGACCTTGACCACGCCGCGCTTGGTCATCATCACGTTGCCCGGCTTGATGTCGCGGTGGACCAGGCCCATTTCGTGGCTGATCTCCAGCGCGGCGAGCACGTCCGCGGTGATCTTCAGCGCCTTGTCGGCGGGCATCGCGCCGAACTGCCGGATGTCCTCCTCCAGCACCGAGCCGAGGGGGCGGCCCTCGATGTACTCCATGACGATGTACGGCGTCGTCATGCCGTCCACATCGTCCTCGCCGGTGTCGAAGACCGAGACGATGTTGGTGTGCGTGAGCTTCGCCACTGCCTGGGCCTCGCGGCGGAACCGCTCGCGGAAGGCCTGTTCGCGGCCGAGTTCGGTGTGGAGTGTCTTGATCGCGACCTGGCGGTCGAGCACGGAGTCGTAGGCGAGGTGCACCGAGGCCATGCCGCCCTCGCCGAGCAGGTCGCGCAGCTGGTAGCGGCCGCCGGCCAGCGCCCGTCCCGCGTACTGGCCGTGTGCGCCGTCCTGGCTCATGTCTCCGCGTCCCCCACTAGGCCGTCAGGCGCCCTCGTTGATCGAATGAGTCATTCCCGGCCAAGTCTGCCCGAGGGCACTGACACGTCAAGCTCGGTGCCCGTTCCGTGACCGTACGCGAAAGAAGCGTCGCGGAAGCGTTACAGCAGGCGTACGGCCGGTCCACGGAATTTGCACCACGGCACCCGCAGGGGGTTTCATGGCCGGTCCGTCTCGGGCCGGTCCCGGCGGTGCTCGCCGCGACGATCCTGGACCGGCGGCCCCCGCGGAGCCTGTAGCGTGGCCGACGGAGACCGTGACAACACCGCGCGCACCGCGGGCAGAAACGACGGCGAGGACTGATGGCACAGCAGCATCGCGCCCAGGGCCCGTCCGACCCCGAGGCGACTGGCGGCGGTATGTCGGACGCGCCGGAGATGTGGGGCAACAACGGCCTGGTCGGCGACGGCCGGTACCGGTTGACGCACAGACTCGGCAGGGGCGGCATGGCCGAGGTGTTCGCGGCCGAGGACGTGCGCCTCGGGCGGACCGTGGCGGTCAAGCTGCTCCGCGCAGACCTGGCCGAGGACCCTGTCTCCAAGGCCCGGTTCACACGTGAGGCCCAGTCGGTGGCCGGGCTCAACCACCACGCGATCGTCGCCGTGTACGACTCCGGCGAGGACCAGGCGGGCGGCCAGGCCGTGCCGTACATCGTGATGGAGCTGGTCGAGGGCCGCACCATCCGCGATCTGCTGCTCAACGCCGAGGCGCCCGGCCCGGAGCAGGCGCTGATCATCGTCTCCGGTGTGCTGGAGGCGCTGGCCTACTCGCACCAGCACGGCATCGTGCACCGCGACATCAAGCCGGCCAACGTCATCATCACCGACAACGGCGCCGTGAAGGTGATGGACTTCGGCATCGCCCGCGCCCTGCACGGGGCGTCCACGACGATGACGCAGACCGGCATGGTCATGGGCACTCCGCAGTACCTCTCCCCGGAGCAGGCCCTCGGCAAGGCCGTCGACTACCGCTCCGACCTGTACGCCACGGGCTGCCTGCTGTACGAACTCCTCGCGCTGCGGCCCCCGTTCACCGGCGAGACCCCGCTGTCGGTGGTCTACCAGCACGTCCAGGACATGCCGGTGCCGCCGTCGCAGGTCGCCGGCGGCACCTGCCCGCCGGAGCTCGACGGCCTGGTCATGCGCTCGCTGGCCAAGGAGCCCGACGACCGTTTCCAGACCGCCGAGGAGATGCGCGGGCTGATCCAGTACGGGTTGCAGATGCTGTACGACCAGGGCGGCCACACCGGCACCTGGAACACCGGCCCGGTCGAGGCGCACGACGGCCGGCACACCCCGGCGGCGGGCTACGCGGGCACGACCGTGATGCCGCACCAGGCCGACTTCGGTTCCGGCACCACGCAGATCCCTCAGCCGATCCTGCCCGCCGGGTACGGCAACCCGGACGACGGCGGCTTCGAGGGGCACGGCAACAAGGGCAGCGGCCGCGGCAAGCTGTGGATCCTGGCCGTCCTCGCGGTGATCGCCATCGCCGCGGGCGTGGCACTGGCACTGCAGAACACCGGCGGTGACACCGGCACCGGCGTCGACACCAGCAAGTCGCCGTCGAACACGCAGTCCACCGACGACGCGCAGCCCAGCACCAGCCCGAGCGACACGTCGGACGAGCAGCCGTCGGACACGTCGACGGACCGGGGCCACGGCTCGGGCGGGGGCAACTGGAAGTACACGCCGTCGTACCGGCCGTCGTGGACCCCGTCGGAGCCGTCCGGTGAGCAGCCCTCCAACGAGCAGTCCGACCCGCAGACCTCCAACGAACCGACCGACCCCGGGCCTCCGTCGACCTCCCAGGACCCGGGAGTCCCGCCGAGCGACGGCTCCGGGGACAGTGGCGGTGGCGACGCCGCCGGCACCGCCGCGGGCGCGGCGGGGAACCCCGTCGGAGGCAACTAAGTCCCGCCGCGAACCGAGCATCCTTCACGCGCGCGTGAGGCCGTACGGGCCCTCACGCGCGCGTGGTGTTCCGTCCGGCTCCCTCGGCGTCACTCCGCGAACGCGCCGCACACCGCGCCGTACTCCCTTGTCCACCACACCGCGAGCGCCGAGGCGGCCGGGAACTGCGGGTCCGCGCGGGTGTCGCCGCGCTCGTAGTGCCAGCGCAGCATCCAGAAGTCGTTCAGGCGCTCCCACCACACGCGGTGCACGGCCGCCGCGAGTTCCGAGGGGGTGGCGCCGGCCGCCAGCCGGTACGCGCGCGCGTACGCCCTGACCTTCGGCAGGTCCAGGGTGCCGGCGGGCCGGACGAAGAAGATCGCGGCGGCGCGCACCGCCTCCTCCGCGCGGGGCTGCACTCCGAGCCGGTCCCAGTCGACGATCGCGGCGGGGGCGTCCCCCTGGTAGAGCAGGTTGAAGGGGTGGAAGTCGCCGTGCACCCAGCCGACGGGCCCGCCGGGCGGCGGACGCCGGTCCGCGTGCCGTTCCAGGAGCGCGCGCCGCTCCAGGAGCCGGTGCCGGGCCAGTTCGTCGAAGACGTCCGGGGGCCGGTGGCGGCGTACGTGCCCGAGCAGGTCGTCGATCAGCGTGAAGGTGTCGGCGGGATCGGCGCTCTCCACGGGGTGGGGACTCGCGGCGGGGCGGGTGCGGCACTTGGGCGGCATCACCTGCTCCAGGCACGCGTGCACGGCTCCCAGCAGTGCTCCCAGACGGGCGCACTGCTTGGTGGTGAGCTGCCCGCCGTGCCGGTGCCGGCCGTCGATCCAGGGGTGCAGGGCGTAGGAGTGGCCGCCGACGACGGCGACCGTGCGCCCGTCGCGGCCGGTGAGCGGCGGTGCCACCGGGACGCCGAGGTCGGCCAGGCGCTGGGTGGCCCGGTGCTGGCGCGCGATGGCGGTGGGATCGGCGGTGTCCGGATCGAAGTGGTGCTTGAGGAAATAACGGCCGCGGGTCGTGCACAGCCGGTAGCCGCGGTTGAGCAGGCCCTGGTCGACCGGCTCGCAAGTGAGGGCGGAACCGGCTGCGTACTGGCGCAGCAAGGCGCTCAGAGGGGGCGCGTGGGGCACAGGGGGTGGTACACATGGGCGCGGCACGCGCCAGATGCTAGGGCACCGGCGGAGGCCGTGAGCTGGGCCTTGTCACAGACAGTCGTCGATGGTCGCTTTCGGTCACATGAGGTCGTGATGCCGTCCCGACACCGCCCGCCGTGCGCCGGTACGCCCTCGGAGGCGTCCCTTGCCGCCGCCCGGCGGGTCCCGTTTCGCCTTCCCCCGTGCGGGGTCATCCATCAAGAGCAGTTCCGGCCATTCGCCGACCCTTCCCGACTCAGGGGTGGCCGGGATAACGTGCCGGTGTTCCGGCCCCCTGCACGGCTGTGACCAGCGGCTGCCCCGACTGTCCGGCGAGGTACTTGGACGTCCAAGTGGAAATACTTGGAAATCCAAGGAAACGCCCAGGTCAGGGGGGTTTCCCAGAAATGTGGAGCACTGGGTAACGTGACTGCTGCAGGGCGCTCGCCGGGGCACCTGTCACGCCTGTTCCCGGCCGAGTGGCACCCACCCCGTGCCCGGTGGTCCGGAACAGGTGAGCCGCACTGGCTACCGGCAACCCCGGGGCCGGACCGACGGAGGAGCACACGTGACCGTGGAGAGCACTGCCGCGCGCACACCGCGACGCAGCGCCGGAAGCAAGGCCGGCGCGACCGGCACGAAAGCCGCAGACACCAGGCGGCGTACCGGCGCCAAGAAGAGCGCCGACCCCGAACTCGTGCAGTTGCTGACGCCCGAGGGCAAGCGCGTCAAGAACGCCGAGTACGACAAGTACGTCGCCGGCATCACCGCCGAGGAGCTTCGCGGCCTGTACCGCGACATGGTGCTCACCCGCCGCTTCGACGCCGAGGCCACCGCCCTGCAGCGCCAGGGCGAACTGGGTCTGTGGGCCTCGCTGCTCGGCCAGGAGGCCGCCCAGATCGGCTCCGGCCGCGCCACCCGCGAGGACGACTACGTCTTCCCGACCTACCGTGAACACGGCGTCGCCTGGTGCCGCGGGGTGGATCCGACCAACCTGCTCGGCATGTTCCGGGGTGTGAACAACGGCGGTTGGGACCCCAACGGCAACAACTTCCACCTCTACACGATCGTCATCGGCTCCCAGGCGCTGCACGCCACCGGCTACGCGATGGGCGTCGCCAAGGACGGCGCCGACTCCGCGGTCATCGCCTACTTCGGCGACGGCGCCTCCAGCCAGGGCGACGTGGCCGAGGCCTTCACCTTCTCCGCGGTCTACAACGCCCCCGTGGTGTTCTTCTGCCAGAACAACCAGTGGGCGATCTCCGAGCCGACCGAGAAGCAGACCCGCGTCCCGCTCTACCAGCGCGCGGCGGGCTTCGGCTTCCCCGGCGTCCGCGTCGACGGCAACGACGTACTGGCCTGCCTCGCCGTCACCAAGTGGGCCCTGGAGCGCGCCCGCAACGGCGAGGGCCCCACCCTGGTCGAGGCGTACACCTACCGCATGGGCGCCCACACCACCTCCGACGACCCCACCCGCTACCGGGGGGACGAGGAGCGCCTGGCCTGGGAGGCGAAGGACCCGATCCTGCGCCTTCGCCGCCACCTGGAGGCCGCACACCACGCGGACGAGGGATTCTTCGAGGAACTCGAGGCCGAGAGCGAGGCGTTGGGCAAACGAGTGCGCGAAGCGGTCCGTGCCATGCCCGACCCGGACCTTTTCGCCATCTTCGAGAACGTGTACGCGGACGGGCATGCGCTCGTCGACGAGGAGCGCGCCCAGTTCGCCGCCTACCAGGCGTCGTTCGCGGACGCAGAGGGGGTCTGATCATGGCTGCTGAGAAGATGGCCCTGGCCAAGGCGATCAACGAGTCGCTGCGCCGCGCCCTGGACACCGACCCCAAGGTCCTCATCATGGGCGAGGACGTCGGCAAGCTCGGCGGCGTGTTCCGGGTGACGGACGGCCTCCAGAAGGACTTCGGCGAGAGCCGCGTCATCGACACCCCGCTCGCCGAGTCCGGCATCGTCGGCACCGCGATCGGCCTCGCCCTGCGCGGCTACCGCCCGGTGGTCGAGATCCAGTTCGACGGCTTCGTGTTCCCGGCGTACGACCAGATCGTCACGCAGCTCGCGAAGATGCACGCCCGCTCGCTGGGCAAGGTCAAGCTCCCGGTCGTCATCCGCATCCCCTACGGCGGTGGCATCGGCGCGGTCGAGCACCACTCGGAGTCCCCCGAGGCGCTGTTCGCGCACGTGGCGGGTCTGAAGATCGTCAGCCCCTCCAACGCGTCGGACGCGTACTGGATGATGCAGCAGGCCATCCAGAGCGACGACCCGGTGATCTACTTCGAGCCCAAGCGGCGCTACTGGGACAAGGCCGAGGTCAACACGGAGGCCATCCCGAACCCGCTGCACAAGGCGCAGGTCGTCCGCGAGGGCACGGACCTGACCCTGGCGGCCTACGGCCCGATGGTGAAGCTCTGCCAGGAGGTCGCCGCCGCGGCCGCCGAGGAGGGCAAGTCCCTGGAGGTCCTGGACCTGCGCTCGGTCTCCCCGATCGACTTCGACGCCATCCAGGCCTCGGTGGAGCGGACGCGCCGCCTCGTCGTCGTCCACGAGGCGCCGGTGTTCTTCGGTTCCGGCGCGGAGATCGCCGCCCGGATCACCGAGCGCTGCTTCTACCACCTGGAGGCCCCCGTGCTGCGGGTCGGCGGCTACCACGCCCCGTACCCGCCGGCCCGCCTGGAGGAGTCCTACCTGCCGGACCTGGACCGCGTGCTCGACGCCGTCGACCGCTCGCTGGCGTACTGAGGGAGAGGTTCGTGACGACGATGACCGATGCGTCCGTGCGTGAGTTCAAGATGCCGGATGTCGGCGAGGGTCTGACCGAGGCGGAGATCCTCAAGTGGTACGTCCAGCCCGGTGACACGGTCACCGACGGCCAGGTGGTCTGCGAGGTCGAGACCGCCAAGGCGGCCGTCGAACTGCCCATCCCCTACGACGGGGTGGTGCGCGAGCTGCACTTCGCCGAGGGCACCACGGTGGACGTGGGCACGTCCATCATCGCGGTGCAGGTGGCGGGCGCGGCCCCGGCCGAGGTACCGGCGCAGGCCGCTCCGGTGGCCGAGCCGAAGACCGAGCCGGACCCGGACGGGGAGGAGAAGCCGCAGGGCCGCCAGCCGGTGCTGGTGGGCTACGGCGTCTCGGTGTCCTCCACCAAGCGCCGTCCGCGCAAGGGCCCGGAGGCCGCGGCCGCCCCGGCGGCGACGGCACCCCGGCCGGAGCTGAACGGCCACGGCACCGTGGCCCCGGCGGCCGTCGCGGCGCCCGCCGGGCCCCGCCCGCTGGCCAAGCCGCCGGTGCGCAAGCTGGCCAAGGACCTGGGCGTGGACCTCGCCACGGTCGTGCCGTCCGGCCCGGACGGCATCATCACGCGCGAGGACGTGCACGCGGCGGTGGCGGCACCGGCCGCACCCACGACCCCCGAGCCCGCGGCTGCGCCGGCGCCGGTGGCCGCGGCTCCCGCCGTGAGCTACGACGGGGTGCGCGAGACCCGGGTCCCCGTCAAGGGCGTCCGCAAGGCGACGGCGGCGGCGATGGTCGGCTCGGCGTTCACGGCCCCGCACGTCACGGAGTTCGTGACGGTGGACGTGACGCGCACGATGAAGCTGGTCGAGGAGCTCAAGCAGGACAAGGACATGCAGGGGCTGCGGGTCAACCCGCTGCTGCTGATCGCCAAGGCCCTGCTGGTCGCCATCAAGCGCAACCCGGAGATCAACGCGTCCTGGGACGAGGCGGCTCAGGAGATCGTCCTGAAGCACTACGTCAACCTGGGCATCGCGGCGGCGACCCCGCGCGGCCTGATCGTGCCGAACATCAAGGACGCCCACGCCAAGACGCTGCCGCAGCTCGCGGAGGCGCTCGGCGAGCTGGTGGCCACGGCCCGCGAGGGCAGGACGTCCCCGGCGGCCATGCAGGGCGGCACGGTGACGATCACCAACGTCGGCGTCTTCGGCGTCGACACCGGCACGCCGATCCTCAACCCCGGCGAGTCGGCGATCCTCGCGGTCGGCGCGATCAAGCTCCAGCCGTGGGTCCACAAGGGCAAGGTCAAGCCCCGCCAGGTCACCACGCTGGCGCTCAGCTTCGACCACCGCCTGGTCGACGGCGAACTCGGCTCCAAGGTCCTGGCCGACGTGGCCGCGATCCTGGAACAGCCGAAGCGACTGATCACCTGGGCGTAGCAGCCCGTGGCGAAACGGGGCGGCGCACCTCTCACGGAGGTGCGCCGCCCCGGCGCATGCGGTGGTCCAGGGGGTGTGACGGGCCGGGAGGGTCAGCTCGGCCGGTGGCTGCGCAGTGCGTCGAGCGGGCCGAAGGCCACCTCGGCCACCTCCAGGCCCCACCGGGACACACGCGTCTGAACCGAGGGCCCGCCGCTGAGGTCAGCGGCGGGCCCTTCGGCCTGGTGGGCGGGTGTCAGACCTTCTTGGCGAACCCGTAGTTCAGGAGCTTCGTCGCGTCCGTCGCGCGCTGCGCGTACGTGGACGAGGCCAGGACCGTACCGATGACGGTCCTGCCGTTCCTGGTGGCGGCGAAGACGAGGCAGGCCCCGGCCTGGGGACCGGAGCCCGTCTTCACGCCGATCGCGCCGCTGTAGCTGCTGAGCAGGGTGTTCGTGTTCGTCCACTTGCCCATCGTGCGGGTGCTGCCCGTCTTGGTGACGGTCTTGGCGGTGTACGACTTCGTCTTCACGATCGTACGGAACGTGGAGCTCTTCATCGCGCTGCGCGCCAGCTTCGTCAGGTCGCGCGGCGTCGAGTAGTTGCTGCCCTTGCCGATGCCGTCGAACGAGTCGAAGCGCGTGTTCGTCATGCCGAGGCTCTTGGCGGTGCTGTTCATCTTGCCGATGAAGGACTTCACGCGCGCGTCCCGCGTCGAGCCCGAACCGTACTTGTCGGCCAGCGCGTACGCGGCGTCGCAGCCCGAGGGCAGCATCAGGCCGTACAGCAGCTGACGGACGGTCACCTTGTCGCCGACGATCAGGTGGGCCTGGGAGGCGTTGTTCTTGACGACGTAGTCGCTGTACGCCTTCTGGATGGTGACCTTGGCGTCGAGGTTCAGATTCGGCTGGGCCAGCACGACCTTGGCGGTCATGATCTTCGTGGTGGAGCCGGTGGAGCGCTTGGTGTCCGCGGCCTTGCCGTAGAGGGACTTGCCGGTCGCGTCGTCCATCACGTAGCCGCCCTTGGCCACGATCGTCGGCGTGGTGACGGCCTGCGCGGGTGCCGCGGTGAGGGCCCCGGCGGCGAGCACGGCGCTCGTGGTCACGGCGACTGCGGCGGCTCTGCGGATACGGATGCCCTGGATGCCGGTTTTCAAGTGAGGTACCCCGATTATGTTGTATTCCTCGGCGGTGCGGCAGAGTTGAGAGCCCACAAAGTGGGGCCGCACCTGTCTGACTCATGGGTGGGGTGGATGGTTGCACGGTTTACGGGGTGGATTCGGCCATCGGGCCCGTATGGTCCGCATGCTGGATGGGGCGGGCCTTGGGTACGTGTTGTATCTATGCTGTGGGCATGAGCCTGGCCGTGAAACAGCCCCCCGCCGCCGATCGCGTGTACACACACGTCAAGCAAGCTGTCCTGGACCGCAGTTACGAGGGCGGCACCCTGCTGACCGAGGGGGAACTGGCCGAGGCCGTCGGGGTCTCGCGCACGCCCGTGCGCGAGGCGCTGCTGCGGCTGGAGGTCGAGGGGCTCATCAAGCTCTACCCGAAGAAGGGGGCCCTCGTCCTGCCGGTCTCCGCGCAGGAGATCGCCGACGTGGTCGAGACCCGGCAGCTGGTCGAGGAGTACGCGGCCCGGAAGGCCGTCCCCGCGTCGCCGGGGCTCATCGAGCGGCTCGAGGAACTGCTCCAGAAGCAGAAGAAGCAGGCCGCCGCCGGTGACTTCGCGGCGGCCGCCGTCACCGACCGCTGCTTCCACGCCGAGATCGTCCGCAGCGGCGGCAACGAGATCCTGTCCCGGCTCTACGACCAGTTGCGCGACCGGCAGCTGCGCATGGGCGTCGCCGTCATGCACTCCCACCCCGACCGGCTCGCCAAGACGCTCGCCGAGCACGAGCAGATCCTGGACGCGCTGCGCTCGGGGGACGCGGAGGCGGCCGTCGACGTCGTGCACCGGCACGTCAACTGGTTCTCCCACCTCGCCCGGGGGGAGGTCCGGTGAGCTCCTCGTCCTCGCCGGCCTCCCTGCCCGGTGATCCGCCCGGCGGCCGGCGCGCCGTCGCCGTCTGGAGCATCGGCGTCGCCGTCTACTTCGTCGCCGTCATCTTCCGCACCTCCCTGGGCGTCGCCGGTCTCGACGCCGCCGACCGCTTCCACGTGGGCGCCTCGGCGCTGTCGACGTTCTCGATCCTCCAGCTCCTCGTCTACGCCGGTATGCAGATACCCGTCGGTCTGCTGGTCGACCGGCTCGGCACCAAGAAGGTGCTGGCGATCGGCGCCGTGCTCTTCACGGCCGGCCAGCTCGGCTTCGCGTTCTCCCCGTCGTACGGCACCGCGCTCGCCTCGCGGGCGCTGCTCGGCTGCGGGGACGCCATGACGTTCATCAGCGTGCTGCGGCTGGGCACCCGGTGGTTCCCCGTCCGGCGCGGGCCGCTGGTCGCCCAGCTGGCCGGGCTGGCCGGGATGGCCGGCAACCTGGTGTCCACGCTGGTGCTGGCCCGGCTGCTGCACGGCGTGGGCTGGACGGCGGCCTTCGCGGGCAGCGCGCTGGCCGGGGCGGTGGTGCTGGTGCTGCTGGTGCTGTTCCTCAAGGACCACCCGGAGGGCCACGAACCGGAGCCGCTGCCCCACCTGGGCGCCGCGTACGTACGCCGGCAGATCGCCGCGTCCTGGCGGGAGCCCGGGACGCGGCTCGGGCTGTGGGTGCACTTCACCACGCAGTTCCCGGCGATGGTGTTCCTGCTGCTGTGGGGGCTGCCGTTCCTGGTCGAGGCCCAGGGCCTCTCGCGGGCGGACGCGGGTGAACTGCTCACGCTCGTCGTGGTGTCCAACATGGCCGTCGGGCTCGTGTACGGGCAGATCGTCGCCCGGCACCACGCGGCGCGGCTGCCGCTCGCGCTCGGCACGGTGGCGGCGACCTCGGGCATCTGGGCGGTGACGCTGGCGTATCCGGGCGGGCGGGCGCCGATGTGGCTGCTGATCGTGCTGTGCCTGGTGCTCGGCGCGTGCGGTCCGGCCTCGATGATCGGGTTCGACTTCGCGCGGCCGGCGAATCCGGCGGAGCGTCAGGGAACGGCGTCGGGCATCACCAACATGGGCGGCTTCGTGGCCTCGATGACGACGCTGTTCGCGATCGGCGTGCTGCTGGACGCGACCGGCGACGACTACCGGATCGCCTTCTCGGCGGTGTTCGTGCTCCAGGCGCTGGGCGTGAGCCAGATCCTGCGGCTGCGGAAGCGGGCGGCCCGGCGGGAGCGGGAGCGGCTGGTCGCCAGCCGGGTGGAGACGGTGCACGTGCCGGCGTGACGGTGCCCTGCTCCGTCGCGAGACGGGTCCGGGTCCGGTGCGCTCGCCGCGGCCGACACGCGCCTCCCCCCGGCTCCTGGAGCAGGGGGGATCCGGCTCGCCCCCGGGGAGGCACGTCTGTCCGCGGCCACGACCCTAGGCCGTCACCACGAAGTTCCGCAGGATCGCCGCCGCCAGGTCCAGGTCGCCCTCCGTCTTCACACGGTCCGCGACCGCTTCCGGGGTGACCCGGCCGCAGGCCAGGCGGACGAAGGTCTCCCAGTCGAGCGCGAGGGTCGCCGCCGGACCGAGGGCCGGGGCCGTCTCCAGGGTGCCGCGGCCCTGGATGTCGACGCGGATCGTGCGCAGGAACTCCACCGGGCCGTGCACGTCGAAGACGATCGCCGAGCTGCGCGGGGCGTCCGCCTTGACCGCGACCACGTCCGGGAGGGCGGCCAGCAGGTAGTCCCGGGCGACGTGGGCGCCGGGCGAGTCGAGGTCGCTGGGGCGGCCGAGGGCCGCGCGCAGGTCCTGCTCGTGCACCCAGATGTCGAAGGCGCGGTAGCGCATGGCCTCTTCGAGGCTGATCTCCGCGCCGAGCGGTCCGCGCATCTTGGTGCCGGGGTCGCGGGACTCGTTCCGCAGCTGGCGGTTGCGGCGGATGATCGTGTACTCCAGCTCGGAGGTCATCTCCGGCGACGTGTGGTGGCGGCGGACGTCGACCTGCATCTCCATGTAGCGCTGGTGCTCGTTGGTGACGTGGAACAGGTCGCGCGGGAGCGCGTGGATGGGCCGCGGGTCGCCCAGCATCTCGCAGTCCATGCCGATGATGTGCGAGACGACGTCGCGGACCGACCAGCCCGGGCACGGGGTGCGCCGGTTCCAATCGGCCTCCACCAGGGGCTGCATCAGCTCCGATATCGCCTCGACGGAGTGGGTCCAGGCATCGGCGTAGGGCTGGAGGGTGGGATGCAGACTCACGGAACGGGACCCCTCGGCGGTCGGTACACGGGCGGATGTGATGGCATTGCCAGTGGGAGGTGGCTGCGGTCGGCGGGTGTCTTGGAACGCTAAGTTACGCTGCTGTGAGGCAGCCCGGCAGTGCTTTCGTGTGACGATCGTAGGCCTGTCCGGACGACTCGAGTGCCAGGACGGTGGTAGTGTGCGCGCCTCGCTGATCCAGATTGCCGTGAACGAGGGTGAATCGGTCGATTCACGGCGTGGGCGGGTGGCCGCGCTGGTGGGCGAGCAGGCCGGGGCCGACCTCGTGGTGCTGCCGGAGCTGTGGACCACCGGGGCCTTCGCCTTCGAGGAGTTCGAACGCGAGGCCGAACCGCTGGAGGGTCCCACCTACGAGGCGATGGCCAAGGCGGCGAGCGACGCGGGCGTGTGGCTGCACGCCGGCTCGATCCCCGAACGCGCCGTGTCCGACGGCGACTCGGCCGCGGGCTCCCTCTACAACACCTCCCTGGTCTTCTCCCCCTCCGGCGAGCTGGCCGCCGTCTACCGCAAGATCCACCGCTTCGGCTTCGACAAGGGCGAGGCCGTGCTGATGAGCGCGGGGCGGGAACTGGTGACGGTCCCTCTGCCGGACACCGTCCTGGGCCTCGCGACCTGTTACGACCTCCGTTTCCCCGAACTCTTCCGCGGGCTCGTCGACGCCGGGGCGCAGACCCTGGTGGTCCCGGCGGGCTGGCCCGAGCGCCGGCGTGCGCACTGGACGCTGCTGGCCCGGGCGCGGGCGGTGGAGGACCAGGCGTTCGTGCTCGCCTGTGGAACGGCCGGGACGCACGCGGGAGTTCCGCAGGCGGGTCACTCGATCGTGGTGGACCCCTGGGGCGAGGTGCTGGCCGAGGCCGGCCCCGGCGAGGAGGTCCTCACGGTCGACTTCGATCCGGCGAGGGTGCCGGCCACCCGGGACCAGTTCCCGGCCCTGAAGGACCGGGTCCTCGGCCTGGAGCCGCCGCGCCGTCAGGACGGCTCCTAGCGCCTACGGCTCCTTCCTCGGCGCCTACCGCTCCTCGCGTTCCTTCTCCGCCAGGTGGATCACGCACACCGCCACCGCGATCACCAGCGCGGGGTCGGCGTCCTCGCGCACGACGTCGACGCCGTAGGTCTCCACGACGCTCAGCCAGCGCCGGGAGATCACCGCGAGCAGTTCGCCGTCGTACTCGACGGCGAACTCCCGGTCGAGGATCTTGCCGCTGACGTCGAGCTCGGTGCCGTCCACCATGGACACCCGGTAGTGGTTGCGCAGCAGCGACAGCCGCTTGCGCCTGATCTTCGCCAGGGCCTCCCCGTCCCGCTCGATCACCATCGTGTCCCGCAGCGCGAGCATCTTCTGGTGGATGTTGATCAGGACCCGGCCGTGGGCGTCCTTCAGCTCGAAGGTGTCCCGCAGCCGCATCGCCTTGCCGTCGACGAGGAAGACCTTGCGGCCGTGCTCGTCCTCGATCCAGTAGTCGTCACCGATGCCGAAAATCCGGTCGCGTACGAGGAATCTCATGTCCTCACCGCTTCCCCGGCTTTGCCCCGGCGACGCCGCCGGTGGTCCGACGGGACCAGTACGGCACCGCGCCGGGCGGGCCGCCGCCGGCGGGTGGCACCCTTGGTCCCATGAACGACACGGCACCCCGACGAGCCCGCGTACGCGCCCCCGAGCTGATCGGCAAGGGCGGCTGGCTCAACACCGGTGGCAAGAACCTCACGCTCGCCGACCTGCGAGGCAAGTGCGTCGTGCTGGATTTCTGGACGTTTTGCTGTGTGAACTGCCTGCACGTCCTGGACGAGCTGCGGGAGCTGGAGGAGAAGCACCGGGACACGGTCGTGGTCGTCGGGGTGCACTCGCCGAAGTTCGTGCACGAGGCGGAGCACCATGCGGTGGTCGACGCGGTGGAGCGGTACGGCGTGGAGCATCCGGTGCTCGACGACCCGGAGCTCGCCACCTGGAAGCAGTACGCGGTTCGGGCCTGGCCGACGCTGGTCGTCATCGACCCGGAGGGCTACGTCGTCGCGCAGCACGCCGGCGAGGGGCACGCGCACGCGATCGAGCGGCTGGTGGAGGAGCTGGAGGCCGAGCACGGGGCGAAGGGCACCCTGCGCCGCGGCGACGGGCCGTACGTGCCGCCGGAGCCGGAGCCCACCACCTTGCGCTTCCCGGGCAAGGCAGTGCTGCTGCCGTCCGGGAACTTCCTGGTCAGCGACACCACCCGGCACCAGCTGGTGGAGCTGGCGGAGGACGGCGAGACCGTGGTGCGACGGATCGGCCAGGGCGGCCGGGGGATGACCGACGGTGGCCCGGACCGGGCCCGGTTCCAGGAGCCGCAGGGGCTCGCACTCCTGCCGGACGGCACCGTCGTGGTCGCCGACACGGTCAACCACGCCCTGCGGCGCTTCGACCCGGAGACGGGCGGGACCACGACCCTGGCCGGCACCGGACACCAGTGGATGCAGGGCGAGGCCACGTCCGGTCCCGCGCTGGACGTGAAGCTGTCCTCGCCCTGGGACGTGGCCTGGTGGAACGGCAAGGTGTGGATCGCCATGGCGGGCGTGCACCAGCTGTGGGCCTACGACCCGGTCGCGGCTACCGTCGCCGTCACCGCCGGGACCACGAACGAGGGGCTCGTCGACGGGCCCGGCGCGGAGGCCTGGTTCGCGCAGCCCTCCGGGCTCGCGGCCACGCCCGACCGGCTGTGGCTCGCCGACTCCGAGACGTCCGCCCTGCGCTGGGTGGATCTCGACGGCGCCGTCCACACGGCGGTCGGCACCGGGCTGTTCGACTTCGGGCACCGGGACGGAGCCGCCGGACAGGCGCTGCTCCAGCACCCGCTGGGCGTGACCGCACTGCCGGACGGCTCGGTCGCCGTCAGCGACACCTACAACCACGCCCTGCGCCGCTACGACCCGGCGACCGGCGAGGTCACGACGCTCGCCACCGATCTGCGTGAGCCCAGCGACGCCGTGCTGGTCGGTGAGGACATCGTGGTCGTGGAGTCGGCCCGGCACCGGCTGACCCGGCTGCGGCTGCCGGAGGAGGCGGTACGGGTCGAGGCCGTCGCCCACCGGACCCGGCGCGCCGCCACGGAGGTCGCCCCCGGCCGCCTCCGTCTGGACGTGATCTTCCAGGCCCCGGCGGGCCAGAAGCTCGACACCCGGTACGGACCGTCGACCCGGCTGCTGGTCTCCTCGACCCCGCCCGAGCTGCTGCTGAAGGGCGAGGGTGCGGACACCGACCTGTGCCGCGAACTGGAGCTGAACCCCGCCGTTTCGGAGGGTGTCCTGCACGTCTCCGCGATGGCGGCCTCGTGCGACGACGACCCCGCGAACGAGTACCCCGCCTGCCATGTGCACCAGCAGGACTGGGGCGTTCCGGTCCGCCTCACCGAGGGCGCGACGGACCGGCTGCCGCTCGTCCTGGCCGGGATGGACGAGACCGCGGCAGGCTGATCGCCGAGAGGCCCTAGTGCTGTGGCCGGGAAGGTTTGCCGGGAAGCTCGCGGCGTCCGGTGCGGTACATCGCAAGGCGGAGCATTGCCCGCGTACTGGATGTACTCGGGTGATGCGACAACGCGGCGAGGTGCCGTGCCGGGCGTCGCGAGCCGGTGAACCTTTCCGGTCACAGCACTAGCGGCGCCGCGGGCGCGGTGCCAGCTTGAACAGGGCCACTCCCGCCGCCACCAGGGTGGTGGCCGCGACCATCATGGCCATGCTGTTCATCCACACGCCGGTGGCGGCCAGCGTGGCGCCTCCGGCGCCGGTGGTGCCGGCGCCGACGACTCGTCCGTACATGTCGTTCTCCTTGCTCTGGTGCGGGTGTGAAGAGGTCGCGCCGCGGGTGCGGCGCGGAGTGGGGGGGCTCAGGTGGCCACCCACTTCTCCTCGCTGCGGCGCAGCAGGCCCCACAGCGAGCAGAAGTAGACGGCGTGCTGGAAGAGGTCGTAGAGCATCTCCGGGATCATCAGCAGCGCCACCAGCATCGGCAGGGGACCGGCGCGGCGTACGGAGACGACCTTCTCGACGACGAAGATCAGGCCGATCGAGGTCCACACCGGTGACAGGCCCGGCGGGCCGTACAGGGTGATGGACGTGATCATGAAGGTCAGGTAGACGAGGAAGGACAGCGCGCCGAACCCCATGAGGAACTGCTGGAGGAAGTAGCGGGCGGTGACGCGGGTCCAGCCGTAGTCGCGGAGGTTCTCCAGGGCGCCGCGCTGCCAGCGCAGCCGCTGGTGCCACAGCTTGCCCAGGGTCGGCATGACCTCGGTGGTGACCGCGCAGCCCGCCGGGGACATGGCGCGGTAGCCGAGGGTCTTGACCGCCTTGGTCATCTCGTCGTCCTCGGTGAGGGAGGCGAGGCTGTAGTAGCCGTTGCCGCCGCCGATGACGCCGGCGCGGCGGGCCGCCCGCACCTCGCGCAGCACCCGGGCCCGGAACATGGTGCCGGTGCCGGTGAGCACCTGGGCCTTGCCCCCGGTGCGTTCCAGCTCCCAGGCGTAGCGGTGGAACTCCATGCGCTGGAGCAGACCGAGCAGGCCGCCGCCCTCCTCGCCGTAGAAGACCCCGCCGACGGCGCCGACCTTGCGGTTGAAGGTGGCCAGGGCGGTCTCGGCGAACCACGGGTTGAGCACGGTGTCGGCGTCCTGCACCAGCAGCAGGTCCCGGTCGTCGAGGTGGGGCAGCATCCAGGCGATGGCCTGGTTGAGGGCGCCCGCCTTCTTGTGGGTGTTGCCCTGGGTGTGGAAGACCTGCGCGCCGTGCGCGACGGCGATCCGGGCGGTGTCGTCCGTGCAGTTGTCGGCGACGACCACGATCAGGTCCGGCCGCCGGCTCTGCCGCCACAGACCCTCGATCGCGGCGGCGACGCGGTCCTGCTCGTTGTGGGCGGGGATCAGGACCGCGAGCCGGGGTCTGCCGGCCGGCTCCTCCTCTGCGGCGTGCGCGCGGCGGGCGGCGTGCCGGCCCGTGGGTCGGGGCCGCGCTGCCGGCGCAGCGCCCAGGGAGCCGCCGGGTGCGGCGAAGTCGAGCACGGCAGAGTCCCCCGTCGTGATGGCTGCTTGGTGCCCGGTTTCTCCCCTACGGGCTCAAGGGCACCAAGTCTTCACGATATTCACACAACACGACAAGGAGGTGCGCGTAACGGAATGCTCAATCTTGTTGGCGACTGTCCGTCATGTTCCGCGGCCGCGGGACCGGCTCGGCACGTGCTCAGATGCCGTAGCCGTCGCCGTAGCCGTCGCGTGCGTGGTGGTGGCGGTCCTCTTCGACGACCGTGGTGGGGGGCACCATGACGCGGCGGCGCCGGTAGATGCTGCTGAACGTCGTGACGCCGATCAGACCGACGATCATCAGGATGACGCCGACCACGTGCAGGTCGACCCCCTGCATGTGCCAGTCGGTCGCGAACGTGAGAATGGCTCCCACGGCGATGAGGATGATGCAGCCGCCGAGGCCCATGAGTGTCGCCTCCCTGTCCGGTGTCGGGTCCGGTGGTTCCGGTCGGTTCCGGTCCCTTCCGGTCAACTCCGGGTACCCGCAAGCCGGGTGACCATGCGGAGGCGGCCGCTCATGGGCCATGGGGGTCCCCCTGCTCGAGCGAAGCCGAGAGCTTGGGGGAGGCCGTGCCGCTCAGCCCTCCAGGAACGCCACCAGCGCGTTCGCCAACAGGAACGGGTCGTCGGCGGCGCACAGTTCACGGGCGCTGTGCATCGACAGGATGGCCACGCCGATGTCGACGGTGCGGATGCCGTGCCGGGCCGCGGTGATCGGGCCGATGGTCGTGCCGCACGGCATCGAGTTGTTGGAGACGAAGGACTGGAAGGGGACCCCGGCCTTCTCGCAGGCCGCCACCCACACCGCGCGACCCGAACCGTCCGTCGCGTAGCGGTTGTTGACGTTGACCTTGAGGATCGGACCGCCGCCCGCACGCGGGTGGTGGGTCGGGTCGTGCCGGTCGGCGTAGTTGGGGTGGACGGCGTGGCCGGTGTCGGAGGACAGACAGACCGTGCCGGCGAAGGCGCGCGCCCGGTCCTCGAACGATCCACCGCGCGTGAACACCGAGCGCTCCAGCACCGATCCGAGCAGCGGGCCGTCCGCTCCGGTGTCCGACTGGGAGCCGTTCTCCTCGTGGTCGAAGGCGGCCAGCACCGGGATGTACGGCAGCTCCGGCGTCCCCGCCGTGACGGCCGTGAGCGCCGCCGCCGCGGCGTGCACCGACAGCAGGTTGTCCATGCGGGGGCCGGCCATCAGCTCCCGGTCCCGGCCCAGGTAGGCGGGGGGCTCCACGGAGTGCGTCATCAGGTCCCAGCCGGCCACCTCGCCCGCGTCGAGTCCCGCCTCCGCCGCGAGGAAGGCGATCAGGTCGCCGTCGCGGACGTCGTCGCCCAGGCCCCACACCGGTTGCAGGTGCCGCTGCTTGTCCAGCTTGAGACCCTCCGCCGAGACCTGGCGGTCCAGGTGGATCGCCAGCTGGGGGACGCGCAGCAGCGGGCGGTCGACGTTGACCAGGCGGGTGGAGCCGTCGCGCAGCGTGAGCCGGCCGGCCAGGCCCAGGTCGCGGTCGAGCCAGGAGTTCATCAGCGGGCCGCCGTAGATCTCCACGGCGACCTGGCGCCAGCCGTGCGCCCCGGTGTCGGGCAGCGGCTTGACCCGCAGGTTGGGGGAGTCGGTGTGCGCGCCGACGATGCGGAAGGGGGTGTGCGGCGCGGCACTCTCGGGGACGTACCAGGCCACGATCGCCCCGCCGCGCAGCACGTACTTTCCGCCCGCCGTGCCGTCCCATGCGTCCGTCTCGCAGACCTGGCGGAAGCCGGCCTTCTCCAGCCGCTCGGCCGTGTTCGCCACGGCGTGGTACGGCGACGGGCTCGCCGCCAGGAAGGACATCAGGTCGTCGGTGTGGCCGCGGTCGAAGCGCTGGCTTGTACTCATGGGTTCACCTTAACGACGTCACGAGGGTCCACTCCCGGTGCCGGGAGTGGACCCTCGTGGGTGGGGGGTGGGGCAGCGCAGTTGGGGGGTGGAGACGGACGGAGGTGGGGTGGGGACCGTCCTAGAAGGCGGCCTCGTCCAGCTCCATCAGGTCCAGGTCCACGTTCTGGGCGACCTTGCGGGCCAGGGTGACGCCCGGCAGGACGTTGGCCGCGAAGAACTTCGCCGCCGCGATCTTGCCCTGGTAGAACGCCCGGTCCTTCGAGGAGGCCGTCTCCAGCTTCTCGGCGGCGATCGCGGCGCCCTTGAGCAGCAGGTGGCCGACGATCACGTCACCGGAGGCGAGCAGCAGACGGGTGGTGTTCAGGCCCACCTTGTAGATGCTCTTGACGTCCTTCTCGGTGGCGGCGAGGTCGGTCAGCATCAGGCCGACGAGGGCCTCCAGTTCGGCGGCGGCCCTGGCGAGGTGCTCGCGGGCGCCGGCCAGGTCCTCACCGCCGGTGCCGAGGGCCAGGAACTCCTTGATGTCCTCGGCGATCGAGTTCAGCGCGGCGCCCTGGTTGCGGACGATCTTCCGGAAGAAGAAGTCCTGGCCCTGGATGGCCGTGGTGCCCTCGTACAGGGTGTCGATCTTGGCGTCCCGGATGTACTGCTCGACCGGGTACTCCTGGAGGAAGCCGGAGCCGCCGAAGGTCTGCAGCGACTGGGCGAGCTGCTCGTACCCCTTCTCCGAGCCGTAGCCCTTGACGATGGGCAGGAGCAGGTCGTTGAGCGCGTGGTCGGCCGAGGCGTCCTCGCCGTTGGCCTCCTTGACCGCGATCGCGTCCTGGACCGCGGCGGTGTGCAGGACGAGGGCGCGCATGCCCTCGGCGTACGCCTTCTGCGTCATCAGCGAGCGGCGCACGTCGGGGTGGTGCGTGATGGTGACCTTGGGCGCGGACTTGTCCATGAAGTTCGCCAGGTCGGGACCCTGGACGCGCTCCTTGGCGTACTCCAGCGCGTTCAGGTAGCCGGTGGACAGCGTGGAGATCGCCTTCGTGCCGACCATCATGCGGGCGAACTCGATGATGCGGAACATCTGGCGGATGCCGTCGTGCTTGTCGCCGATCAGCCAGCCCTTGGCGGGGTGGCGGTCGCCGAAGGTCATCTCGCAGGTGTTGGAGGCCTTCAGGCCCATCTTGTGCTCGACGTTGGTGGCGTAGACGCCGTTGCGCTCGCCCAGCTCGCCGGCCTCCCAGTCGAACAGGTACTTCGGCACGAGGAAGAGGGACAGGCCCTTGGTGCCGGGGCCGGCGCCCTCGGGGCGGGCGAGGACGTAGTGGAGGATGTTCTCCTCCATGTCGTGCTCACCGGAGGTGATGAAGCGCTTCACGCCCTCGATGTGCCAGGAGCCGTCCTCCTGCGGGACCGCCCTGGTGCGGCCGGCGCCGACGTCCGAGCCCGCGTCGGGCTCGGTGAGCACCATGGTGGAGCCCCAGGTCCTCTCGACCGCGACCGAGGCAATCTTCCGCTGCTCCTCGGTGCCCTCCTCGAAGAGGATGCGGGCGAACGCCGGGCCGGAGGAGTACATCCAGATCGCCGGGTTGGCGCCGAGGATCAGCTCGGCGTAGGCCCAGATCAGGGACGGGGGCGCGGTGGTGCCGCCGATCTCCTCGGGCAGGCCCAGGCGCCAGTACTCGGAGTCCATGAAGGCCTTGTAGCTCTTCTTGAAGGTCTCCGGCACCGGCGCGGTGTTCGTCTCGGGGTCGAACACCGGCGGGTTGCGGTCGGCGTCCGCGAAGGACTCCGCCAGCTCGTTCTCCGCCAGGCGGGTCAGCTCCTCCAGGACGCTCCTGGCGGTGTCGGCGTCCATCTCCTCGAACGGACCGGTGCCGTACAGCTTGTCGCGTCCGAGCACTTCGAAGAGGTTGAACTCGATGTCGCGGAGGTTCGACTTGTAGTGCCCCATGGCCACGGCTCCCGTCGAGGGCTCGGCGAGGCACTGTCTCCTCGCATCTGGTTCACGTACCAACTAGTAGCTCCGATGATGCTACCCGCCGGTAATAAGAAGCAACCCCGATCCCGCCATGTGTGACCGAGCCCTCGTGCGGGTCAGTACGCTGTGGGCCATGTACGGATACGGCCAGCCGATGGACAGCGGGGCGGCACAGCAGGGGTACGTCCCTCCGCAGCAGCAGATGCCCGGCGGTGTCGGCGGGTACGGCCAGCAGGCTCCCGCCTATCCCGAGCCCTCGCCGCCCTCGCTCGCGGACGCGGTGCGCGCCTTCACCACGGGGCAGCTGGCCGCCGAGGACTTCCAGCAGGTGTTCGCGACCTCCAAGGTGTACTGCCCGCGCGGCGACAACCCCGGCTTCCTGGCGCTGCACAACACCCAGCAGCCGGTGATCCCGATGTTCACCTCGCTCAAGGAGCTGCGCCGGTACGCGGGCAAGGAGTCCAAGTACTTCGTGATCACCGGTGCCGAGGTGATCGACCTGCTGCCGACCGGCTACGGCTTCGTGCTCGACATGGAGGGCGAGCACCGGATGGTGTTCGACGCCAAGGCGGTCGAGCAGATGGTCGACTTCGCGATGCGCCGGATGTACGGCTAGTGCTGTGGCCGGGAAGGTTTGCCGAGCCGGTGAACCTTTCCGGTCACAGCACTAGGACCGGCCGTGGACGCCACCGCTCGGAGCCCGGAGGGAATTCCCTCCGGGCTTCCTCTGTTGGGGGTGGCAGAAAGTTCAACGCTCAACTAAAGTGGTCGCACAAGGAGGAACCGACATGCCTGCAGTGACCGTCGAGAACCCGTTGACGCTGCCCCGTGTGGCCGCGCCCGCCGATGCCGTGGCTCGTCCCGTGCTCACCGTCACGACCGCGCCCAGCGGATTCGAGGGTGAGGGCTTCCCGGTGCGCCGGGCGTTCGCGGGGATCAACTACCGCCATCTCGACCCGTTCATCATGATGGACCAGATGGGTGAGGTGGAGTACGCGCCGGGCGAGCCCAAGGGCACCCCCTGGCACCCGCACCGCGGCTTCGAGACCGTCACGTACATCATCGACGGAGTCTTCGACCACCAGGACTCCAACGGCGGTGGCGGCACCATCACCAACGGCGACACCCAGTGGATGACGGCGGGCAGCGGACTGCTGCACATCGAGGCCCCGCCGGAGTCGCTGGTCGTGTCCGGCGGCCTCTTCCACGGCCTCCAGCTGTGGGTGAACCTGCCGGCCAAGGACAAGATGATGGCGCCGCGCTACCAGGACATCCGCGGCGGCAGCGTCCAGCTGCTCACCTCCCCCGACGGCGGCGCGCTGCTGCGGGTCATCGCCGGTGAGCTGGACGGCCACGCCGGCCCCGGCGTCACGCACACGCCGATCACGATGGTCCACGCGACGGTGGCGCCCG
Source organism: Streptomyces sp. NPDC091412 (assembly GCF_044756885.1). Lineage (NCBI taxonomy): Bacteria > Bacillati > Actinomycetota > Actinomycetes > Kitasatosporales > Streptomycetaceae > Streptomyces > Streptomyces sp. NPDC091412. Next base: position 61,032 of record NZ_JBIVTV010000006.1, on the reverse strand, counting down.
GCGCGGAGGTCACCCTGCCCTGGCGGGAGGACTTCAACGGCCTGGCGTACGTGATGGCGGGACGCGGCACCGTGGGCGCCGAACGCCGGCCGATCCACCTCGGCCAGACCGCGATCTTCGGCGCCGGTTCCTCGCTGACCGTCCGCGCGGACGAGAAGCAGGACGCGCATACGCCCGACCTGGAGGTCGTCCTCCTCGGCGGGCAGCCGATCCGCGAGCCGATGGCGCACTACGGCCCCTTCGTCATGAACACCCGGGACGAGCTCATGCAGGCCTTCGAGGACTTCAAGAAGGGCCGCCTCGGCACCGTCCCGGCGATCCACGGGATGACCGAGGAAGGGCTGTAGGCCCTCCCGGCCGCTGGGCGCGAGGGCCCCGTCCGATGGTGGACGGGGCCCTTTCGCGTTCCTGCCGGGCCCCGGGCGGGACGCGGACCGCGCCACCGGCCGGAGCGCCGGTGGCTGACGCCGTGTCACCCGGGTGGGCCGTCCGCACGGGACAGCACGTCCGGCGTGTGATCGTCTGGACGTGTGCAGGCCCCCGCTCCTCTGCTGCCCGAGCCCGTCCGGCGTCTCGCCGCCTGGTGCGCCGCCGTTCTGCTGGTGTCCGGGGTGGTGTGGATCGGGGCGCGGTTGTGCGTGGTGTTCCGGACCGCGGTGATCCCGGTGCTGCTGGCGCTGTTGGGGACGGCACTGCTGCGGCCGTTGTTCCGGCGGCTCGCGGGAGCCGGGGTGAACCGGTCGCTCGCCGCCGGGATCACCTGTGTGGCGGTCGTCGTGGTCGTCGGCGGTGCGGTGTACATCGTGGTGGCCGCGCTGATCGACAGCGGGGACCAGATCCTCACCTCGCTCAAGAAGGCCGCGCAGTCGCTCACCACCCACTTCGGGGCGGCCGGGACCTCACTGGACGACCTCGCCTCCAACGGCAGGCGACTCCTGGAGAAGTTCGGCGGAACGGCCGCCTCCAACGTCATCAGCGGGGTCAGCGTGGTCGGCGAGTCGCTCGCCATGGCCGTACTGGCCCTGCTGCTCGTGTTCTTCTTCCTGCGCGACTCGCACAAGGCCGCCGCCACCCTGCGCACGCTCGCCCCGCGCGGGACCGGCGACACCGCGGAGGCCATGGCCCGGCGGGCCTTCGCGGCCGTGGAGGGCTTCATGCGCGGCACGACGCTCATCGCGCTGATCGACGCCGTCTGCATCACCGTCGGCCTGCTCGTGCTGAAGGTGCCCGGCGCGGTCGGGCTCGGCGCGCTGGTCTTCGTCGGCGCCTACATCCCCTACCTGGGCGCCTTCCTCTCCGGTGCGGTCTCCGTGCTGGTCGCGCTCGCCGACCGCGGGTTCGTCATCGCGCTGTGGGCGCTCGGGGTGGTGCTGGCGGTACAGGTGCTGGAGGGGCACGTGCTCCAGCCGCTGATCCAGAGCCGGACCGTGCAGATGCACCCGGCCGTGGTGCTGCTGGCGATCACCGGGGGCGCGTCGGTCGCCGGGATCGTGGGGATGCTGCTGGCGGTGCCGCTGACCGCGGCGGCCTTCGGGACCGCGCACGAGCTGCGGGAACGGTACGCGGCTTCGCCGTAGGGCTCATGCCGGGGAACGGCTCACCTGGCCACCGAGGCCTCGTACAGCTCGAACCAGATGCTCTTGCCCTGGCCCCGCGGCACGACGCCCCACGCGTCCGCGAGCAGTTCGATCAGCACCAGCCCGCGCCCGGAGGAGGCGAGTTCGCCGGGCCGGCGCTTGTGCGGCAGATCGTCGCCGGCGTCGGTGACCTGCACCCGCAGACGCCGCTCGCCCCTCTCGCCACTGACCTCGGCCAGCACCAGCGCGTCGACGTCGGTGTGCAGCAGGACGTTGGCGAGGGTCTCCGACAGCAGCAGCACCGCCGTGTCCACGTGCTCCTCGCTCGACCAGTCGTGCAGCAGCTCCCGCAGTTGCCGGCGGGCCACGGAGACCCGCTCGGGCTCGGCCTGGGCGACCGTCATCAGGGTGTGCCGCAGCCTGGGGCGGACCGCCCGGCCGTCGCGGCGCCGGCTCAGCAGCAGCACGGCGATGTCGTCCTCGCGCCGGTCGGCCAGGGGCCCGGTGGTGTGGTGCGAGGAGGGTCCGTGCACGGCCTGCACCAGCGCGTCGGCGAGTTCCTCGGCGTCGCCGCCGTGCCGTTCCAGGACCGTACGGATCCGCTGCCAGCCGGTGTCCAGGTCGTGGCCGCCGGTCTCGATCAGGCCGTCCGTGCAGATCATCATCGTCTCGCCCGGCTCCAGGGTGAACCGGGTGGTCGGGTAGTCGGAGTCCGGGTCGATGCCGAGCGGCAGCCCGCCCGCCGTCGGGCGTTGCAGCAGCGTGCCGTCCGCCATCCGTATCACGGGGTCCGGGTGGCCCGCGCGGGCCACCTCCAGGACCCCGGTTCGCGGGTCGACCTCGGCGTACAGGCAGGTCGCGAAGCGCAGGTCGGCGACCCCGTCAGTGTCCTCGGCGTCCTCGGCGTCGGCGCCGGCGGCGAGGACGCCGTGCAGGAAACGGGAGGCGCGGGAGAGCACCGCGTCCGGGCGGTGCCCCTCGGAGGCGTAGGCGCGCAGGGCGATGCGCAGCTGGCCCATGAGCCCCGCGGCACGCACGTCGTGGCCCTGGACGTCCCCCATGACCAGGGCGAAGCGTCCCGGCCCGGCGGACGTGCGGGACCGCGAGGTGGCGCCGGGCAGCGGGATCATGTCGTACCAGTCGCCGCCGATCTGGAGGCCGCCGCCGGTGGGGACGTAGCGGGCGGCCACGTCCATGCCGGGGACCCCGGGGCCCACCGTCGGCATCATCGCGCGCTGCAGGCCCTCGCTCAGCTCCCGCTCGGTCTCCGCGGTCCCGGCCCGGGACAGGGCCTGGGCGAGCATGCGGGCCACCGTGGTCAGCACCGAGCGCTCGTCCGGGGTGAAGGCCACCGGGTAGGTGAAGGCGGCCATCCAGGCGCCCATCGTGCGGCCCGCGACGGTCAGCGGCAGGAACGCCCAGGAGTGGCGGTGGAAGCGCTCGGCGAGCGGCCAGGTGAGCGGGTAGCGGGACTTGTACTGCCCCGGGGAGGAGAGGTAGACGGCCCGCCCGGTGCGGACCACCTCGGCGGCCGGGTAGTCCGTCTCCAGCGCCATGTGCACGAAGGGGCCCTCGTCGCCGGGCCGCTGCCCGTGGTGGCCGATGATCGTCAGCCGGTCGCCCTGGATGCCGAAGACCGCCAGCCCGTCCGGCGAGAACCCCGGCATCGACAGGCCGGCCGCCACCCGCAGCACCTCCGCCGTGGAGCGGGCCTCGGCCAGCGCCCGGCCGGCGTCGAGCAGGAAGGCCTCCCGCGAGCGCCGCCAGTCCCCGGTGACCGCTCTTCGCCCGGCGGGGGAACCGGGCGTCGGCTCGGCGACCTCCTGAAGGGTGCCGATCAGCTTGTACGCCTTCTTGCGGGCGTCGAAGGTCGGCTTGGAGCGGCTGCGCACGACGCGGACGATCCGGTTGCGCTCGTCCATGATGCGGATGCGCACCTCGGCGAGGGTGCCCTCGGCGACGGCCAGCTGCACGACGCCGGTGATCTCGTTCCAGTCGACCGGGTGGAGGCGGGCGCGTACCTGGGCTTCCCTGAGCGTGGCCTCCTCGGCGGGCAGCCCGAGCAGCCGGGCCGCCTCGGCGTCGACCGAGACCAGGCCGGTGGCCGTGTCCCAGTGCCACATCCCGGTCGCGAGGGCGGCGAGTACGTCCCCCACGGCGGGCAGGGGCTCACCAGTGCGCATTGCCCCACTGTAAGAAGAGGCGATCGGACACTGCCACCGAAGGTGTACGGCCGTGCGGACTTCGGCGCTGCCCCGTTGCCGCCCAGGACCTCTCTTAATGGTGGGGAGCCGATCTTGAGGTGCCCGGTACGCTTGGTAGGTCCGGGCCGTGCCCGCCCGGTGATCCCCGATCCGCGAAGACTGGATGAACGACGATGCATCGGTACAGGTCCCACACCTGCGGCGAGCTCCGCGCCTCTGACGTCGGCACCGACGTCCGGCTGAGTGGCTGGCTGCACAATCGGCGCGACCTGGGTGGCATCCTCTTCATCGATCTGCGCGACCACTACGGCATCACGCAGCTCGTCGCCCGTCCCGGCACGCCCGCGTACGAGGCCCTCGACAAGCTCTCCAAGGAGACCGTCGTCCGCGTCGACGGCAAGGTCGTCTCCCGGGGCGCCGACAACGTCAACCCCGAGCTGCCCACTGGCGAGATCGAGATCGAGGTCGGCGAGGTCGAGGTGCTGGGCGCGGCGGCCCCGCTCCCCTTCACCATCAACGCCGAGGACGGGGTCAACGAGGAGCGGCGCCTGGAGTACCGCTTCCTGGACCTGCGCCGCGAGCGCATGCACCGCAACATCCTGCTGCGCACGGCGGTCATCTCCGCCATCCGCCAGAAGATGTCGGCGATGGGCTTCAACGAGATGGCGACGCCGATCCTGTCCGCCACCTCCCCCGAGGGCGCCCGCGACTACGTGGTCCCCTCCCGGGTCCACCCGGGCAGGTTCTACGCCCTCCCGCAGGCCCCGCAGCAGTTCAAGCAGCTGCTGATGATCTCGGGCTTCGACCGCTACTTCCAGATCGCCCCCTGCTTCCGTGACGAGGACGCCCGCGCGGACCGCTCGCCGGGCGAGTTCTACCAGCTCGACGTCGAGATGAGCTTCGTCGAGCAGGAGGACGTCTTCCAGCCGATCGAGAAGCTCATGACGGAGCTCTTCGAGGAGTTCGGGGACGGCCGCCACGTCACCTCCCCCTTCCCGCGGATCCCGTTCCGCGAGGCGATGCTGAAGTACGGCTCCGACAAGCCGGACCTGCGCGCCAAGCTGGAGCTCGTCGACATCACCGACATCTTCGCGGGCTCGGAGTTCAAGGCGTTCGCGGGCAAGCACGTCCGCGCGCTGCCGGTGCCGGACACCGCCGGGCAGCCCCGCAAGTTCTTCGACCAGCTCGGCGAGTACGCGGTCGAGCAGGGCGCGAAGGGCCTGGCGTGGGTGCGGGTCGGCGAGGACGGCGCGCTGAGCGGCCCGATCGCGAAGTTCCTGACCGAGGAGAACGTCGCGGAGCTGACCAAGCGGCTGTCGCTCGCCCCCGGTCACGCGGTGTTCTTCGGCGCGGGCGACTTCGACGAGGTCTCGAAGATCATGGGCGCGGTGCGGGTGGAGGCCGCCAAGCGCGCCGGCCAGTTCGAGGAGAACGTCTTCCGCTTCTGCTGGATCGTCGACTTCCCGATGTACGAGCGGGATGAGGAGACGGGCGGGATCGACTTCTCCCACAACCCGTTCTCGATGCCGCAGGGCGGCCTGGAGGCCCTGGAGACCCAGGACCCGCTGGACATCCTGGGCTGGCAGTACGACATCGTCTGCAACGGTGTCGAGCTGTCCTCCGGCGCCATCCGGAACCACGAGCCGGACATCATGCTCAAGGCCTTCGAGATCGCGGGCTACGACCGCGAGACCGTCGAGGAGAAGTTCGCCGGCATGCTCCGCGCGTTCCGCTTCGGCGCCCCGCCGCACGGCGGCATCGCGCCGGGCGTCGACCGCATCGTCATGCTGCTCGCGGACGAGCCCAACATCCGCGAGACCATCGCCTTCCCGCTCAACGGCAACGCCCAGGACCTGATGATGGGTGCCCCGACCGAACTGGACGAGTCCCGCCTGAGGGAACTGCACCTGTCGGTACGCAAGCCGCAGCCGAAGTAGGCCGCGGCCGCAGCATGAAGGCGGCTCGGAACCGGTGTCCGGTTCCGAGCCGCTTTTGTTGTTCGGACGAGGTCAGTACAGGGCCTTGTACCCGCCCCAGCCGGTGCCGATCTGCGTCCGTGCGCCGAAGCCGCCCTTTGCGCTGCCGTAGTGGCGGAACAGCTTGCCGGAGGTGTCCCGGCAGATCAGGTCGCCGATGCCGTCGCGGTTGAGGTCGCCGACGCCGACGCAGGCGTTGTACGAGGCTCCCCACTTGGTGGCGATCTTGACGCGGGCCTTGAAGGCGCCGGTGCGTGTGCCGTTGTAGCGGTAGAGGTTGTTGGACTTGTCCTGGGCGATCAGGTCGCCGATGCCGTCACCGGTGATGTCGCCGACGGCGACGATCCTCTTGTACGTCTTCCAGTTGCTCGCGATCTTGACGCGGGCGGAGAGCTTGCCCGCGCCGGTGCCCTTGTAGAGGTACATGTCCCCGGTGGACGCCTTGCGGACGACCAGGTCCGGCCGTCCGTCCCCGGTGATGTCACCGGTCGAGACCATGACGTCGTACTGATTCCAGCCGCTCGTACCGAGCGTGGTGTACGGCGTCGACGCCTTCAGCGCGGCGCCGCACTTCGGCTTGTAGAGCCGCAGCGAGCCGTTGCCCGGCCGTACGACGACGTCGTTGCAGCGGTCGCCGCTCAGGTCGCCGAAGGGCACGACCGTGGTCCCCTTCGGCCAGCCGGTACCGGTCACCTTGGTCGAGAGGGTGCCCTTGGCCGTGCCCAGGTGGATGGTCAGGGAGCCCGTGGAGTTCATGGTGAGCAGGTCGCCGATGCCGTCGGGACCGCCGTAGTCGTGGCGTACGGGCGAGCCCGCGGTCAGAGTGCCGCTGCCGCCGCCGATGGCCACGGCCGTGGAGGTGCCGAGGCCGGTCGCCTTCAGGCTCCACTTGAACTGCCCGTTGGGGAAGGGGACACCGCCCGCCGTCCTGCCGTCCCAAGGGGCCGTCACCCGCGCGGTGGCCGCGCCGCCGGTGAGGGTGCGGGTGGCCTTGCCGGTCTCGCCGCTCTCCACCGACGTGAACGTCAGCGACCACGAGGTGACGGGACGGGACAGCAGCCAGGTGCCGGTCCAGGGGGTCGAGGTCTTCAGGTTCGCCTGAGTGGCGGCGTCCGTCAGGAACGCGGCCGGGGCCGACGGGGCGAAGCCAGTCGTGGCGACGTGGGTGCGCTCGTGGAGGTCGAACCAGGCGACCAGGCCCGTGTACTCGTCCACGGTCCAGCGGTAGCGGCGGTCGGCGGCCAGGCCGGTGTCCGGCACCTCGGAAGCCAGTACGCGGGTGGCGCCGGTGGCCGCGTCGGTCAGGACGAGGGTGCCGGCCGCGTGGTCGTGACGGACCGTGAAGCCGTCGCCGAGCAGTACGTCACCCGGGGTGACGGCTCGGGAGGTGCCGGCCTTGGTGTCGTACACGCCAGCCGAGGCAGTGCCGCAGGACCAGTACAGCCAGCGGCCCGCCGCCTGGAGTTCACCGGGGACGCAGCCCAAGCCCGGGACGGTGACCGTGGTGAGGGTCTTCTTCTCCGTCAGGCTGTAGGAGGTGACCCGGCCGGCGCCGGCGGCGCTCCACAGGACGGGGCCGTTGAGGGCGGCTGCCTGGACCGAGCGCTTCAGCAACTGGCCGTGGCCGAACCGGCCGACGTACTGGGCCGGGGCGGAACCGCCGGAGTCGTAGACCGCGTAGTCGTCGGAGACGTCGACGATGCTGCCGCCCGTGGTGTTGAAGCCCATGGAATGGTAGCCGATCGGGACCAGCCGGTCCGAGCCCGGCACGGGGCCGTCCTCGTAGACGTCGGAGGCCCCTTCCAGGTAGACGTCCTGAGGCGAGGTGACCGTGTTGCCCCACAGCGCCGAGCACGTGGTGCCCGGGTAGGGGCACTTCGGGCGGATCTTCGTTCTCCCGGTGGCCGGGGACGCGGTGAGGACCGTACCGCCGTCTGTTGTCAGGGTCCGTACGGAGGTGGTGTCGAAGCCGTTGGCGTCGGCGGGGTCGGCCTGGGCGAGCCGCAGGCTGCCGCGGCTGAGGGCGATGCCGGTCTTGGCGTTCTCCGGGGCGGGCACCTGGTACAGCTTCGTCAGCTTCGGCGTGCCGTCCGCTGCCAGGCTCACGCGCTGCACCCACCAGTCGGCGGCGCTCGTGCCGCCGGTGACGAGAGCCGTGTCGCCGGGCCCGTGGACCGCGGACTTGCCGGCCTTGTCCAGCAGGGTGCGGGACGAGCCGTCGACGAGGGAGAGGGCCGTCAGACCGGCGGTGCTGGTGCCGGCGCCCGTCTGCGGAGGCAGCAGCAGCCAGTCGCCGGTCAGGACGGGCTTGGCGAACTGGTAGGGACCGGGCAGCGCGACGAACTCCTCGTCGCCGCCCGGGTCGGTGCGCGGCTTGACGTGCAGACCGCCGTCGCCGTAATAGCCGATCCGGCCCTCGCTCAGGACGACGGGAACGGTGGCGGAGACGTTGCTGAACGCCTTGGTGACGACGGCCGACTCGATGTCGATGTAGTACAGGCTGGTGCCCCACCTGACCAGCACCCCGGCCGCGTCGGCGGCCATGACGTAACCGTTGTTGACGGTCACCTCGGCCGGGCTGAAGGGGCGTTCACGGCGCTCGCCGTCCACGGTGTCGATGAGGGTACGGCTGGTGAGGACGGTGTTCCCGGCCAGCGCCCGGTAGGGGTACGCGGACGTCACGGTCGACGTCCTGCGCGTGGCCGGATCCCACAGGGTGACGGTCGTGGAGGACGTGCTCGTCGGCAGGGCGACGAGGTCACCGTCCGAGCCGTACCAGGCCTGCTGGCAGGTCGAGCCGAAGGTACTGCACGGCCCCGTCGGCGTGAAGAGGCCGTCCGGGGTCCGCACACTGACGGTGGTGCCGTCGGCGTGGCTCGTCCACAGCAGTCCGGCAATCCCGGACTGCCCGTGCAGGAAGCCGCCGGGGCCGGCCGCGAACGGCTGGTCGAAGCGCGGCTGGGCCGAGGCCGGGTCGGTGAGCGTGATCTCGGAGGTCCCGGCCGCGCTCTGCGCACCCGCGGCTCGAGCGGGGCCACCGGTTCCCGTCAGGACGGTGACGGACGCGGCCGCGACGGCGACCGCGAGTGTGGTGACGGTGGCGGCCAGTCCACCCCGCCTCAGGGCGTGTCTGCCCACGTGAGGATCCCTCCCGGCGAAGGTCCCCTGCCCTCGCACAAGTGAGCGGACTTTACCAGGAGTTTTCCAGCTCTTTTCGCGATGCCGGAACGTGAAGAAGCCGCGGAGGGAGGCGATACGAGTGGGGGCGCCCGGCACTTTCTCCCGCGAGCACTCTCAGGCTCAAGGTGATCGACGCGCGGACCTGCGAGCCGGACGGCGAGCCCCCCACCTGCTCCACGAACACGACGACGCGTACCGAGGACACCACCGGTCGCGGGGGGAGTGACTCCCCGCGACCGGACGTCCGGTCAGGGGCGCTGTGGCGCTCGGTGCTCTCCCGCTCCTACGCGGGCTCGCCGCCGAAGCGCTCCTTGTACGTCTCCAGGTCGTCGTCCGTGAGCTTGGCGAAGAGGACCGGGGGCACCGTGAACGGGGTGCCTGCGGGGACGGTGGACAGGGAGGCCGCCTCGGCGGGGGTCACCCAGGTCGCCGTGTCGCCGTCCAGGGAGAACGCCGAGCGCATGGCCGCCGACGAGGTCGGGATGAACGGCTCCGAGACCACCGCGTAGAGGTGGATCAGGTTCATCGCGGTGCGCAGGGTGAGGGCCGCGCCGTCCTTGTCGGTCTTGATCTCCAGCCAGGGGGACTTCTCCTCCAGGTAGGAGTTGCCCGCCGACCACAGGGCGCGCAGGGAGGCCGCCGCCTTGCGGAACTGGATGGCCTCCATGTGCTCCTCGTACTCGGCGAGGAGACGGACGATCTCCTCCCCGAGCCTGGCCTCGGCCTCGCCCGGCTCGCCGCCCTCCGGGACCGCGTCGCCGAAGCGCTTGCGGGAGAAGGACAGCACCCGGTTGACGAAGTTGCCCAGCGTGTCCGCCAGGTCCTTGTTCACCGTGGCCGTGAAGTGCTCCCAGGTGAAGGACGAGTCGTCGGACTCCGGCGCGTTCGCCATCATGAAGTAGCGCCAGTAGTCGGCCGGGAGGATCTCCAGCGCGTCGTGCGTGAAGACACCGCGCCGCTGCGACGTGGAGAACTTGCCGCCGTAGTAGTTGAGCCAGTTGAAGGCCTTGATGACGTCGACCTTCTTCCACGGCGCGCGGGTGCCCAGCAGGGTCGCCGGGAACATCACGCTGTGGAAGGGCACGTTGTCCTTGCCCATGAACTGCGTGTAGTGGACGTCCGCGTCCGACTCCCACCACCACGAACGCCAGTCCCGGTTCTCCGGGTCCTGGTCCGCCCACTCCTTCGTGGCGCCGATGTACTCGATCGGGGCGTCGAACCAGACGTAGAAGACCTTGCCCTCGGCGGCCAGGTCCGGCCAGGTGTCGGCCGGGACCGGGACGCCCCAGTCCAGGTCGCGGGTGATCGCACGGTCGTGCAGGCCCTCGGTGAGCCACTTGCGGGCGATCGAGGAGGCCAGCACCGGCCAGTCGTCGGCGCGCTCGTCGACCCACGCCTCGACCTCGCCGGCCAGCACGGACTGGAGGAGGAAGAGGTGCTTGGTCTCGCGGACCTCCAGGTCGCTGCTGCCGCTGATCGCGGAGCGCGGCTCGATCAGGTCGGTCGGGTCCAGGACCCGCGTGCAGTTCTCGCACTGGTCGCCGCGCGCCTTGTCGTAGCCGCAGTGCGGGCAGGTGCCGATGATGTACCGGTCGGGCAGGAAGCGGCCGTCGGCGGTGGAGTACACCTGGCGGATGGCCCGCTCCTCGATGAACCCGTTCGCCTTGAGCTCGCGGGCGATCTCCTGCGTGATCTCCCGGTTCTGCGGGGACGAGCTGCGGCCGAAGTAGTCGAAGGCCAGCGCGAAGCCGTCGTAGACCGCCTTCTGCGCGTCGTGCGCCTGCGCGCAGAACTCGTCGACCGGGAGGCCCTGCTCCTTGGCCGCGAGCTCCGCCGGGGTGCCGTGCTCGTCCGTCGCGCAGATGTACAGGACGTCGTGGCCGCGCTGGCGCAGATAGCGGGAGTACACGTCCGCCGGGAGCATGGACCCCACCATGTTGCCCAGGTGCTTGATCCCGTTGATGTACGGAAGGGCGCTGGTGATGAGGTGTCGAGCCATCGCGGGCTGCTCCCAAGTCGCTACGTGGGGTGACGATCTCGTCGGGTGCGGGTCGTCTACGGAACCTTGAAATCGTAGCCGACACGGGTGGGCCGCCCGCTTCCCGTTTTGAGGTGTGGGAAGGGGCGGCCCTGGGCCGGTGGGTTACGGGCGTGTGGCCCGGTGGGTCACGGGCGCCAGTTCGCCAGTACGCCCTCGTAGAGCTCCTGGTCCGTGAGCTCGCGGGGGGTGGGGCCGGCGTGGAAGAAGGACGCGGTGTCGGTCTTCAGTTTGCGGAGGTAGTCGAAGGCCTTGTTGTCGTGCTCGCCGAAGGCGACGAAGGAGAAGAAGACGGCGGGGTGCTTCTGCGCCGCGTCGGTGAGGGACTGGGTGGCCGGGGTCTTGGTGTCCGGCGCGCCGTCCGTCTGGAAGATCACCAGGGCGGGGGTCGCCGGGTCGTCGGCCGACTCCGCGCGGTGCGCCAGTACGGCGTCGACTGCGGCGTGGTAGCTGGTGCGGCCCATGCGGCCGAGGGAGCCGTGCAGGTCGTCGATCCGGTTCTCGTGTGCGGCGAGGGTCAGCTCGCCGGTGCCGTCCACCTCCGTGGAGAAGAACACGACCTGGACCGTCGCCTCGGGGTCGAGGTGGGCCGCGAGGGCGAGGGTCTGCTCGCCGAGGGCCTGGGCGGAGCCGTCCTTGTAGTACGGGCGCATGGAGGCGGAGCGGTCGAGGACGAGGTAGACCTTGGCGCGGGCGCCGGTGAGGTCGTGCTTCGCGAGGGCGGAGGCGGCGGACTGGTAGGCGGTGGTGAGGGCGGGGGCGTGCGAGTGGATGTGGGCGAGGGGGGTGGCGGGCTCGGCGCCCGTGTTCTCCGCCTCGGACTGGGCGTGCGGCTCCGCCTTGGGTTCGGCGGCCGGCTTCGGCTCGGACTGGGCGGCCGTCTCCGCCTCGGTTTCGGCGGCCGGCTCAGTATCGGACTCGGCGTCCGGCTCCGGCTTGGTTTCGCTTTCGGCCTGTGAGGGCGACTGCTCAGCCGTGGGCTCCGGTTCCGGCTCCGTGGTCGGCTGTTCGGCTGCGGGTTCGGGGGTGGGCTCGGACTCGGCTTCGTTTTCGGCCGGTTCGTTTCCACCCGCATCACCCGTGCGGGTGTCGTCGGCGGGTGCGAGTGGCCCTTGTGGGGCTTCCTCGCCGTCGGCGGCCTGCGGCGTGTCGGCCTCCGGCTCCGCCTCGGGCTCGGTCGCTGCCTCGGACTCGGCCTGCGGTTCGGGGGTGGGCTCGGGCTCCGACTCCTGCTCCGCCGCTGCCGGTTCGGCTGCGGGTTCCGGGGTCGGGTCCTCAACCACCGGGTCGGAGGTCGCAGACGCCGGTTCGGCTGCCGGTTCCGGCTCCGTGGCTGCCGGGGTCGGCTCCGCCGCTGCCGGTTCGGGGGTCGGCTCGGGCTCCGACTCCGGTTCCGTGGCTGCCTGTTCGGGGGCCGGGGTCGGCTCCTCGGCTGCCGGGGCCGGGGTTGCCCCGGGCTCCGACTCAGGTTCTGCAGCAGTTGGTTCGGGGTTCGGGGTGGGCTCCTCCGTCGCCGAGCCGGTCGGGTCCACGGGGGTGGCCGGCTTGGGGACGGTGATGTTGTCGAAGGCGGCCGAGACCAGATCGTGCTCGTCGCCGGTGGAGGGCCGCGGGTCCGGGACGTGGACGGTGGCGGGGGGTTCCGGGGCGGACTCGGCCGCCGGGGCGGGGACCTTCGGCTCCGGCTGCTGGGCAGCGGTGGGGGTCGGCTCCTGGGTTGGAGTCTGCTCCGCACCCTCTGCCTCGGCCGTACGCCCCTTGCGTGACCGGCCGAACGCGTTCCGCAGGAGAGTGAGAATGCCCATGTGCGCAACCCTTCGTGAGTTGATGCCCGTCAATCCCTGGCCAGGACGGACACGTAAGGTTAGCGGCCCCGAGTGGTGATCTTGGGCAGGGGCGAGTACCGGCAGGCGGGCCGTGTCAACGTGATCCTCGGCCGTCGTGCAGCGTGATGTCGACGAGCAGCGCGCGGTGGTCGGTGTCGGCCAGGGCGAGGAAGCGGGCGCCGGTCGCGGAGAAGTCCGGTGAGACGAGCACGTGGTCGATCTGGGCGCCGAGGGTGGGCGCGGTGCGGGCCGGCCAGCTGGGAGCGCGCTCGGCGCCGGCCAGGCGGGCGGCGTCGCGCAGTCCGGTGTCGATGATGCGGCGGAAGGCCGCGTGGTCCTGGGAGGCGTTGAAGTCGCCGGCCAGCACGGTCGGGGTCGTACGGTCCGCCGCGGCGAAGGCGCGCAGCCGGGCGAGTTCCCGGTGCCAGAGCGCGACCTGGCCGGGCAGCGGTGGCATGGGGTGCACGAGCTGGAGGCGCACCGCGTGCCCGCGGACGTCGGCGACCGCGCCCGGCATGCCCATCGTGCCGCGGACTCCGGCGGTGCCGCGCAGGGCGTAGCGGCTGAGGATCAGCGACCCCTGCGAACCTCCCGCCCGGACCGCCCGCCGGTACGGGTAGTCGCCGCCGACCTCCCGGTCCAGCGTCGCCTGGCAGGTGTACTCGCACTCCTCGACGAAGACGATGTCGGGCCGCTCGCGGCGGATGGCCGGGACGAGGGCCGGGGCGCCACGCCCGAACTGCACGTTCGAGGTCAGCACCCGCACTTCGGCCACGGCATGGCCGGCCGGCGCGGAGACCCTGCCGTACGGCTCGATGAACCACGCCAGCAGCCCCAGCAGCGCCACGCCCCACACCGCCCCCGCCCACCAGCGTCCGCGCAGCGTGAACGCCAGGCCCAGTCCGGTGGGCACGAGCAGCCACGGCAGGAAGGCGAGGAGCTGCGGTACGGGCGTGATGCCGTCGCTGTCGGCCAGCCGGCACCCGACGACGACGCTCACCCCCGCGAACATCAGCCCGGCGCACCAGCTCGCGAACCGTCCCCCCTGCTTGGTCACGACGCCGAGCCTACGGGGTCGCCATGGACTCCGGGCGTCCTGCGCGCGGGAGCAGCGGGATCAGACGCGCACGCGCGGCGGCGGCTGCTCGGGGCGGGTTCGGGTGGTGGGGGCCTCGGCCGCCCGGCGGCGGCGGAAGGGCCGGCGTGGGCGACGGGAGAGCCAGGTCAGCGCGGCCACCGTCAGACCGAGGGCGACCAGGATCCACGAGGCGGTGCGCAGGGTGGCCGTGAGGGCGTCGTAGACGGCGCCGACGGCCGGCTGGGAGACCTCGGCGGGGAGGTCGGCGAGGGTCAGGCTGCGGCCGATGGCGACGGCGAGGGCGAGCAGCGCGCCGCCGAGGGCGGTGCCGAGCGCGGTGGCGGTCAGCGCCCGGCGGCGGCGGGCGGCCAGGGCGAGCCCGGCGACGGCGAACGCGACGGCCGCGACCGGCAGCCAGAAACCGGCGACTTCGAGCACGTGGAACCCCTTCCGCAGGCGGCCCAGTTGCTGGGCCGGAAGCAGATCGACCTCGGTGTGCTGGACGGGAATGCGGTTCGCGAGCGGTACGTGGTCCTGGGCGAGCTGGGCCTTGACCTGGGCGGTGACGGGCGCGAGGTCGACGGTGACCGGGCGTTCGAGGGGGGCGCGTTCGTCGCGCAGGGCCCGCAGCACGGCGTCGTGGGCGGCCCGGTTGCCCTCGTTCCACGCCGTGCGGAAGGCCTCGGTCCGGGTGAACGAGCGGACGGCGTCGTGCACGAAGGGGGTGATGGTGCCGGGGCGGACGCGGGCGTCCAGCCCGTGGCCGATCTCCTGCACGATCCCGTCCCCGACGGTGTCCGCGATCGCGTCGCGGACGTCCGGGTCGTCGGCGAGCGGCGCCATCGTGGTGACGTAGCGACCGGTGTCGGAGAGCCCGTACGCCGCCCAGGCCGACAGCACGCCGAACGGCACGATCAGGCACGAGAGCGCGATGAGCACGGCCGACAGGCCGCTTCGCATACGTCGGGACACGTTCTCAGCCAAGGCCGTCACCCGCCCCTCCGCGAGCGGAGGGGCGGCATTCGGGTGACCGGGAGAGCGGGTCGGTCGGTCCGGTCGGTCAGGTAGGTCAGGTCGGTCCGGGGCGACCGACGCGGGTCAGCGGGTCAGCGGATCAGCGGGTCAACTCACGCGATGGCCCGCCGCGTCCTCGTGCGTGTAGAACCAGTAGAAGCAGAAGAGGCCCGCGACGATCGCGATGCCCAGCGACAGGCCGACCGTCGACACGAGCGCACGGCCGCTCTGGCTGTAGAGGAAGCCGAACGCCACGCCGATGAAGGCGAACCACAGCGCCGCGTGCCGCTCCCGCCGCAGCCGGGGGCCGAGCATGAGGACGCCCGCCAGGACCAGCGTGAACACGATCGTGGTCACGAAGCCGAACAGCACGTTCCAGCCCGTGATCGGTCCGCCGTCGCGCCGGTCGGCCGCGGCCCAGTAGCCGTAGACGAGCCCCAGTGCGAGCGGTCCCGCCCACCGGCCGATGGCATGGGCCCGGGCGCTGAACAGGTTCGGTGGGCGGGTGGTGCGGGTGGTGATACCGGACACGGGTGCCGCGTGAGCCATGAGAGCGCTCCTCTCTCTCCTCGCCCCCGCCTACCAGAGCACACCGGGGAAGGGGCCCTGGCAAGTCGGTGGAGCGGTTAACGTGCTGACGTACGCGACCGACCGGATCACGACACGGGGGGACGATGCCCGGAACCGTGCTGCTGCTCGCGGCCGCGCCCGTGGGCAGGGGACGTCTGGTGGACGCCGCGTCCGTGCTGCCGGTGCTGGCCGCCGTGGCGCCCTCCGTGCTGTCCGGCACGGACACCGCGACCGTGGTGGAGCTCGTCGACCCGCTGGAGCCGCAGGCCGTGCTCACCCGGCTGCGCGCGGCCGCGGCGGCGCCCGGCCCGCTCACCGTGTTCCTCACCGGCCAGCTCCAGCTGGACCGCCGCCAGCACCTGCCCCACCTGGCGCTCGCCCGCACCACCCCGGCGACCGTCCGCTACACGGCCCTGCCCTGGCACTGGCTGCGCGAGGAACTCCGGCTGCGACCGGACGGCACCACCACGGTCGTGGCCGATCTGCACGCGGACGCGGAGAGCTGGGAACTGCTGCGCGGGCGCCCCTTGGGCTGTGGGCGCAACATCGCCCTGTACGGCCGGATCGCGCCGCCGCCGGCCCGGCGCACGGTGGCGGCACCGGCGTACATGAGGGCGGTGGCGACGATCCTGCGCAGCGGGCACCGGCCGCCCCCGGTGGAGCTGCACGAGCAGGCGCTGTCGCGGCTGACCGAGGAGTACGGCGGTCCCGGCCTCGTGCTCACCGCGCCCGGGCCGGGGCCGGCCGACCCGCACACGGCCATCGCCGCCTGTGTGCAGGCGGGCCGGCACGGCGACGCCGACGCGCTCGCCGCCCGCTGGGAGCGGGCCGCCGCCCTCGCCCACGGAGCGGCCTCCGAGGACGCGCTGCACTGGGCCGAGGTCCGCGCGGACCTGGCGATGTTCGCGGGCGACGCCGCCCGCAGCTGCCGGGCCTGGCTGACCGTGGCCAGCACCCGCCTGGCCATGGGCCAGGCCGCCGACGCCGTGGCCGTCGAGGCCGCCGTCGACCGCGCCCACCACCAGTGGGGGCTGATCCACGATCCCGAACGGGCCCGCGAACTCGGCTCGGTGCTCGCGGAGTTGCGCGGCCGGGTGCCGGGCCGGCGAGAGGGCGCGCTGGACCATGTGCGCCGCCAGCTGAGCCAGCTGCAGACGCAGGTCTGAGGCGGGGCCGGCGCAGATCTGGCGCGGGTCCGAGGCGGGGCCGGCGCAGATCCGGCGCGGGTCCGAGGCGGGTCCGACGCAGGTCTGGTGCGGGTCTGGTGCAGATTTGACCCGGGTTCCCCGAGGTTCGTACGGGTCCGGTGTGGCCGACGAGGCCGTCGACGACGACGTCATCGCGTCCGTGGCCGACACCGCCCGCTGGAAGGGCCAGGTGTACGCGGTGCCGTTCAACAGCGACGTCGGTCTGCTCTACTACCGGCGCGACTATCTGAGCCGGGCGCCCACCGGGGAGAGCACCGACCGCATGCCCCGCGACGCGGCCGGCCGTCCCGGTTACGCCCGCGGCATCCTGCTGCCCGCCCTCCAGCGGGCGGTCTCCCGACCGCGGACCCCGCTCTACGGGGCGTTCACCCAGACCTTCACCGCTCAGCTGGGTGCCCTGTTCACCGACGACCCGCCCAGTGACGCGGTGCTGGCCGACCGGCTGGACGAGGCACTGCGCCGAGCGCTGCCGGGCTGAGCACGACCCGGTGAACCTTTCCGGTCACAGCACTAGCGGGTCTGGACCGCCTGCGGGGCGGGTACCGGGTCGGCCGCGGGCACCGGTCCGGCGTTGGCCGCCGCGACCAGGGCGGCCACGGCTATGACGGCCGCGCCGAATCCTCTGACGCAACGTGCGGAGAAGTGTCCTTGGCGCGCGACAGTGCGTCCGAGCACGGCAACCGACCTCGCAACGACAGTGATGGATTAAGCGCGTTTAACGCACTCTCCAACGTAGGGGGTGAGGAGGCCGAACGAAAAGGGCGCCAGGGCGAGTTGGGGTCCACTGCGCATAAGGTCCGGTGCTGACCTCCGGTCAGTGGAGACGGCTCGCCGCAACTCGGCTTACTGGCATGATGAACCGCATGGCGAAGCGGGACGACCCGGAGACCATCGGGCGCAGGGTTCAGCGGCTACGGCGTGAACGGGGCCTGACCCAGCGGCAGCTGGCGGAGCCGGCGTACACCCCCGCGTACATCTCCACGCTCGAGGCGGGACGGGTCCGGCCCTCCGACGAGGCGCTCAAGCACGTCGCCGAGCGGCTCGGGGTCGCCTTCGACGAGCTCGCCACCGGACGCCCCGCCCATCTCGCCACCGACCTGCGCCTCAGACTGACCGAGGCCCGGCGCACGCTCGCCACCGGGGAGTCGGTGAAGGCGGCCGAGCAGTACACCCGGCTGCTGGCGGAGGCCGAGGAGCACGAACTCGTCGACGTCCAGGCCGAGGCGCTGCTGGGGCTCGGTGAATGCGCCCTGGAGACCGGCGAACTGGAGAGCGGCCGGCAGTTCTTCGAACGGTCCGAGCGGGCCCTCGCCGACGCACCGCTGCCCGCCCGGGTCCCCGCGCTGCGCGGCCGCGCCGTCTCCCACTACCTGGCGGGGGAGCTGCGGTACGCCGTCTATCTGATGGAGTCCACCCTCGACGAGCTCAACCGGGGCGGGCTGCACGACCCGGACGCGCTGCTGCTGCTCTACGCCGGAGTCATCGGGCCGTACATGGACATGGGGGCGCACGCCCGGGCGGCCCAGGCGGCCGAGTTCGCGCTCGCGCTGGCCCCGCAGGCGGGTGATCCCGCGCTGGTGGCCCGGATGCACCGGTCGGTGGCCCGCACCCTGCTCGCCGAGGGCCGGATCGCCGAGGCCGACGCCTCGCTCGCCAAGGCCGCCGAGCTCTACCGCGCCCTCCAGTTGCGCACCGAACTCGCCAACTGCCACTGGATGCGCGGCTATGTGTGCGCGCAGAACGGCGAACTGGAGCGTGCCGAGGAGGAGTTGCGGGCCGCCCAGGCCATGCTGTCCGCCAAGCGTGCCGCGCTCTACACCAGCCAGGTCGCGGTCGAGCTGGCCGACGTCCTGCACCGGCGCGGCAAGTCCGAGGAGGCAGCCGACCTGCTGCGGAACGTCCTGGGCGACCTCTCCCCCGAGCGGGGCGCCGTGCACGCCGCCGCCGCGCACCGCCTGCTCGGCATCATCGCCGAGGACGCCCGCGACACGGAGGCCGCCGAGGAGCACTACGTACGTGCGCTGAGCCTGCTGGAGCGGGCGGGCGCGGCCGGCGACCTGGCCGACCTGTGCCGTCTCCTCGGTGATCTGCTGCGCCGCACCGGCCGTGTGGAGGCCGCCCTGGACGCCTACCGCACCGGCCTCGGCCACCGCACCGCCCCCGGCACCACGACCCTGGGCCCGGCCCCGGCGCAGCCTCCGCTGTGACGGCCGCCCGCCGCGCTGACGGCGGCGGGGCGCGGCCCCGGGGGCGGATTCCGTGGCTTCCGGGGACGGTTTGCGGGGCGGTTTCCCGGGGTGCGCGGGGGGTACCCGCCGCGCACCCCGGGCCGGGGACTCGCGTTCGTGCGGTTCTCCGTTCGGCGCGTGTGGGTGCGTCCGGTCCCGGGGCGCGCGGGCCAGGGACGACGGCCGCGCCGAGGGAAGAGGTTCGACCGTGACTGGAGGTCTCGCGGACCGTGCACCGTGGCCGAGATCCGTGCGTGCGCACGGCGGTTGCGGGCGCGGCTCACACGCGACCGGCGACGGCGGCCGACCGGGATCAGGCCGAGGTCCGTGCCTTGCCGTGCACCGCCGTCAGGCGGTCCACGGCGTGCTGGACCGCCTGTGCGGTGGCGTCCCGCGGCAGGGTGCCCGGGGCGCCGGTGGTGAGGACGATCGCGTCGTCGCCGACGCGAACCGTGGCGAGGTCCAGGGTGAGGGTGGTCAGGATGTCCTCGTACGACTCGGTGGTGAAGGTGAGGCGCAGGCCCTGACGGGCGTCGCCGACGTCCGGCAGGGCGAGGTCCGCGACCCGTACGTCCAGGAAGTCGGAGTTCGTGGCCGTGGCGGTGAAGTCCGCGCAGGTCTGCGGCATGGTCTTGAGCCAGGCGAGGGTGCGGTCCACGTCCGGGGCGCGCAGCGCGAGCACCTGGTGGCGCAACTGGGCCCTGTAGTCGCCGTCGTCGTAGGCGGCCACCGCGTGCGCGCCCGAGGGAGTGCCGAACGGTTCCTCGGTGTAGAGGGCGTCGAGGAGGCGCCCGCACTCGGAGATGTCGGCCTGTGCCTTGAGCACACCGTCCCGCCAGGTCGCCGCGCCCTGGGTCGGCGCCCACAGCGATCCGAGGTCGGCCTGGGTCAGCAGCGCGGCCCGCGCCTGGTCCGGCGTGAGCGCGCCGGCCGGCGCGGCGGCGGGGCCGGGCCCGCGGGTGGCCACCGGCGTGGAGGCGTGGACGGCCCGGCCGGACTGCCCGGCGGTGCAGGCGGCCCCGGTCAGCAGGACGGCCGCGCAGAGCGCGGAGGCGGCCAGGACACGGGCCGGGGTACGGGACATGCATGCCTCCAGACGGACGGAACGCGCGCCGCGGACCTGGCGTCCGGGCGGCGGCGCTCCTCCCACGGCACCACCGGGCGGCCCCGCCCACCAGCGCGCCGGTCCGTCCGGGTGAGCGCAGTGGAGGGGGGAAGGCCGGCGGGCGGGCGCGCGCGGCACCGGGCGGGGCAAGTGACGATGGTGATGGCCCCGTACGCGGTACCCGAACGTGGCACCCGTACGGCGGAACCTCACGACGGACCCCGTACGGCGGAACTCGTAGGGCGGAACCTCACGACGGACCCCGTACGGCGGAACTCGTAGGGCGGAACCTCACGACGGACCCCGTACGGCGGAACTCGTACGGCGGAACCTCACGACGGACCCCGTACGGCGGAACTCGTACGGCGGGACCCCACGACGGACCCCGCACGACGGAAGGAGCGCCCTGTGACCTCGCGGCCCACTCCTGTGATCATCGACTGCGACACCGGCGTCGACGACGCGCTCGCCCTGCTGTTCGCCGTCCGCCACCCGGCCCTCGACCTGCGCGCGGTCTCCTGTGTGGCCGGGAACACGGACGTGGACCAGGTGGTACGGAACACGCTGACCGTCCTGGAGCAGGCGCGCGCTCCCGCCGTCCCGGTCGCGCGGGGCGCCGAACGGCCGCTGCTCGAACCCCTGCGCACCGCCCTTCATGTGCACGGCAGGGACGGCATGGGCGACCTCGGGCTGCCCGCGCCGGCCCGCCGTCCCGCCGACGTGGACGCGGTGACGCTGCTCCGCCACGCGATCCTGGACAGCGACCGCCCGGTCACCCTGATCCCCACCGCGCCGCTGACGAACATCGCCCTGCTGCTGCGCACCCACCCCGAGGTCACCCGCAACATCGAGCGGATCGTGTTCATGGGCGGTGCGGTCGCCACCGGAAACGCCACGCCCGTCGCCGAGTTCAACGTCTGGCACGATCCGGAGGCCGCTGCCGTCCTGCTCACCGCGGGCGTGCCGATCACGATGTACGGGCTCGACGTGTTCCAGCGGGTGCTCGTGCCGGAGGCGGACGTACGGCGGCTGCGCGGGCGCGACGAGCCCGGCGCCCGGCTGGCCGGACTGCTGCTGTCCCGCCCCGACCCGGCCGCCGGCGAGGGCGCCCCGCACGGCGTCCTCGGCGACGCGGGCACGGTGTGCTCGGTGGCCGACCCGGAGGGGTTGACCACCCACCGGCTGCCGGTGGAGGTGAACCTCGCGCCGGGCCCGGCCCGCGGGCAGACGGTCGTCGACCGCCGCCCGCGTCCGGGCGAGGCGGAACTGCACGGAGAGGCCCGCGAACAGGCCCTGGTGGACGTGGCGTTGGACATCGACGCCGAGCGGTACGTCCGGCTGTACCTGACCACCGTCGAGGACACCGGGGACCGTGCCTAGTGCTGTGACCGGAAAGGTTCACCGGCTCGCGGCGCCCGGCACGGCACTCCCCCAGCCTTCGGCCGGGGGTACCCCCACGCCGCGTTGTCGCATCACCCGAGTACATCCCGTACGCGGGCAATGCTCCGCCTTACGAGGCACCGCACCGGACGCCGCGAGCTTCCCGGCAAACCTTTCCGGCCACAGCACCAGGTCAACGCCCGGGTCAGCACCCCCGGCACCCCGCGAGCCGATCCGCGGGGGTCAGGAGGCCTGCTTCGCCGCCCGGCGACGCGTGGTGACGACGAGCGCCGCGCCGCCCGCCAGCAGCACCGCAGCGCCGCCGGCGACGAGGCCGGTGCCGCTGCCGCCGCCGGTCTCGGCGAGGTCGCCGCTGCCGCCGTTCGGGGCAGGGGCCGGTGCGGTGGTGGACTCGGAGGCCGACGGGGCCGGGGCCTCGCTCGGCGGCGTCGCCGGGGCCGACGACGGGCTCTCCGTCTCGGCGGGGCTCTTCGTGGCCGGGAGCGTCGGCTCCTCGGCCGGGGCCGACGACTCGGGGGCGGACGGGGCCGGCGTCGTGGCCGGGGGCTGCTCCTCGGCGGCCGTGCAGTCCTTGGTGCCGCCGTTCCAGGCCGCGATCAGCTTGTCCTTGATGACCGGGCGGTCCGGGCCCTTGGGCAGGTCGCCATGCTCGAAGCCGTCGTTCGCGTCCGTCTTGCCGTCGAACTTGACCGCGCCGCGGTACAGGTCGATCTGGGCGAAGCAGCCCGCGTCCGGGACGGCGATGTCGAGGGAGCCGGTCTCGCCCCGCTTCACCGTCACCGTGTCGAAGTCGACGAACACCTGCTCGCCGGAGGTGGCGAAGGTGGCGCCGTGGGCGAGGTAGGAGGCCAGGGAGGCGGTGCAGGCCGTGGCGTCGCGGGCGGTGCGGACCGTGATGTGGACCTTGCCGTCCTCGGTCGGCCGCAGGTTCTGGTCGTCGACCTTGACGGCGTCGTAGAAGTTCTTGCCGTCGAGCGAGAACTGGCAGCGGTCGCTCTCGGTGACCGTGCCGGCGCCCGTACCGGGCTGGTAGCGGCCGCCGCCCTTCCAGCCCTCGCCGCCGGGCGCGCCATGGGCCCAGGCACCGGAGGCGGCGGCGACGGAGGCGGCACACAGGGCGAGCGTCGCGGCGCCCGTTCCCAGCAGGCGGGCGGCGGAGACACGACTGGCTATGGACATACGGATCCCATCTTGCTTGTGCGCGGGGTGGCTGGTCGCGGGGCAACGGCACGGACCAGGACGGGCCGACGGAAGGCCGAAGGGAACAACGGGCCCATCGGTCACATGCGCCACAGTGTGAGGTCATGGTCGTGTGTGCGGCCGAGCCTGTCAATCTGCCGGAACACAAAGGGACTTCACGCCTTCAGCACACTTGTGCCACATAGGGAGCGACTCACTCCGTCACGGGGGCGGTGTTCACTTTTTGGGCGATGTGGACAGAGTTCTCGTGTCGCCCGTAGTCATCCGTACGTCCGCCGTACGCACCGAAGAGGAGACCGCGTGACCGACACCGCCCCCACGCACGACTCCCCGCAGGACTCCCCGCAGGACACCGCGCCCGACCTGTCGTCCAGGAACCCGGACTGGTGGCGGCTGGCCGTCGTCTACCAGGTCTACCCCCGCAGCTTCGCCGACTTCGACGGCGACGGACTCGGCGACCTCCGCGGCATCACCGGGCGGCTGCCGCACCTCGCCGCCCTCGGTGTGGACGCCGTGTGGCTCAGCCCCTTCTACCCCTCCGAACTGGCCGACGGCGGCTACGACGTCGCCGACCATCGCGACGTGGACCCCCGCCTCGGCACGCTGGACGACTTCGCCGCCCTGACCGCCGAGGCGCACCGCCTGGGCCTGAAGGTGATCGTGGACCTCGTCCCCAACCACACCTCCCACCGGCACCCCTGGTTCCAGGAGGCGTTGCGGGCCGGCCCCGGCTCCCCCGCCCGCGACCGCTACGTGTTCCGCGCCGGCCGCGGGTCGCACGGCGAACTCCCGCCCACCGACTGGCAGTCGGTCTTCGGCGGCAGCGCCTGGCGGCGGGTGCCGGACGGGCAGTGGTACCTGCATCTGTTCGCGCCCGAGCAGCCGGACCTGAACTGGGGCAGCGCGGAGGTGCGCGCCGACTTCCGGACCACGCTGCGGTTCTGGGCCGACCGCGGCGTGGACGGCTTCCGCGTCGACGTGGCGCACGCCCTGGCCAAGGACCTCGACGAGCCGCTGCGGGACGTCGGGGACATCGGCGCCACCGGCGAGGGCGCGCTGCCGCTCGTGCCGCCCGGCAGCCATCCGTACTACGACCGGGACGAGGTGCACGAGATCTACCGCGACTGGCGGCGGATCCTCGACTCCTACTCCCCGCCGCGTACGGCGGTCGCCGAGGCCTGGGTGCCGGGTCACCGGCGCGCGCTGTACGCCCGGCCCGACGAACTGGGCCAGGCCTTCAACTTCGAGTACCTCCAGACCGGATGGGACGCCGGCCAACTGCGGCAGGTCATCACCGAGTCGCTGGCCACCGCGCGGGCCGCGGGGGCGTCGGCCACCTGGGTGCTGTCCAACCACGACGTCGTACGGCACGCCTCGCGTCTGACGCTCCCGCCCGGCACCGACGAGAACGCCTGGTTGCTGTCCGGCGGCCGCGCCCCGGCCGTCGACGAGGCGGCGGGGCTGCGCCGCGCCCGCGCGGCGACGCTGCTGATGCTGGCCCTGCCCGGCTCGGCCTACCTCTACCAGGGCGAGGAACTGGGCCTGCCGGAGGTGGCCGACCTGCCCGCCGAGGTCCTCCAGGACCCGGTGTGGGAGCAGACCGGCCGTGCCCGCAAGGGGCGCGACGGCTGCCGGGTGCCACTGCCGTGGACCACCACCGGGGCGTCGTACGGCTTCGGTCCGGGCGCCGCCTGGCTGCCGCAGCCGCCGTGCTTCGCCGCGTACGCCGTCGAGGCGCAGGACGGAGTGGAGGGCTCGACCCTGGAGCTGTACCGCTCGGCGCTGCGGCTGCGCCGCAAGCTGCTGGAGGGCGAGTTGCTGACCTGGGTGGAGGGCGGCCCGGCCGGGGTGCTGGCGTTCGCCCGTTCCGGCGGCCGGCGGTGCGTCACCAATCTGTCGGGCCGGGCCGTGCCGCTGCCGCCGGGGGAGGTGCTGCTGAGCAGTTCGCCCCTGACGGGGCGCCGGCTGGACCCCGACACCACCGTGTGGCTCGCGTAGTCCCCGCGCGCGGGTTCCGCCTCAGCCCGCCGCCGGGCTGGGGCTCGGGTCGCCGGGCAGCACCAGCGGGCTCGACGTGGCGTTCGGCGGCGGGGTGAGCACGACCTCGGGCTGCCCGCCGGAGGGCGGCGGCGGGGTCAGGTCCGAGTTGGGCAGCTTGGGCGGGGTCGTCTGCATGAAGAGCACCTGGTCGAAGTTGACCAGGCCCGTCTCCTCCATGACCGTGATGTGGTCCAGGACGGTGGCGTTGGCCTGGTTGGCGAGCTCGCGGACCAGACTGTTCTTGGTGGTGGAGCGGATCTTCGCGATGGTGTTGAAGATCGAGCCGTGCGTCACGCGCAGGATGTTGGCCATGTCGGAGTCGAACTGCTTGCCGGTGTCCCCGGCGAGCTGGGTGACGAAGCCCTGCTGCTGGGGGCTGGCCACGTTCGGCAGCGTGATGTTGAGCATGGGCGCGATCCTGCGGCAGCTCACGTCCAGTTGCGCGTGCCCGTCGATCAGGTGCTTGCCCGCCTTGACGACCTCCTTGGTGGTCCCCTTCTGCACCGCCATCTCGCCGACGGGGTACTCCCACAGCCCGGCCGCGCGCACCTTGACCACGAAGTCCCGGTCCGCCTCCGTCAGCGGCCCCCACTGGGTCTGGGCGATGACCCGGGAGCCGTCGCTGGAGACCTTCTCGAGGCCGAGCATGCTGGGGTAGGCGAGCGCGACCAGGGTCAGGCTGAGGGCACCGCCCACAAAAAGAGTTCCCGTCGCGTTCCGCGAAAAGCGCACCGTGCCTCCTGCCCGGTCATGGTCCCGCCGTGGGCGGTTCGGACACTCACATGTACGGGCCGGGGAGCGTGAAGAACCTTTTGATTTGGTAAAAAGAATCGACCGTGATGTGAGACTGCTCACTGCCGCGGGTAGTTGGGCTCACTTTCCCGGCCGCCGCGTCCAAGTTCCCTGAATGCCAGCAAGGTTGACGCAACGTTGACCGGCTCTGGGGAGAGCCCTGGTGGATGCCCGCCCTACATTCGGCCGCATGCCCCCACAGCCCCGCGGTGTGCCCACCGCGCTCCCCGTCCTGCCCTACCGCAAGCCCACCGAGGGCCGTGACTACTGGGTGCTGGACGACGTCCTGCCCGACGCGGACGCCGTACGGCGGCGCTGCCTGGCCAAGGACGACTGGGTGAAGGGCTACCCGTACACCTCCCAGACCTGGCCCGGACTGCGGACCATGCCCGGTCTGGAACCGTCCGAACTCGCCCGCGTCGAGCGGCTGGTGAAGAGGGCGACCGGGGCGAATGAGCTGTGGGTGCGGCAGGCACCCGACGGCGGCACCCTCAACCACAACTGCGTCCAGGTGGTGGGCGCGGGCGAGAGCGAACCGAGGCCGCACACCGACTCGCGGGCGCTGTGCCGGTACGCGGCCGTGCTCTACCTCAACCCCTCGGTGCCCAAGGACCGCGGGACCAGCTTCTACCGCCAGCGTCTGCCCGGCGGCCGGCTCGGCGGCAACGTCGTGCAGCCTCCGCACCACAACCTCGTCGAGGCCCTCGGCACGCGGTTCGTCGCGCCGGACGCCTTCGAGGAGGACGTCCGCGTGCCGCACAAGGCCAACCGGCTGCTCCTCTACCACGCCAACCTCGTGCACAGCGCGACCGGTTACTGCGGTCGGAGCCTGGAGGACAAGCGCATGACGGCGGTCTTCTTCTGGATGGCCTGACCCGGTTCCTCAGGGGCGCCGCCCGGGGCCGGCGGGGAGGCCGGGGCGCGCGGCGCGGCGGATCAGTACCGCAGCGCGGTGCCCACCTCCGCCCTGACCGGGCCGGACAGCTTGCGGATGCTGCGGGCGGTGGCCGTGGCGGTCTTCCCGGCCGGTACGCCGGGGACGGTGACGACCACCGTGTCGAGCAGGTTGCCGCCGCTGTCCTTGAAGTCGACCCGCACGGCGAAGGACTTGGCGGAGCCCGCCCTGTTCTCCACCCTGACCGCGACGGTGGCGTGCCCGTCCGAGGCGGTGGCCGGGGTGCCCAGGGTCACGGCGTTCCGGGCGTCGATGCCGTTCTTCACCTCGTCCAGCCTGCGGCTCGCCTCCGCGGTGGCCGAGGAGAGCATCTCGTCGGCCTGCGAGGCGAGCGAGGAGACCGCGGACGCCGCCTGGCTCGCGCTGCCGGAGGGTGCGCCGCCGGAGCAGCCGGTCGTGCCGAGGGCCACGGCCACGGCCACCGCGAGTGTCGCGCCCGTCGTCCAGCGTGCCCGGTGACCGGCCATGTCGCCTCCCACTGCCCGTTCGCCCGCCCCTCGTGCGGAGAAAGGGGCCGGCCACCCTCAAGTGAACCGCCGGGCACGGGTACCCGCACCTTCGTGTCACCCGTGCGGCCCCGTGGCCCAGCCGCTTCGCCGGACGCCGGGCCCGGGGTCCGCGCGATACTCACGCATCGATCAGGAGGAGGACGACATGACCGGCATCCGTACCGTGGGCGTCCTGGGCACGGGGATCATGGGCGCCGCGATGGCTCGCAACCTCGCGAAGGCCGGACACACCGTCCGGGTGTGGAACCGCACCAGGGCCAAGGCCGAACCACTGGCCGCCGACGGCGCGCACGTCGCGGACACCCCCGCCGAGGCGGTGCGCGACGCCGACGTGGTCCTGACGATGCTCTACGACGGCGGCACGGTGCTGGAGGTCATGCGCGAGGCCGCCCCCGCGCTGCGTCCGGGCACGGTCTGGGCGCAGTCGACCACGGTCGGCCTGGAGGCGGCCGCTGAGCTGGCCGACCTCGCCCGTGAGCACGGACTGGTCCTCTACGACGCCCCGGTGCTCGGTACCCGGCAGCCCGCCGAGGCGGGCCGGCTGACCGTGCTGGCGGCGGGGCCGGCCGAGGGCCGGGAGACGGTGACACCGGTGTTCGAGGCGGTCGGCGCCCACACGGTGTGGACGGGTGAGGACGCCGCGGCGGCCACCGCCACCCGGCTGAAGCTGGTGGCCAACAGCTGGGTCATCGCGGCCACCGCGGCGACCGGGGAGGCACTGGCCCTGGCCAAGGGACTCGGCGTGAACCCGCAGGGCTTCTTCGACCTGATCGCCGGCGGCCCGCTCGACATGGGTTACCTGCACGCCAAGGCCGGCGTCATCCTCGACGGCGCGTACCTGCCCCCGAGCTTCGCGGTGGCCACCGCGGAGAAGGACGCCCGCCTGATCGTCCAGGCCGGCGAGGCCCACGGCGTCCGCCTGGACGTGGCCGCCGCGAGCGCCGAACGTTTCGCCCGCGCCGCCGCGGGGGGCCATGCCGACGAGGACATGGCCGCGGCGTACTTCGCCAGCTTCGCGGACGACTCCGGCGGGCCCGGCGAGTCCGCCGGACCCGCCGGGCCCTGACCGTTCAGCCGCCCGCAGCCGCGCGGGCCGGGTGGTCAGCCGAGGCAGATCACCAGCAGGCAGAGGTGGGACGGCGACGTGGGCGTGTCCGTGGGGCTCGTCTGCGGGGTCTGCTGGGCGGTGCTGTCGGACGAGCCGGCCCCGGGCGCGGTCCGCTGGGCCGCCGTCGAGGACGACCGGGACGCCGACTGGCCCGATGGGTTCGACTGGCCCGCCGGAACCTGCTGGGCGGACGGGGCCGACTGGGCGGCGGAGGCCGAGCCGTCGGTGGCCGGCGCCGTGTTGTCCGGCCGCGGTGCGGACAGCACCGTCCGCGCCGGCGCCTCGTGCGCGCCGGCGGGCGCCGACGGGGCCTGCGCGGTACGGGGAGCGGCGGCGTCCGGGCGTACGTCCTGCGGCGTGGTGCCCCGCGGCGCCGACCGCTGGTGCGGGACACCGGCCGAGGGCGGGGACTGCCGGGTGTCGGAGGGCGACGAGGACGGGTCGCCGTGCTGCGCCGGCCGGCTGTCCCCCACGGTGCCCGTGTGCGGGGCCTCCGGTGCCGGGGCCGCCTGCGCGCGGTCGGTGGAGTGCCGGTCCATCGAGGCGACGGTCAGACCTCCCCCGACGAGGGCGACGGCGGTCGCCACCAGAGCCCTGCGCTGGGTCTTCTTCCAGCGCGCCAGCTGACGGCGCCGCGCCGCCCGCCCGGGGCGCTGCCGCGGTGGCGGCACGTCCGTCGCGTCCGCGGCGAGATCGGCGACGATGCCGCCGGGGACATCGGCGGGGACGCCGCCGGGGGCGAGGCCCGCGGCCCCGCCCGCCGCGAGGCGGGTCGTGCGAGCCGTCGCGGAATCGATCGCGGTATCGGTCGTGAGGGGCGCCGTGACGTCCGGTGCTATGTCCGGCGCGTACGCACCGCAACCGGGGCACACAAGGGCGCCGTTGAGGTGCCTACGGCACGTGGAGCAGTAGTCCATCCGGTCTTCCTGACTAGGCCTGCCGAGCGGCCAGTCACGCTAACAAGGCTCGTGAGGGACTGTGTGCAGCCTGTGTGACGCTCCTGCGCGGATTCCCGGCACCCGGACCCGAGCGAGTACGCCCACTCGGGTCCGGACGGGCCGTCAGGCGCGGTCGGTCAGCTCTTCGGCGTACACCTGCGACAGCGGCTGAGGCCCCACGTACTGCTGGCAGTTGCACTGCCCCGGCTCGAAGCGCAGCGGCTTCTTGTTCTCGTCCCAGGCCGTCGGCACCTCGACGCGCTCATGGCACCGGCCGCTCTTGTCGTGCTTGGCCAGGTGGTGGGTGCATCCGCACACCGGCTCCGGCGGCTTGTGCGCCGTCTCGACCGCCAGCCGCTCGGCCTTCGCCGCCTCCATCAGTTCGAGCTTGCGCTCGTGCCGGTTGCGCAGCGCGGTGCGGACGTTGTCGGCGAGCCAGGCGAAGCCGCCGGTCCAGAAGACGATCAGCACCCACCAGATCCAGCCCATCGGCCCTCACCCTTCCCCCTGCGGAGTCCATCGTGATTTTAGGAGGAGTCCCGGGCGTTCGCGCCCGGCAGGGCCGGGTGACGTCGCGGACGCTGCGGCCGGTGGTGCGGATACGGGCCCGCCGGGGCCGGGGCCGGGGCCCGCCGCCATCGATCCAGTAGGGCCGCCCGGCCCGGCAGCCAACCCGGACCGCGGCCGTGGAAGAGCGCGAGCACGATCGCCGCGGCCACCGCGATGAGGTGCTCGCGGCCGGCCAGGTTGGGCCTGACCACCGACTCCACCACCATCGAGCCGCCGGTGAGGAAGAACACGACCGGGGCGCGCCGCACCACGGACAGGTAGGTGAACAGGCCCACCACGGCTGCGGACGGCCCGGTGTCGAGGATCCGGCCGGCCTCGGACGGCAGCCCCAGTCCCCACCAGCCGGGGCCGATCGCGATCATCACCCGCACGGTGAGGGTGCCGGCCAGGGTGGTCGCGTACGAGATGAACAGCGTCCGGCCCCGGCCCAGGGTGAGTTCGGCCAGCGCGAACGCGAGGAACAGCTGGGTGATGCCGGCCCACACCGGCAGGTCGAGCGCCGGGACGTACAGCGACACCGGGGTGCGCAGCAGGGTCAGCCACAGCGGCAGGTCGGCCTGGACGCCGCCGAGGATCCGTACCGCCGCCGCCCCGGCCGGCCGCTGCGCCACCTCGTGGAAGAAGATCACGCCGAAGGCCGCCACGAAGGCCAGCACCAGCCCGGACAGCCCCCGTCGCGCCAGTTGCCGAACGGGGTCGACGACGATGCCGTGCCACTCGGCGCGCAGCGTCCGCCCGATGAACCGCGCGAACCGTGCGGCCACGTCACGCACCCGCACCGGTCGGCCGTCTTCGGGTCGGCCGTCTTCGGGTCGGCCGTCTTCGGGTCGGCCGTCTTCGGGTCGGCCGTCTTCCGGTCGGCCGTCCCCCGGTCGACCGTCCTCCGGTCCGGCGTCCGGTGGTCGGCTGCTCCGCTGTCCGCGGCCCCGCCACTCGTCGTCCGCCGGTCCCCCCGGCTCCCCCGGCTCCTCTGTCCATGGCTGCGTACTGCTGCGCTGCTGCACCGCCGTTCGGCTCCTTAGCAGTTCCCCCACCCCACCGTGCGCACAACCGTATGGACCGTAATCGAGTCCGCCGCGTTCCCACAGACGGCGTCACAGCGGCGGCAGAGGCAGCGGCGGGCTCAGGGCGGGATGGCGCAGGACCGAGCGCAGGGCTTCGACGGCGCCGCGCACGGCGGCGGTCTGCGGCCGCGGCACGGCCCGGACGTGGCTGCGCAGCCGCGCGGACAGCCGGTAGGTGAGCTCGGGGCGCAGGGCGCCGCCGCCGGCGAGCAGCGGACCGCGGTCGAGAGCGTCGACGAGTGCGGGCCGGGGATCGTCCCGGAGCAGCCCGGTGACCAGCGTGGTGACGGCGGTGACCAGTTCGCCGAGGGTGGCGGCGCACACGTCGTCGGTGCCGATGGTGGCCCGGCGGGCGGCGGCCACCCGGCCGTCGGTGAGCAGGGCCACCTCGCTGAGCTGGGCGCCGACGTCGATGACGAGCAGCGCGCCGGCCAGGTCGGCGCCGGCGCCCAGCGCGGCGGCGCGGACGCTGTCGATGGTCAGCACGGTCCGCGGTCGCAGTACCTGAAGGACGCCGACGGTGGTGGCGCGGGACCGAGGCCCGCTCAGGACCGGGGTGGTGAGGACGACGACGGGCCGGGCGTCGTGCGGGACGCGGTCGGCCAGCAGTCGGCAGACGAGCCGGGTCGCGGCGGCCGGGTCCACGACGGTGCCGCGCCGGACGGGGCGGGCGGCGGCGGAGCCCTGATGGGTGACCGTGGGCACGTCGAGGATGCCTCCGAGGCCCTCCGCCCAGACCCGGGTCCGGGCACTGCCCAGGTCCAGGGCGATGCCCGGACCGCGCCCGCGGACCGCCCCGGTGGGCCTGCGGCCCTCCGGGGCGGCGGTCGACGTGCTGTCGCCGAGGATCACCGGTCGGCCTCCTTCACCTCGGACAGGGGACGCGGGCGCGGGCCGCGCCGCGCTGCGGCGCCGTCGGGCGCGGGAGCCGGATCAGCCGGCGCGCTGCTGGCAGGGCACGCAGCAGCGCGCGTACGGAAGGATCTCCAGGCGCTCCACCGGGATGGGTTTGGCGCAGTCCTCGCAGTTCCCGTAGGAACCGTCGTCCAGCCGGGCGAAGGCGGCCTCGATGTCCTTCAGCGCTTGCTGCAGGGCGTTCTTCTGCGCGGTCAGGAGGTCGTCGGCCTCCTGACCGCCGTCCTCGGTCTCCTGGACGGCCCGCAGCTGGGCGAGGCGGGAGTTGCGCTCGTGTTCGAGGCGCTGCCGGGCATCGTGCGCGCTCAGGCGCTCGGCCGCGGAGGCACTGCTGGTGGTCTCCCACGACATCGGCGATACGGTCCCTTCTGGCAAAAGAGCCGGTGACGAGGGGGCCGCGTACGGCCCCCTCCTGACCCTCCAGCGTGGCCGCGCGCGCGGGATGCGGCCATCGGTCGCAGTACCCATTTCCGGTGGGCGGCGGGGTGCACCGCCGCCCACCGTCAGGGCCTCAGACCCGCGCCGGTGCGCTCCGGCGGGTGGGCTTGCCGCCGCCCGCGCCGCCGCCCGAGCCGTGGCGCCGCCCGCCGCGCTGGTGGCGGTGCAGCTCGATGGCGAGCGGGGAGGCGGTGAACACCGAGGAGTAGGTGCCGACCACGAGACCGATGAGCAGCGCGAGCGCGAAGTCGGTCAGCGAGTCCCCGCCGAAGACCGTCAGGGAGATCAGGATCAGCACCGCGCCCATGCCCGTGTTGATCGTGCGGGGCAGCGTCTGCAGGATTCCCTTGTTGGTGATCTGCTCCAGCGGTGTCTTGCGGTCGCGTCCGAGCAGTTCCCGGATGCGGTCGAACAGGACCACCGAGTCGTTGACCGAGTAGCCGATGACGGTGAGCAGCGACGCCAGGAACACACCGTCGATGGGCTTGCCGAGCCACGCGAAGATGCCGACGAGGATGACGACGTCGTGCGCGAGCGCGGCGACCGCCGCCGTGCCGAACAGCCATCGGAAGCGGGCCGCGAGGTACAGCAACTGGGCGCCGAGGGCGACGCCGAGTGCGATGAGCGCGTTGCGGCGCAGCTCCTCGCCCAGGCTCGGGCCGATCAGCTCGTCGCGGATCTTCTCCGTCTTGCCGCCGAGTTCGCTGATGGTCCCGGTGACCTTGGCGGCCTCGGCGTCGGTCAGGTCCTCGGTGCGCACGGTCAGGCCGTTGTCGTTGGACGACTGCACGAGCGCGCCGGGGAAGCCCGCGTCGGCGAGGGCGGTGCGGGCCCGGTCGGGGTTCACGGGGGTCGCGGTGGTGTACTCGATCAGCCGGCCGCCGGTGAACTCCAGGCCGAAGTTCAGGCCCCGGGCCGCGATGCCCGAACCGGCGAGCACGAGCAGGACCGCGGAGGCGGCCAGCCAGCGACGCGGGTGGCGCATCAGATCCGGGTTGCGGCGCGCGAGCAGATCGCGGACCCGTCCGGTGGTCGCCAGACCCGTGAGCAGGTGGCGGCGGCGCACCCAGGCGCGGTCCACGGCGAACTCGGCGAGCACCCGGGTGATCACCAGCGCGCTGATCATGGACGCGCCGACACCGATGGCGAGGGTGACCGCGAAGCCGCGCACCGGACCGGTGGACAGGAAGAACAGCAGTCCCGCCGCGATCAGCGTGGTGATGTTGGAGTCGGCGATCGCGCTGAAGGCGTTGCGGAATCCGGCGGTGAGGGCCGAGCGCGGGCTCGGCCGGTGCATGCCGGCGTACTCCTCACGGGCTCGTTCGAAGACGAGCACGTTGGCGTCCACGGCCATGCCGATCGCCAGGACGAAACCGGCCAGGCCCGGCAGCGTCAGGGTCGCGCCGAGGACGGCCAGGGCGGCGTAGGAGATCACTCCGTAGCAGAGCAGGGCCACCGCCGCGAGGAAGCCGGTGAGGCGGTAGACGATGCTGATGAACAGGATCGTCAGGGCGGTGCCGATCACCGCGGCCCAGGCGGTGGCCTCGATGGCGCTGGCGCCGAGGGTGGGGCCGATGGTGTGCTGCTCGACCGTCTCGACCGGCACGGGCAGGGCGCCGCCGTTGATGAGCAGCGCCAGCTCGCGGGCCTCGGCGTCGTCGAAGGAGCCGGTGATCTGCGTGGAGCCGTCCGCGATGCCCGTGCCGCAGGCGACGGACGGGGCGACCTGCGGGGAGGAGATGATCCGGTCGTCGAGCACGATGGCGACCCGGCGCGCGGGGTCGCCCACCTCACGGCAGGCGGCCTCACTGGTCAGCTTGGCCCACGAGGTCCGGCCCGCCTTGTCGAAGTCGACGGTGACGGTCCAGCCGGCGCCCGTCTCCTGCTCGAAGCGCGCCTGAGCGCCCTTGACGTCCTTGCCGGTCATGGCGCTGTCCTGAAGGCGCAGCTTCTGCCCCGACTCGTCGGGCAGGACGAGTTCCTTGGACGCGTCGGGTCCCTTGGACGCCTCGGGTTCCTTCGAAGCGCCGGGCTCCTTGGGGTCCTTGGGTTCCTTGGACGCCTCGGGCTTGGACGTGGCGGGGTCCTCGGTGCCGTCGGCGACGCCGACCACCGGGTGGAAGGTCAGCTGGGCGGTACGGCCGAGCACGTCGGCCGCCTTCTTGGGGTCCTGCACGCCGGGCAGCTCGACGATGATCCGGTTGCTGCCCGAGCGGACGAGGGTCGGTTCGGCGACGCCGAGCGCGTCGACCCGGCCGCGCAGCACTTCCAGGGCGCGGTCGGTGGCCTCGCGGTCGGCCTTGGCGGTCGGGGTGGAGCGGGTCTCCAGGACGATCTGGGTGCCGCCCCGCAGATCGAGTCCGAGACGGACGGGGACGGTGGCGGTGACGTACACGGACAGGGCGATCACGGCGAGGGCGAACAGCGCTCTCACCCGGGAAGTACTGCGTTTTGTGCGGTTCAGGGAAGTACTGGGTTTCGTACGTTTCAACGGAGGCCTCCGGCAGGCACGCCGAGACTGCGGCCGACGCGGTCACGGCGGTCGAGGGGCGAACGGGGGACGTCAGATGCCGAAGGCCCGCGGCGGTGCCCGGCCGCCGTCCTGCACCACGTGCACCGTGCGGGCGGCGACGGTCACCGGGACCGGTCGCGTCCGCCCGGGTGCGGGGAGGGGGATGTCCGTGACGTCCTCGGCGGTGGCGAACTGCCCGTGCGCGACGGGCCGGTCCCCGTGGAACTCCTGCCGGGTGCCGTCCTGCCCGGAGCAGACGACGGTGCACCCCTGTCCGGCGTGCGGGGCGTCCGCGGGACGCTCGTCGAAGCCGGAGTGGCCGCCGCCGGGCGCGGAGCCGGGGCGCGGTCCGGGCGCGAGGTCCGCGACGGAGGCCGCCGCGGTGGCGGGCGCGGGCAGCGGCGGAGGGCTGTCGGTGGTGAAGACCGCCAGCAGAGTGAGCAGCGCGGCCGTCAGGAAGGCCAGGGCACGGGACGAGGGAGCGGTGCTGGGCGCTGGGTGCATGCACCGTCCCCTTTCGTGTTCGTGGTGGCACTCGTGGCGGACGCGGGTGTCGTACCCGGGATCCCGGCCGGGGAGTGGGCAGCCGGGACCCCAGGCGGTCGTGGGGCGGGCCGTCAGGGTTCGATCAGACCGGCCCGGATGGCGTAGCGGGTGAGTTCGAGCCGGTCGCGCAGACCGAGCTTCTGGAGCAGGTTGGCGCGGTGCCGCTGGACGGTCTTGATGCTGATGAAGAGGATCTCGCCGATCTCCTTCGAGGAGTGCCCCTCCGCGACCAGCTTCAGGACCTCCTCCTCGCGGGGCGTCAGGACCTGGTCCGGGGTCTCCTCGCCGTGGCGGACCCGGTCCAGGTAGTTGCGGATGAGCGCGGTCACCGCGCCCGGGTACAGGAACGGCTCGTCCCGCATCGCCGCCCGGCACGCGGCGACCAGGTCCTGGTCGGCGACGGACTTCAGCACGTACCCGCTGGCACCGGCCTTGAGGGCCTGGAAGAAGTACTGCTCGTTGTCGTGCATGGTGAGCATCAGGATCCGGAGGTCCGGCTTGAGCGCGATCAGCTCGCGGGTGGCCTGGAGCCCGGTCAGCCGCGGCATCGCGATGTCCAGCACGGCGAGGTCGATGTCGTGGGTGCGGGCCATCTCGATGGCCTCCGCGCCGTCGCCGGCCTCGGCGACTACCTCCAGATCCGGTTCCTGGTCGAGGATGAGCCGCACCCCCCGTCGTACCAGCGCGTGGTCGTCGGCGAGCAGGATGCGGATCGTGGTCGGGTCGGACATGATCAGCTCTGCTTCCTGGGGACGACGGGCGCGGTGAGCCGGACCTCGGTTCCGGCCGCGGGGGCGGGGGCGATGTCGAGGCCGGCCCCGATGAGCAGGGCCCGCTCGCGCATGCCGCGTATGCCGGCGCCTTCGTGCGCCGCCTTGATGCCGCGCCCGTCGTCGGTGATGGCCAGCTCCACGGCGCCGTCGGTGTGCCGCAGGCTGACCTCGATCCGTTCGGCGTCCGCGTGCCGGGCCACGTTGGTCAGGCTCTCCTGGGCGACACGGTAGAGGACCAGCTCCGTCTCCGGCTCCAGGGCGGGCAGGTCGGTGTCGAAGCGGCGCACCACCTGCAGCCCGGTGTGGGTGGCGAAGTCGGTGGTCAGCGAGGTCAGCGCGGCGACCAGGCCGAGGTCGTCCAGGACCCCGGGCCGCAGTCGGCGCACCAGCCGGCGGACCTCGTCCAGGCTTCCCCGGGTGATCTCCTGCGCCTGGAGCAGTTCGTCGCGCAGCGGCGCGTCCGCCTCGTCCGCGGCCCGCTTGAGCGCGAGCAGGATCGCGGTCATGCTCTGGCCCACCTCGTCGTGCAGCTCCTGCGCGATACGGCGCCGCTCGGCCTCCTGGGCGAGCAGGACCCGGGCGCTGCTCGTGGCCCGCTCGTTCTCCAGTCGGTCGAGCATGGCGTTGAACGTGCGGATGAGCTCCGCGACCTCGCCGCCGCCCTGCTCGGGCAGTCGCTGGCCGGGGCGCAGCAGGTCCACGGTGGTCATCAGCTTCGTCACCCGGTCCAGGGGGGCCAGTCCCCAGCGCAGCAGGGCGGCGTTGGCGACCAGCATGACGGCCAGGCCGCCCACGAGGATGACGGCCTCGGTCAGCACGACCGGCACCGAGACGGTCACGGGGGCCCAGAGCAGCAGCGCGGTGGCCGTGCCCAGCACCACGGCGTTGAGCCCGAAGATCCGCCAGAACAGGGACACCAGGGTTGAGCCTCCTTCCGTGATGCGGTCTGCCTCTACTGTCGGGCATCGCGCATCCTGGACGAGCCGCGGCCCCCTGGTCCCGACCGGGCCTGCCGCCAGTGTGCCTCCCGCCGGCCGCCGGGATCGATGGGGCACGGTCCCCATTTCGCAGGGTGCGGCCTACCCATCCGCGTGTCGAGTGGATCCCCGGACCGGCCGCAAATGGGCTCTGGACCCGATGGGAAACCGCGGCGGGTTCGACCAGGGTTGAGGTGTGACCGACCCCCGTCCCCCGTTGCAGAAAGTAGGGCACTGACGATGTCGCTCGACGCCGCCCGGACCGAACCCCGCGAGCGCCTGTCCGCTCAGGAGGCCCGCCGGCGCCTTGAACACGCCCGCGGGACCCGGCTGGTCCAGCTGGAAGCCCTCGGCGAGACCGGGCAGACGGCGGACGACCACCTGATGTCCTCCCAGCGTGAGGCCATCCAGCGGGTCCTGAAGGAGATCGACGAGGCGTTCGCCCGGATCGAGGACGGCACCTACGGGACCTGCCTGGAATGCGGCAAGCCGGTTCCGGCGGAGCGCCTGGAGATCCTGCCGTACACGGGGCACTGCGTCGCCTGCCGGCGCCGTACCGCCTGACCCCGCCCGCCCCGTCCGTCCTGCCTTCGTCCTCCGCCCTGCCCAAGGGGTGAAACGGTGAACAACCAGATCATCGGCGACCGCGACACGTACCTGACGGCCGAGGACCTCGCCGCGCTCCGCGCGAACCTCGACGACCAGCGCATGTTCCGCCAGGAACAGCTGGAGCAGATCTCGGCCGCCGCGACGTCCCGCGCGGACGCACTGCTCCAGCAGCAGGCCGCCTCGCAGGTGGAGGTCCGCGTGAAACTCGCGGCCTCCGCCCGCATGGTCCTCGCCGACGTCGAGGCGGCCCTGGCGCGCATGGACGAGGGCGGCTACGGCACCTGCCACCTGTGCCGGCGTCCCATCGCGCGGGAGCGGCTGGAGATCGTGCCGCAGGCCCGCTACTGCGCGCGCTGCCAGCAGGTCAGGGAGGC
The DNA here is from genome assembly GCF_044756885.1 of Streptomyces sp. NPDC091412. Lineage (NCBI taxonomy): Bacteria > Bacillati > Actinomycetota > Actinomycetes > Kitasatosporales > Streptomycetaceae > Streptomyces > Streptomyces sp. NPDC091412. Next base: position 23,307 of record NZ_JBIVTV010000006.1, on the reverse strand, counting down.
CGGACGGTGACCGTCACCCAGCGTTCGCGTGCCGCCGCGGCCACCCGGCACCGGCCGTGGCCGCTGGGCCGGCAGGGCTGGGGCGTCGCCCTCGACATGGGCAGCGCCCGCACCCGCGCCTGGGTCGCCGGGCGGGGGCTGGTCCTGGACGTCCCCACGGTGACGTTCCCCGGCTCCGGGGCGGTGTACCCGATCCAGCGCGGCACGATCATCGACACCGAGGGCACGGCCCGGATGCTCGACCGCCTTCTCGGCAACCGCCTGCCCCGCTTCACCCGTCCCCTGGTCGTCCTCACCGCCCCCGTACTGGACGGGGTGGCCTTCCGCAATGAGGCCCGTACGGCGGTGGAGGTGCTGCGGCCGCGCGGCGTGCTGACCATTCCCAGCGCGCGGGCCGTCGCCCTGGCAGCGGGCGCGGACCTGTCCCGCCCGCTGCTCGTGGTGGACATCGGCGCGCATCTGACCGAGGTGGTGCTGCTGTCGGAGGGCGCCGTCGTCGACGCGCGCCGCACCGCGCTGGGCACCAGCGACCTCGACTCCGCCTCGCCGGTGCAGATCTGCGAGGCGGTGGCCACCATGGTGACCGCGATGCTGCGGCAGGACCGTACGTCGCTCACCGTGGACGCCCTGCGCCGGGGCGCCCTGCTGGCCGGGGGCGGAGCCCTGCGCCCGGAGATCACCTACCACCTCGCCGGCAGGCTGCACGCACCCCTCAAGGCCGTGGCGGCGCCGCACACCGCCGCCGTCCGCGGCGCCGCCACCCTGCTGCGGGCCGCGCACGACCACCCCGACGACCCGGCGGGCGCGTCCTCCGGGCCGCCCGCCCGCTAGACCCCGTAGGCCAGCCCCCGTCCCCACCGCGCACGGAAAAGCCCGTCCCCACCGCGCACGGAAAAGAGGAGCACGAAGCCTACGAGGCCCATGCGGACTGCGAGGACCACGCGGACACGAAAGGAGGGCCGCACCATGGCCGGCGGCATCCCTCGGGCCCAGCCGCCCCCCGAAGGGCTGTTCCCCGACGACCCGCTTCCCGACGAACTCCCCAGCCGCATGCTCTGGCGCCTGCGGCGCAACCCGGTGCGCCGCCCCAGCGACCTGCTCCAGGCGTGGATCGGCCTCGGCGTCCTGCTGGCCGTACTGGCCGGCACACCCGTGGCCATGTTCTTCGTCGGCGCCACCGCCCTGCGCCACTACGAACAGGCGGCCGAGCACCAGGAGAAGACGCGGCGGCAGACCACCGCGGTCCTCCTGCACGCCGCACCCCGCCATCCCGAGCCGGGCTCCGAGGAGGCGAAGAAGACCCGCTATCCGGTACCGGTGCGCTTCACCGACCCGGGCGGGCTCGCCCGCACCGACAGGACCGACGTCGAGCCCGGCCTGCCGGCCGGCAGCTCCGTCGACATATGGGCCGACACCGACGGACGCATCACCGAGCCGCCCCTGACCACCGCCCAGGTCCGCAGCCACAGCACGGGCTGGGCGATCCTCGCCGCCCTGGCCGTCCCGGTCACCGGCGCCGCGGTGTACGGCGCCGCCGGCCTGCTGCTCCGCCGCCGCAACCTGGCCGCCTGGGACAGCGCCTGGGCCCGCACGGCCCCCCGCTGGCCGCCCTCCCCGTGACCGCGGGGTGCCGGCGGCCAGCGGGGGGGCGCCGTGCCGCATCCGGTACGGCCCGCGAAGGCGGCGGCGCTCTCCGGACTTTCCGAGCCCGGTTCCCCGATCTTGACGCTGCACTGTCAGGTCACCGGCAGGAAGGACCGCCGAACACTGCCGGAAACCGGCAATGTGCCAGGTGAGCCCGGTCGGGCATGATGTTGCGAGGGGAGCACCGCGGACGGTTCCGGTGCCGGACACCGGCAGATGTCCGGTGCCGGGGCCGGCAGGGGGGAAGTACCGCCGCCCGGTGCGTCGCAGGGGGAAGAGGGGGCTCGACGATTCCGCGGCGCACCCGCCGCCCGCCGTGTCCCGGCGCCCGAGTCGCCGGGACACGGCGGGGGCCGGACCCGGCCACCCGGTCTCTCCCTTACTCACCGTTCCTTACCGTCAAGGACGTATGCCATGGATGTCATCGGCGCACTCGTCGCGGCCTGCCTGCTCCTCGTTCTCTTCGTACTGTTCACCTTCTCCCGGCTGTTCCGGAAGGTGGAGCAGGGCAAGGCCCTGATCGTCTCCAAGATGCGCAAGGTCGACGTGACCTTCACCGGCCAGGTCGTCCTGCCGGTGCTGCACAAGGCCGAGGTCATGGACATCTCGGTGAAGGCCATCGAGATCACGCGCACCGGCCGCGAGGGGCTCATCTGCCGGGACAACATCCGCGCCGACATCCGCATCACGTTCTTCGTGCGGGTCAACAAGACCGTCGAGGACGTCGTCAGGGTCGCCCAGGCCGTCGGCACCGCCCGCGCCAGCGACCGGGACACGTTGCAGGAGCTGTTCCACGCCAAGTTCTCCGAGGCGCTGAAGACCGTCGGCAAGCAGATGGACTTCACCGACCTCTACACCAAGCGTGAGGAACTGCGGTTCCAGATCATCGAGGTCATCGGTGTCGACCTGAACGGCTACCACCTCGAGGACGCGGCGATCGACTACCTGGAGCAGACGCCGCTGACCCAGCTCGACCCGGGCAACGTCCTCGACGCCCAGGGCATCCGGAAGATCACCGAGCTGACGGCCGTGGAGCACGTGCGCACCAACGAGGCGCAGCGCACCGAGCAGAAGGAGATCACCCGGCAGAACGTCGACGCGCGCGAGGCCATCCTGGAGCTGGAGCGCCGCCAGGCGGACGCCGAGATCAAGCAGAAGCGGGAGATCGAGACCTCCCGCGCCCGCGAGGAGGCCGAGACCGCCCGCGTGATGGAGGAGGAGCGGCTGCGTGCGCAGAGCGCCTTCCTGCGCACCGAGGAAGAGCTCGGCGTCCAGCGCGAGAACCAGGCCCGTGAGGTCGCGGTCGCCGCGAAGAACCGCGAGCGGGTCATCGCCATCGAGAACGAGCGCATCGAGAAGGACCGCCTCCTGGAGGTCATCGCCCGGGAGCGGGAGACCCAGCTCACCCGGATCGCCGCCGACAAGGAGGTCGAGGCGGAGAAGCGGGAGATCGCCGAGGTCGTCCGCGAGCGGGTCGCGGTGGACCGTACGGTCGCCGAGCAGGAGGAGTCCATCAAGAAGCTGCGCGCCGTGGAGGAGGCGGAGCGCGAGCGCCAGGCCGTGATCATCGCCGCCGAGGCGGAGGCGCAGGAGAAGCTGGTCAAGGACATCAAGGCCGCCGAGGCCGCCGAGCAGGCCGCCACCCACCGCGCGGCCGAGGAACTCACCCTGGCCGAGGCCCGGTTGAAGACCGCCGACCTCGACGCCCGCGCCAAGCTGCGCCTGGCGGAGGCCGTCAAGGCCGAGGCCGCCGCGGAGGGGCTGGCCGCCGTCCAGGTCCGCGAGCAGGAGGCCGAGGTCATCGAGAAGGCCGGCCGCGCCGAGGCCGAGGCGTTGCAGGCCAAGGCGCTCGCCGAGGCCCAGGGCACCGAGGCCCGGCTGCGCGCGGAGGCCGAGGGAGCCCAGGCCAAGGCGCTCGCGGAGGCGGCCGCGATCGGCGAGAAGCTGAAGGCCGAGGCGGCGGGCCTGACCGAGAAGGCGGCCGCGATGGCCGCCCTGGACGAGGCCTCCCGCGAGCACGAGGAGTACCGGCTGCGGCTCCAGGCGGAGAAGGAGATCCGGCTGGCCGGCCTGGAGGCGCAGCGGCAGGTCGCCGAGGCGCAGGCCACGGTCATCGCGACCGGCCTGGAGCACGCCGACATCGACATCGTCGGCGGCGAGTCGGTCTTCTTCGACCGCCTGATGAGCGCCATCTCGTTCGGCAAGGGTGTCGACGGCTTTGTGGAGAACTCCCGGACCGCGCAGGCCCTGGCGGGGCCCTGGCTGGACGGCTCGTCGAACTTCACCGACGACCTCGCCCGGATCCTCGGCCAGGTCAACACGGCCGGCGTCAAGAACCTGACGGTCTCCGCGCTGCTGATGAAGATGATGCAGTCGGGCGGCACGAACGCCGGTCAGCTCCAGCAACTCCTCGACCGCGCCGGTGAGCTGGGCCTCGCCGACACCCCGCTCACCGCACTCAACGGCACCGCCCGGGTCTGACGAACCACGGGGACGGGCCCCAACCCACCGTCGGAAAGACGGCGGTCGAGGGCCCGCCCCGTGGACACGCCGGAATCACGGGGCCGGAAAGCCCCGCCGACGGGAGCCGGCCTGATCCGCCGGACGGACCGGGCCCCGGGCCCGCACCTCTTCGCGAAGGGACGCACCACCCATGGCCACCGCCCTGGAGACGGGTTCGTACGACTCCGTGGACACCGGAACGTACGAGGTGCTGCGCGACCGGCTGACCGCGCAGGCCGCCGAGCTCGCCCGCGGTGCCGAACGACTCAACGCCCGACGGGCCGAGGAGTTCGGCGCCACGCGCCTGGACCTCACCGGCACCGGCCGGCTGCGCACCGAGCACCCCAGTGTGCCTCGCGACGTCGTGGCAGTCGGCGACCGCCTGCTGTTCGGATACAACGGCAACCGGCCCGAACCCGAGGTCGGCGACGTCCTCGCGCTGCACGACCGGGAACTGAACCGGCTGCCCGAGGACGCGGTGCCCGGACTCCTCGACGACCCCGCCTTCGTGCGGGAGTTCGGGGCTCTGCACCGCTACTACCGGCAGGCCCGGCTGCTGAGCCTGCGCCGCGTGGAGGGCCGGCTCCTCGCCGTCTTCCGGACCGGCGAGAAGCCCGGCGACATCCGGGTGCTGCGCTGGACGATCACCCCCGACGGCCGGGCGGAGTTCCTGGACGGGCGCGGCGAACGCGACCATGTGCCGCCGCCGTCCCACGACTTCGAGTGGACCGCGACCGGCCGCGAGGACCACGTCCTGGGCCGCCACCCGCACGTCTCCGTGCGCGGCGAGATCTTCGTCTCCACCGTCGGCGGCCACCTCACCGTCAAGACGGAGGACGACACCGAGACCGGCGAGGGCGTCCACAGCGAGCCGGTCGACGAACCGCTCCAGTCCCTCGCCGACGCGGACGTCGCGCACACGAGCGTGGGCCCGCTGATCCTGCTGCGGATCCGCCCCTACAAGGAGCAGGCCCACCGCTACCTCGTCTTCCACACCCTCACCAGGGCCGTGGTCCGCCTCGACGGCATCGGGCAGGCCTGCCGCCGCCTGCCCGACGACCAGGGCATCGTGTTCCCCGGGGGCTACTGCCTGGCCACGGGCGTCCACAAGACCTACGAACTCGACGGCACGGGCCTGGAGTTCGAGCGCGAGGTGCGTTCGCCCTACGGCGAGGACGTGCTGTACGCCTTCCACGCGCCCGCCGAGGGCCGCAGCCTGCTGCTGTCGTACAACACCATCCGCGAGGAGGTCGCCACCCCGCTGTCCTGCCACGGCTGGGCGCTGTTCGACGACGGCACGCTGATGGCGCTGCGCACGGACCCCTCGGCCGGCCCCGACGAGCCGGGCCGCGTGCACCCCCTCCAGCTCTGGAGCTCCCCCTACGTCTCCGACACCCACGCGGGCGCCACGGGCACCGGACCCCTCGGACGGATCGGCAACGCCGACCTCGTACGCGGCATCTCCGACTGCCTGTCCATCAGCCGCGCCGTCGCCGAGACCACGCCGACCGCCGAGGTGTACGAGGCGCTGGCCGCCGCCTGCGTCCGCGCCCTCGACAGCCACCACTGGCTGGGCGAGGAGGAACTGGGCGACCTGCGCACCCCGCTGGACGCCGTACGGGCCACCGCCGAGCAGGTGCTGGAGGAGTTCCGCACCGTCCAGACGCTGACCCGGCAGGCCGCCGACGCGCTCGAAGCGGCCGTGGGCCGGCTCGCCGCGGTGGTGCGCCGGCTGCGCGGCGAGGCACCGCGCGGCGCCGCCGCCTGGGTCGGCGGCCTGAGCGAACTGAGGCAGGCCCAGGGTCACTTGCTGACCCTGAAGGAGATGCGGTACGCCGACACCGCCCGCATCGACGAGCTGGCCGCCGGGACGGAGGCCGACCTCGCCACGTTCGGGCAGCGGGCGGTCGCCTTCCTGGCCCGCGAGGACGCCTTCGCCGACCACCACGAGGAGGTCGAACGCCTCGCCTCCGACGCCGAGTCGATCGGCAGCGTCGCCGAGGCGGCACCGGTCGCCGGCCGGCTCGACGACCTCGCCGGCTCGCTGCGCACGGTCACCGAGGTCGTCGCCGGCCTCGACATCGGCGACGCCACCGTGCGCACCTCCGTCCTGGAACGCATCGCCGAGGTGCTGGGCGGTGTCAACCGCGCCCGCGCCCTGCTCGACGCCCGCCGCCGTGAACTGCGCGACCAGGAGGGACGCGCCGAGTTCGCGGCCGAGTTCGCGCTGCTCGGCCAGGCCGTCACCGGCGCGCTCGCGGCCGCGGACGATCCCGAGGCCTGCGACGAGCAACTCGCGTCCATGCTGGTGCGGCTGGAGAACCTGGAGTCCCGCTTCGCGGAGTTCGACGACTTCCTCGGCGAGCTGACCGACAAGCGCACAGAGATCTACGAGGCCTTCTCCGGCCGCAAGCAGGGCCTCCTGGACGCCCGCGCCCGCCGCGCCGAACAACTCGCCGCGTCCGCGGACCGGGTGCTGGAGACGATCGCCCGGCGTGCGGCCACACTCGCCGACGCCGACGCCGTCAGCACCTTCTTCGCCTCCGACCCGCTGGTCGCCAAGGTCCGCCGCACCACCGGGGAACTGCGCGAACTCGGCGATCCGGTACGGGCGGAAGAACTGAGCGGCCGCCTGAAGTCCGCCCGCCAGGAGGCGGCCCGCGCGCTGCGCGACCGCACCGACCTGTACGACGACGGCGGTCGCACCCTCCGCCTGGGAACCCACCGCTTCGCCGTCACCACCCGGCCGCTCGACCTCACCCTGGTCCCGCACGGCGACGGCCTCGCCTTCGCCCTGTCCGGCACCGACTACCGCGCCCCGGTCACCGACCCGGGCTTCGCGGACACACGCCCGTACTGGGACCGGCGGCTGCCGTCCGAGTCGCCCGAGGTCTACCGCGCCGAACACCTCGCCGCCCGGCTGCTGCGCCGCCACGGCGAGGCCGCGCCGGCACAGGCCGACCTGCCGGCCCTGGTGCGCGGGGCCGCGGAGGAGGCGTACGACGAGGGCTACGAGCGCGGCGTCCACGATCACGACGCGACGGCGATCCTCACCGCCCTGCTCCCCCTGTACGAGCAGGCCGGGCCCCTGCGCCACGAACCCGCCGCGCGGGCCGCCGCCCAGCTGTTCTGGGCGCACGGCACCACCGCCGAGGCCCGCACGGCCTGGACCCGGCGAGCGGCCTCCCTGGCCCGCGCCCGCGACGCCTTCGGCCCGTCCCCCGCCATCGCCGAACTCGCCGCGGAACTCGCGTCGGCCCTCGCGACCTGGCCGGCCGCCCCGGGCGGCCACGGACCGGCCTCCCTGGGCGCGGGCGACCTGGCGCCCGCCGCCGCGGCGTATCTGTTCCAGGAGCTGACGAGCGGGCCCGACGGGTTCGTCATCAGCGCCGCCACCCGCACCCTGCTCGACAAGTTCCGGCGCACCGTGGGCAGTTCCGCCTACGACGAGGACCTGGCCGCGCTCGACGGCCTCGCCGCGCGCCGCCAGCTGGCCGAGGCGTGGCTGTCGGCGTACGTCACCTCCACCGGTACCGAGATCACCGCCGGCGACCTGGCCGAGGCGGTGGCCGCCGAGCTGTGCCCGGACCTGCCCCGCTACGAGTCCGAGGTCTCCCCGGTGACCACCGTCGAGGGCCTGCTCGGCACCCACCCGCGCATCGAGGGCCGCAACCTCACCCTGCGGATCGACGAGTTCCTGGCCCGCACCGAACGCTTCGAGACGCGGGAGGCACCCGCCTTCCGTGCCTACCAGCGCCGCCGCACCGCCCTGGTCGACACCGAGCGTGCCCGGCTGCGCCTGGACGACCACCGTCCACGCTCCATGGCCGCGTTCGTCCGCAACCGGCTCATCGACGAGGTCTACCTGCCGCTCATCGGCGACAGCCTCGCCCGCCAGCTCGGCACCGCGGGCGAGACCAAGCGCACCGACACCGGCGGCCTGCTGCTGCTCGTCTCGCCGCCCGGCTACGGCAAGACCACGCTGATGGAGTACGTCGCCGACCGCCTCGGCCTGATGCTGGTCAAGATCAGCGGCCCGGCGCTCGGCCACGCCGTCACCTCGCTGGACCCGGCCGAGGCCCCGAACGCCACGGCCCGACAGGAGATCGAGAAGATCAACTTCGCGCTGGCGGCGGGCAACAACACCCTGCTCCTCCTGGACGACATCCAGCACACCTCACCGGAGCTGCTCCAGAAGTTCATCCCGCTGTGCGACGCCACCCGCCGTGTCGAGGGCGTCCGGAACGGCGAGGCGCGCACCTACGACCTGCGCGGCAAGCGGTTCGCCGTCTGCATGACCGGCAACCCCTACACCGAGTCGGGCGAACGCTTCCGCGTCCCCGACATGCTCGCCAACCGCGCCGACGTCTGGAACCTCGGCGACGTCCTGACCGGCAAGGAGGACGTCTTCGCCCTCAGCTTCCTGGAGAACGCGCTCACCGCGAACCCCGTGCTGGCCCCGCTGGCCGGCCGCGACCGCGGCGACCTCGACCTGTTCCTCCGGCTCGCGGACAACGACCCCGCGGCCCGCGCCGACCGGCTGAAGCACCCCTACGCGCCCGCCGAGGTCGAGCAGATCGTGTCCGTGCTGCGCCATTTGCTCGGCGCGCGGGAGGCGGTCCTCGCGGTCAACGCCGCCTACATCGCCTCCGCCGCCCAGTCCGACGCGACGCGCACCGAGCCGCCGTTCCGGCTCCAGGGCTCCTACCGCACCATGAACAAGATCGCCCAGCGGCTGCGGCCCGTCATGAACGACGCCGAACTGTCCGCCGTCCTCGACGACCACTTCACCGCCGAGGCACAGACCCTCACCACGGGAGCCGAGGCCAACCTGCTGAAACTGGCCGAACTGCGCGGCGCCCTGACCCCACAACAGGCGGATCGCTGGGCCGAGGTGAAGTCGGCCCACGTCCGCGCGCAGACCCTCGGCGGTCCGGCCGGGGATCCCCTCACGCGCGCGACCGCCGCTCTTGCCCTGCTGGCCGACCGGATGGGCGCCATCGAGGCCGCCCTGACCGGCCGCACCGGCTCCCGGGCCCGGCACGCGGCCGAGCGCGCAAAGGAGGAGTGACGACGATGGAGACGATGACGGCGGTCATCGCGGCGATGGCCTTGATGACGCCCTTCCTGGTTCCGCTCAGCACCGCCACGCTGATCGTGGCGGCCAGTACGACCGTTCTGGTCCGCCGCGACCGCCGCAGGGCCCACGCCTACCGGTCCCCGTCGCCGGCCGAGGAGGAGTGAGCGCCTCCCGGGCGGTGCCGCCGGATCAGTTCCGCGAGTTGCCGAACAGGAGGCGGTAGCCGATGAGCAGCACGAGCGAGCCGCCGATGGCCGCACCCCAGGTGTAGAGGTCGAAGAAGTTGCTCTCCACGGGCCGGTCGAGGAACCTGGCGGAGAGCCAGCCGCCCACGAACGCGCCCGCAATGCCGATGAGAGTGGTGCCGATCAGTCCGCCCGGGTCCCGCCCCGGCAGAAGGATCTTGGCGATGGCCCCGGCTAGCAGCCCGAGGATGATCCAGCCGATGATGCTCACGTCGCCTGTCCTCCAGGAGTGTTGGTTGCCCGATCGCATGGTTCCGGATGCCTGCTATGGCCAGGACGCGAGGTATGGGGCCCGTGGTTGCCTGGCCGCTCCGCATCCAGCCACATATTTTCATTATTGCGCAACCCCGGAACTGCCGGGGAGGGCACGCGCGTTGACCTCCGTGAACACGGGGGACCGGAAAAGCTGCGGAGGAGTTCGATGAGTGTGCCCTTGACCAAGGGCGGCAACGTTTCGCTGAGCAAGCAGGCTCCCGGCCTGACGGCGGTCACGGTCGGGCTGGGCTGGCAGGCGGATGCCGGATACGAGCTGGACGCCAGCGCGCTGTTGTGCGACGCGTCCGGCAAGGTGCTGTCCGAACGGCACTTCGTCTTCTTCAACAACCTGAGCAGCCCCGACGGTTCGGTCCGCCACAGCGGCGGCGGCAGCCCCGTCGGCGGCGACGACCAACGGATCGACGTCGACCTGACCCGTGTGCCCGCCGACATCACGAAGGTGGTCTTCCCGGTCTCGCTCTACGAGGGAGCCGCCCGCGGGCAGTCCTTCGGCCGGGTGCAGCGCGCCCACATCCGCGTGCTCGACCAGGAGGGCGGCGCCGAACTCGCCCGGTACGACCTGGTGGCCGGCGGCCTGGCCGGTGAGACGGCGCTGGTCTTCGGCGAGCTGTACCGGCACGGCGCCGAGTGGAAGTTCCGGGCGGTCGGCCAGGGGTACGCCTCGGGCCTCGCGGGCATCGCCGCCGACTACGGCGTGGACGTCCTGCGGGAGACGACGGCCCCGGACCCGGCCCCGTCCGCCTCGGACCCCGGTGCGGGAGCGTACGGCCCGCCTCCGCCGGCCCCGCCCGCACCCACGCACACGCCCCCGCCCCCACTCCCTGTGACACCGACGCCGACCCTGGTGTCCCCCCAGCCGCCGATCGTCGCCGCACCACCGCAGCCCACGAGGAGTCCCGACATGACCTGCTTCTTCGACCCCGGCCACGGCCCCGGCACGACGAGCGTCAGCTGGTACCCGCAGTGGGGCGTGCCCCGGCCGGTCCAGGCGTGCGCCGAGTGCGCGCAGCGCGTCCAGACCACCGCGCCGCCGTTCTACACCCCGCCCCAGCCGATGAGCCCCGGATACCCCCAGGCCCAGCAGGGCTATCCGCAACAGGGGTACCCGCAGCAGGGCTACCCGGCTCCCCAGGGCGACCAGCAGCAGGGCGGTCGCCGTTTCGGCACCGGCGCGCTCATCGGCGCCGGCGCGGCCGGCCTGGTCGGCGGGGCCCTGCTGAACGAGGCGTTCGACGACGACGAGCCGGACGTGGTGATCAACAACTACTACGAGGAGTGACCGGCTCCCGCGGAGCCGGGGAGCGGGGCGGAGAAGGCGGGACATGACCGGTGCCCGGTCGCGCCGGCGTCGGCCGGCGGTGGTGCTCCTGGCCGCCGCCTCCAACATCGCCGTGCGCGCGGCCGGCGGGCCGCCTTCCGGCTCCGCTCCCCGGTCCGCGCCGGCGGTCCCGGCGTCGGCCTCGCCCACCGGCCCGGCGCGAGCCTCGACGACGGCGACCACGGGACCGTACGACCCGGCCGATCACGTCGTCCAGGTGCGCCGGAGGGCCGGCCGCGTCCAGCAGGAGCGACCGGCCCGCCTTCGGCTACGACACCGGCCAGGGCAACAAGAGAGGCGCTAGTGCTGTGGCCGGGAAGGTTTGCCGGGCGTCGCGAGCCGGTGAACCTTTCCGGTCACAGCGCTAGATCCGGGCCCGCGCCGCCGCCCGGCCCGAGCGCGCCGTCGGCCGGGCCCGCTTCGCGGTCCGGGCGACGAGCAGCGGACCGAGAGGCCCGGTGCCCAGCCGCTCCACCAGAGGCGGCGCGAACCGGCGCGCCATCAGCACGACGATCAGGGTGACGACGGTCCCCACCAGGGCGCCGACGCCGACGTCATGGGGGTAGTGGGCGCCGACGTAGACGCGCGAGGCACCCATCGCCACGGCCGTGAGCAGGGCGATGGACCCCAGCCACCGGCTGATGACGAGCAGGGCCACCGCGAACGCGAAGGCGACCGTGGTGTGGTTGCTGGGGAAGGCGTAGTCGTCGACCGGGGGACACGCCTCGATGAGGAAGCCGTGCGGGAGGGCCCGGCAGGGGCGCGGCTCCTCGAAGACGTTCTTGATCCCGCTGTTGACGACGTACGACAGGACCACGGCGAACGGCGTGGCCAGTACGGCGGCCATCACCGTGTTCCCCTCGCGCCGGGCGCGCCACCAGGCCACCAGCAGGAAGAGCGCGAACAGGCCCATGCCGAGGTCGGAGAAGAGCGCGGCGGGCTCGTTCAGCCAGTGCGTGTCCCGAGCGAAGTTGGTGACGTCGGTGTAGAGGCCGCCGTCGATGGCCGCGCCGTCGAGCCCCGTGGCGGGCGGGGAGGAAGTCGTCATCAGGTGGATCTCCGGGCCATGGGTCCACGTGCGTGAGCGCTCCGGGGAACGCGTGTGAACACACGCGGACGCAGAAGTGGAACCCTCGTGAAGCCGGGCCGTCCGAGGGATGAACGTCTACAGATTGGTAGACGGTAGCAGTTGGGGACCGGGTTGCTTCAGGCGCCGTCGTATTGCCGCCGGGCCGATCACGGCCTCCTGGGGGCGGGCGGTCGTGGCCAAGAACGTCCTGGCGGTCGCCGCCATCCGCCCCGGCTCGCGCGGCAGCGCCACGACCAGGCACATTCGCGGGAAGCGCTCCGGCGGCGGGCTCATGCGGCCGCCGGGCCGGCCAAGTGATGGAGCGCCGGCCGAGTGATGAAGCAGGGGCAGACCCGCCACGGGGGGGTGCGAACGAGCCTGCCCCTGCATGATGCCGCCCGCGTACCTCCCCCCGGAGAGCAGGCGGCCCGACCCCGCCCGGGGTCACTGGGTTCAGCGCTGCGGGAGCGCCGAATGTCACGGGTTCCGGTGCGCTGACACGAAATCGACACGTTTGTGCAGCAAGGCGCTCATCGCCCCACTCAGTGCGTCACATCTCGCATGCCGTATTCCACGTGATCCACGTGATCCACGTGATCCACGTGATCCACGTGATCCACGTGATCCACGTGATCCACGTGATCCACGTGATCCACGTGATCCACGTGATCCACG
>NZ_JBIVTV010000006.1:0-10400 GCF_044756885.1 Streptomyces sp. NPDC091412 | reverse complement strand
CGTGATCACGTGCCGGATTGCCCGTCCTTCGCCGCGCCGGCCTGGGGAGCGTGGCCCGGTGGACTGGTCTGTCCGTTCTTCTCGTTCTTCGCGTTCTTCTCGACGGCCGAGTTGCCGTTCGGCTGTCCGTTCTCCTTGCCCGGGTCGTTCCCGCTCCCGGAGCCGTTCCCGTTGTTCGAGCCGTTCCCCTTGCCCGGGCTGCCGGTCTCGCTCTGCGCCAACTGGTCGGCGCAGTAGGCGTCGACGTTGTCCTCGCCTCCGGCGGCCTCGACGAACCGCTTCCAGGCCGTCGACTCCAGCGCCTTGCCGCTGCCCTTCACCGACGCGTACGCGCGGCAGTGGGCCTGGACGTCCTTGGCCGTCGGCGGGCGGTCCCGGGTCACGGAGGGAACGGGCGTGGGGGAGGAGGGCCCGGACGGTGCGGCGTCGGCGGGCGCCGGTGCGGGCGACCGGTCGGGCGACGGAGCCTGGGGAGCGGTGGGCGACGGATGACGCCGTGCGCGACCGTCGTCCTCCGTCTTCCCGTCGGATTTCGGAGAGCCGATCCCCGCGATCGCCACGCCGCTGAACGTCAGGCCGGCGATGAACACGGCGATGGCGGCCCGCACCGCACGCCGCCCCGGGACGCGCCACGGTCGCCAGTCGTCCCGCCTCCGCGTCCGTGCCTGCTGGTGGGCGCCTACCTCCCGGGCGGCCCGGAAGGCGGCCACGGCCCGCTGCTCGGCCGACGCGTCGAGGGCCTCGGCGCACAGGGCACGGCGGAGGACGGGTTCCAGCTCGGTGGCGCGGATGTCGCTGTCGCCGCCGGGCCGGCGGTCGCCCGTGCCGGCGTGCCGGCGGTCCACATCCCCACCGTCGCTGTGTCGGTCGCCCATACCCGTGTCCATCCCATGCGGTTGCTACTCGTTCGCTCTACGGATCCGACGCCCTCGCTGCTCATTCCGACTGCCTCAGCGTATGAAGGCCCTATCCCGTCACACCCGGCCTCCGCCGACCGGCCCAACCGGGACGGGCATGGCGTTCTCAGGGGCAGGCACGGCTCGGTCGCCGTCGGCGCGGACGGTCCGTGCCGCACCGGTGCGCCGGCGCCTTCAGGCCGCCGTCAGGCCGCTGTCAGGCGCCGAGGCCGTCGAGGCCGTGGAGGAGCAGGGCGAGTCCTCCCAGGAACTCCTGGTCGGCGCCGACGTTCCGGGCGTCCCGGGCGGTCTGCGCCATGTGCGGGAACTCGGCGGGCGGCAGCTCGGTGATGGCCACGGTGCCCGGACCGGACAGCGCCCCGAGATGTTCGAGCTGGATGGCCCCGATGACGTAACTGAGCAGTCCGCGCAGGGCGACGACCCGCCGCTCGCCCGCGACGCCCGCCTCGGTGAGGACGGTGAGCACGGCCTCCGACCAGCGCAGCACTCCGCGGGAGTGGTGCCGGTGGGAGATGGCGAGCGGGACGATCGCCGGGTGGTCGGCCACGGCGTCGCGCAGCCGCCGCACCATGACCTCGATCCGCTCGCGCCCCGGCATGGCGGGGTCCGGCGGCTCGACGTCCACACGGGCGAGGACGAGCTCGACGACGAGTCGTTCCAGTTCCTCGCGGTCGTCCACGTACCGGTAGAGCCCCATCGTGCTCATGCCGAGTTCCTTGGCGACGGCGCGCATCGACAGTCCGGTGAGCCCGTCCCGGTCGATGACGGCGAGGGCGGCCGCGGCCGGCTGGTCCTGCGTGAGTGAACGTGGGCGTGGCATGGCGGTTGACAGCGTACGGCATACGCCTACGCTGGTAAGCGTATGCCGTACGCTTACGGAGGGGAGCCCGTCGTGCGCATGTCCCGTAACCCAGTGAGGCCCGGTTCCACCGTCCGGGACCGGCGTCTCACCGCCGTCTCCGGCGACCAGGTCGCCGTTCCCGATCCCGGCCGGCTGATCCACCTCCAGTTCCGGCGGTTCGCCGGCTGTCCGGTCTGCAACCTGCACCTGCGCTCGGTGGTGCGGCGGCACGGGGAGATCGAGGCCGCCGGTGTCCGCGAGGTCGTGGTCTTCCACTCGCCCGCCGACGAACTGCTGCCCCACACCACCGATCTGCCGTTCGCCGTCGTCGCCGACCCGGCCAGGCGGCTCTACACGGAGTTCGGCGTGGAACGCTCGCCCCGCGCCCTGCTCCACCCGCGCGCCTGGTGGCCGATCCTCCGGGCGGTCCTGAGCGGCCTGCGGGAGGTCGTGCGCGGGCGGGAGCACCTGCCGTCCACCAGCCCGCACGGCGGCCGGCTCGGTCTGCCCGCCGACTTCCTCATCGCACCCGACGGCCGGGTCCTCGCCGCCAAGTACGGTGAGCACGTCTACGACCAGTGGTCGGTCGACGAACTGCTGGAACTGGCGGCCATGCACGTGACGAAGGCGATGAAGGTGACGAAGGTGACGGAGGACGACTCCCGGTGACGCTTCCCGGCTCGTTGCACGTGATCAATGAAGGGCTGGCGTTTCTCCTGGAGGTGCTGGCCCTGGCCGCCCTCGTCTGGTGGGGGTGGCAGAGCGCGGACCACACGGCCGCGCGTCTCCTCCTCGCCGTCGCCGCTCCCGCGGCGGCGGCCGTCGTGTGGGGCCTGTTCGCCGCCCCGAAGGCCCGGGTGGCGCTTCCGGTGCTGGGCGTTCTGACCGTGAAGGCGCTGGTGTTCGGCACCGCGGTGGCCGCCCTGTACGCCGTCGGCCGGGACCGGTGGGCCGCCGTCTTCGCCGTCGTGGTCGCGGTCAACACCGTCCTCGCCACCCTGGACCGGAACGCCTTGGCGCACCGCGGATTCTGACCCGCCGTCCGCGCCCCACTGCGGTGGGTCGGACTTCGCGGCCGGCATCGCCCGCTGTGATCGTCGTGCTCTGGCGGCGACTGCCGCAGGAACCCAAGAGGCAGAGGGCGCACCCATCATGGGCGCGCCCCCGAGACGGCGGGGTTCCGGTCACAGCACTAGCTGTCCCCGGGCAGGTGGAAGTAGACGGTCCCCGAGCGCCACGGGCCGTGCTCGGTCATCTCCGATTCGATGACGACGTCCTGAATCTCGACAGGGCCCAGCGCCTCGATGGAATCGGCCAGCCTGCGCAGGAGCGCCGGGACGCTGTCACACCCCGGCCCGGCGGGGTTGGCCTGAGAGAAGTGGCGCACGGTCCAGTACTCCGGAGAGCTCGTCATGGGCTGATCTTAAGATCTGCCATCACCTGGTCATGGGCGACTGCCAGGAGCGGTGAGACCGTCCCCCGCCGGCCGAAGAAGGCCGCGATGGCGAAGGTCTGACCACCCTTCGGCGTTTTACTCGTCGTCGTGCATTGCCTGCAGAAGCTCGAGAAACTGGGCCAGATCCCGTCCCGCCGGGACAGGCAGGCCAGGACCCGCCGGGGCAGGCATGGCGTTTCTCCTCTCCGAGCTGGTTGGCGGGATGGCCAACTGATCACTGAACCACTTGCCGTACTCCTGCTGAAGGCCAACGCCGACGAAGCCTCGCCGCATGTCGGGCGTCGCATCAGGAGGGGTGGGCAGCGTCAAAAGGGCCGCCTGGGCGTTGAGAGCGGAGCCGTGTACCAACTGCCAGCGCTCGACGACCATTTGTCGGCATTCTTCGACCGTCTTGTACCGCAGGGCGGTGTGGATGCGAGAACGGGGATCGCAGAGCGCACCGGTCAACTGGAAGAACTGGCTGATGAAGTAGCGGCTGCGGGACCACATGTAGGAGCGGTAGGGGATGTGCTGCGGCACATAGGAAGTACCTGAGTCGAGCCAGAGCTCGTCAAAGCCGGCCTCTTCGCCGTTGGCGATCGCTGTGTCCAGTTCCTCCAGCCACAGCCCCGAAGTCCAGCTGTAGAGTTCACCCTCCATCATGAGAACGCGTGTGAGCTGTGCTTCCAGGCCTTCGCAGGCGTAGTCGAACAGCGCACCGATCGATGCGACGGTCAGTGAGTGTCGAACTCGCATGTAGCGGAGCAGGAGTTCCGCCATCCGGAGCAGATCTGCGTAATCGTGATCGGGGAATTGCTCATCGAACTTCCTCTGGCGCGCGAGACCGACGATCTCCTCCGCACTCGCAGTTGGGGGCACATCGGAGACGAAGGTCATCCCGGTGCTGCTGCTGGAGCGAAGCAGGAGGCTCCAGGGGTTGGGGAACGTCCTGTAGTGCTTGAGGAGGTCGGGAGCGTTCTTGTCGAAGTGCCGGGTGCAGGCCGTGCAAAAGCACGTCTTCTCGACCCTGCCGACCTGCCCGCTCGTTCCCCATAGCTCCGTCACGTCCAAGGCGATGCCCTTGAGCCTGCCGCCCCCCTTCGTCGCTGACGCGACTTCTTGGGCGATGTCGATGCCAGTGCCCAGGATGGCACCGTAGACCTCGCTCGTACGCGGGTTGGCAATGCATACTCGGTTGGCGCTGCCGCCGGCGATGTCGCGCGTATGGATCCCGTCGCCTGGAATGAAACCGTGCCCTGGATACAAGGTCAGGGTGACGTCGAGCCCGGCCGCCAGAAATACCCCTACTACATCCGCGAAACTTTTGAGTCGCGAGGACGGAACGGAGTAGTTCGACATCGGGACGCCTCGTAGTCCTTTGACGTCGAAAAGCAGACCGTCGGGTTCGAGGACCGGTACTGCCACCACACTGGCCCGGACTCCCCAGAGCGACTCGAATTCAGCGAGCAGGGTTTCGGGATCCTTGTAACGCAGGACCGAAAGGCTGGGGATGTCCAGCACACCCTCACCAGCGGACTCGGAGACTTGGGAGATGCTGAAGGAACGTCGGGTCAAGGCATCCTCCTTCGGGCCAACGCGCGCAGCGCGGCATCAGATATCGCGTAGTTGCTGTCCCGACCGGTCAACAGGAAGTTGCGCGCTATCAGCGAGCGCAGGACGGAGGTGATGTGCCCCGCCGACGACTCGGGGAAACAGGCGACGGCGGTCTCGGCAATCCGGCTCAGGTCGACCTGACCAACCGGCGGGCTTGCGGTGGGGAAGGCCAACGCGTTCAGTAGCCTGTGTTCGTCTTCCGACAGCGCCTTGCCGAGCTGAGATTCGAGCATGTTGAGGAGCACGGCGGGCGAAGGAGCGCTGAACTCGTCGATGCCCGCGATCGGTTCCTGCTCTGCGGGGCTTGGCTCCGAGACGCCTCCGGACTCTGTCTGCAGTACCTTCAACCGCTTCCAGTGAGTACGCCATTCCTCCAGCCGTGGATCATTCCTGCCCACGTGGCCTGTGCCGTGTGTGTCGAAGGCGAGCAGGGCCCGCACGAGGGACATCAGGGAGTCCAGTTCCGGCAGTCGAACACCATTGAAGATCTCGCTGAGCGTAGAGGCCGCGAGGTTCCGGCCATGCTCCCCCGTGAGGCGGGAGATCTCCCGGAGGGAGGGGCCACCACGAGAGATGCGAAGCCGGACCAGTTCTTTCGCGAAGTCCGACAGTGCTTGCTGGAAGGTCTCATGCGGCACTAAGTCGGTCACGCGGCTTCCCTCTCGGTCGTTTGGCAACTTCCGATCATCTACGGGGAACGGAAGCGTAGCGGCCTCGGCTGGGGCTGTCCCGAAGTTCACCGAACACCTGCGGAACGCCGCCGAACTCAGCCGAACACCTTCGGCGTTCGGTCGAAGACGTGCACTGATCTGTCTTCTTCGTGATCGTTCGGCAGGCTCGGAGTCACCCGGCGGAGCAAGGTGTGCTGGATGACATGACTGATAAAGAAGCGAACCCCGGCACCGTCTCTCCGTCCTCTTCTCAGCGGCGGTCTCAGGCCAACGAATCGACCGAGACCTCTGTCCCGGGCGAGCGCGTGCTGGATCTCATTGCGCTGCTCGCCCTGACCACGCTCGCCGCCCTGGTCTTCATGGTGGCCGGGCCCGCTGCCTTCACCGCGGTTACCAGCGTCGGTGTGGGGCTGTTCGCCACATGGCGCACCAGGCCACCTCGTCGCTGACGTCACAGATCCGGTGCGGCCGGCCCCGAGTACCTGCTCGGGGCCGGCCACTGTGCGGACCGGGGGCCGGTTCGGGCCGCGGGGAAGGTCACTTGGTGGCGTTGACCACCAGTTCGGCGTAGGCGTTGTCCGGCTGGGGGTCGTGTTGGGCCTGCCGCGCGGAGGTGTGGAGCGTGACGGCGCCGGTGGCGTTCGGGATCACCCGGTCGATGCGCAGTTCGAAGGGGAACTGGATCCGGTCCTCGGGGGTGGCCCAGTGCCGGAGTTCGCACCGGTACGTGCCGGATCCCTCCGCCCGGCAGTTCTCCGGAGCCGAGACGACCGTGGTGCCCGCGGGCACCGCCAGGGTGACCGTGCCCACCGGGTCACCGCTGCCGATGTTGGCGAACCAGGCGGGACCGAGGTTGCGGAACCCGATCGTGGCAGTGACCTTCTCTCCGGCCGCGCCGGTGACGCTGTCACCCCGGACGGCGAAGTCGGCCGTGTTCTCCGCGGTGATCGGCGTGCTGGTGAAGTTGTCCTCGGGGTTCTGGTCCTGCGTGCCCTCGAGCGGCTCGATGCTGACATCGAGTCGCTCGAACAGGGCGTGGGACGCCACGGTGAGCCGCAGCGGCTCCGGCAGGGTGACGGTGGCGCCGGGCTCCACGACGGTGTCGAACGTGCAGTCCAGCAGGCCGCCTGGCACGTCGTCGGTGTCCAGGACAGGCGGGGTCCAGGCGCAGCCCGGGTAGTTGGTGGCGAGTTCCAGGCCGTAGGAGTTCCACACCCGGAGTCGGAACCCCTCCGCGGCCGCGTCGCCCTTGTTGGTGACCGTGACGGGTACGGGCAGAGAGGTTCCGGGGGCGACCGGGCCCACCGGCGCCGGCTCGGTCAGGCTCAGGTCCGGCGACGGTACGGACTCGACCTTGACCGGTGTGCTGCCCCAGCCGGTGCGCAGCACACCGCCCGGGCCGTTGGTCTCCGCCTGCGCACGGTGGCCGATGCTCAGCTCCCCGCCGGCCGGGGCACCCTCCACGGTCCGGAGCCCCAGGGTGACCTGGGGACCGTCGTAGGTGCCGCCGATGTCGCCGACCTCCCAGATGTCGCACACGGCGGTGGTGCCGGACTCGGACAGGAAGCAGTTGTCCGGCACCGAGACCTCGGCCACGCCCGCCAGTTCCGACAGGTCGAGGGTGAGGACGCCATTGATGACGCGGTAGTTGCCGTTGTCGTGGGACAGGCCGAACGAGAGCTCTTGGTACGAGCCCGGTGTGACGGACAGCGTCACCGCCTCCGGGGACTGGACCCACAGCATGTCGCTCGCGGCGGAGGCCGGCGTGGCGCCGAGCACGGTGGCGCTCAGCGCCGCCGTCGCGAAGAGCGCGTACGCCCCGAGCCGCCTCCTGCGGCTGGTGACGGTTCTCATGACAACTCCCAGGTTGTACGGAGACCATCCCGTGGCGACGACCCTGAGGACGTCCACAGAGTGATCGTTTCCGCTGTAGGACGGCCCGGTCATGTCAAAGGTTGTGCTGCGCAAGGGCGTGGGAAGGGAGGCCAGTCGGCGAGCGCGCGGAGCCCGTACAGCCGCCCGTGCCGCCGGGAAGGACAGGAAAAGCCGCACTCCTGAGTCCTCCGAGCAGCAGCCGTTGAAATTCCTGGGAGAAATCCATTCCCGTGCGCCACGGCACGCTTGTTCTCCGCCTCATGGGCGGCGTCGGCGAGAAATCACCAGGATGCGGCGTCGAAATCCGTACTCGTGCGGATCCGCCCGTAGACGTGGATGGCTGCCATGGCCCGTCAGCGCCCGCATACTCCGGCCGGAGGCGGAGCGGGCCGGTCCGACAGCCCGGACGCAGCGCCAGACGCCTCGGGCACCGCCCGCATGGCAGTGATCTAAGTCACAGAGAAATGCAGGCGTCCTGAGCAACCATCCTCGTTCGCCCCTTTCATCCGCGGCGATTTTCCTCATGGGGGAGCGTGGTGCGAGAAAAACACCACTCGCTCTTTACGTGGCCTATACACTCGCCGGTATCCAGGCTGCCCCGCGTGTGCTTTTCGGTGGCCGTTTCTCCTTTGTCTCCGACCAAGAAAGGCCGTCCGTGAAATTTTGCCGCTCCCTCGCCGTGGCCGTCGCCGTCGCGGCATCCACGCACGTCGTGCTCTTCGCCGCCACTCCGGCTCTCGCCGCCGGGACATCCGCGGCACAGACGCAGAGCCGGCCGACGTACGCGGAACTGGTAAAGGCCGCCACCGACGCGCAGAAGGCCTACGAGGAAGCCGTCATCGCCAAGGAGGAAGGGCAGAAGAAGGTCAAGGCCGCCCTGGACTCCCTGGACTCCGACACGCACCCGCTCAAGGCGGCCACGATCGCCACGGACAAGGCGGCCAAGGAGGCGGCCGGCGCCAAGGAAGCGGCTGAGAAGGCCGTCGCGGACGCCGAGGCCAAGCTGGAAGCGGCCCTGAGCGAGACCGAGAAGGCCGAGGCACAGCAAGCCCTCGAAGCCGCCAAGGGAGATCTGGCGAAGGCGGTCGAGGCCAAGCAGGAGGCCGACGCCGCGGCCAAGGAGGCCCACACCGCGCTGGACGACGCCAGGGTGGCGGCCGTCCGGGAGTACAGCCTGGTCCAGGACGCTCCCAAGAAGGCCCTCGAGGTCAAGAAGGCCGCCGAAGAAGCACTCGCCACCGCCAAGGAGTGCGTCCGTGAGGACGGGCTGACTTCGCTCGCGGTGGGACTGCCGTCCAAGGTCGTCGCCGGGACCAGCGTCGATTTCACCCTGCGCGTGACCAACGGAACCGAGCGCACGCTGACAGTGGACCCCCTGGTGTTCTTCCATGTGGCCGGCGAACCGCGAGGTGAGAAGAGTCACGTGGAGGTGGAATGGTCCAACGGCGCGGGCTGGCAGGCCCTCAACGGCGACGATCCCGAGTACATCGCGCACATCGACACCATGAAGCCGGGCGAGCAGAGCGACGTGAAGCTGCGGATGAAGGTCGACTCCGCGGCCCAGGCCGCCGACGCCTTCGCTCTGCTGGCCGGTGACGCCTCCGACGCGTACAACCCCTGCGTCCTGGGCCCGATGAAGCGCTACGACTTCGAACTGCTGCCCGCGGGCAGCAAGACCGGCCCGGCCGACGAAGCCGAGCCCGGCCGGCCCGGCGAGGACGATGACAAGCGGCCGGACGCTGCGAAGCCCGGCACGGATGCCGGCCCCTCGGCGCAGGGCGGCGCGTCCCAGCAGGCGGTGCGGGTGACGGCCACCGATACCGACGCCGACGGCAGCCTCGCCGCGACCGGTACGTCCTCGGCGATGGCCCCGCTCGCTCTCGCGAGCGCCGTCACCGTCGCACTCGGCGCCGGAGCGGTTTTCGCCGTACGCCGCCGCAAGGCCGCAGACAACGTCTGACCGGTGGAGTGCGGAGGCCCTGTGGAGCACTCCACAGGGCCTCCGCACTCGGAACCGAGCCCGCGCGCCGGCTTCCGGGCCGTACCACTGGAGTGCCCGGTCGGTGACAGCGGCGATGCACTCGAAGCCCCGGTCACGCCACGGCACTCGTGGGAGCTAAGCCGCCTTGGGCTGTGCGGCACGCGTGTCCCAGGCGGGCTCCTGTACCTCCTCGAGCAGGAAGGTCTCGTCTTCCCCGAAGTCCGGGGCTTGGAAGGGGTTTGTCGCCGGGGGCGGCGATGCCGGAGTGGCACGGCGGGGTTGCCCTTCCAGGGCGGAGAACAGCGACGTCAGATCGATGAGAGGTCTCGCTTTCGTTGCAGGCCCCCGAAGGGGCCTGGCGTGCCGTGACCGGGCACAGCGGTCCTACAGCTTGGTCATCTTGGCGTACGGGCTCAAGATTCGCATTTGGGCCGAGCCGAAATCCACGAGCGCCGCGATCCCATCCTCGATGCCGATCACGCGGCCGAGGCCGTACATGTCGTGTGTGACCTGGTCGCCCACGGCGAAGTGCTTGGGATCGGGCGTGGCCGGGGGCTTGAAGGGGCTGGTGGGCAAATGACGCTTCGGTGCAGCAGGCTTTGTCATCGTCCCCAGTATGCGCCTAAGAACCGCGCTGGTGGCTGACTCTCAGGGGCGGGAGTAGCTGATCGCTGGGCTCCACTCCAGCAAGAGCTGAGCCCGCCGACCGGTCGGCAGACGGGTGGGGCCGGGCGGTTCGGCCTCCTCCGAGGCCGAACCGCCCGTACTCTTCGTGGTGTCTACGGCGTCACATAGCGGGCGCCACACACTGGAGGCAATACCTCGTGCTGATCGCTCAGCGTCCGTCACTGACCGAAGAGGTCGTCGACGAGTTCCGCTCCCGGTTCGTGATCGAGCCGCTGGAGCCGGGCTTCGGCTACACCCTCGGCAACTCTCTCCGCCGCACCCTCCTGTCGTCGATCCCCGGCTCCGCTGTCACCAGCATCCGCGTCGACGGCGTCCTGCACGAGTTCACCACCGTGCCGGGCGTCAAGGAGGACGTCACCGACCTGATCCTCAACATCAA